>NZ_CP055481.1:3617532-3918993 GCF_013705725.1 Klebsiella sp. RHBSTW-00484 | reverse complement strand
CGATGCCTCTTCTGCATCCTATTTCCTCGCAGCTGGCGCGATTAAGGGCGGTACGGTGAAGGTGACCGGTATCGGCCGTAATAGCGTGCAGGGCGATATTCGTTTCGCCGATGTGCTGGAGAAAATGGGCGCAACCGTTACCTGGGGTGATGATTTTATTGCCTGTACTCATGGCGAGCTGAACGCCATTGATATGGACATGAATCATATCCCGGATGCTGCGATGACTATCGCCACTGCCGCGTTGTTTGCGAAAGGTACCACCACGCTGCGCAACATTTATAACTGGCGTGTCAAAGAGACCGACCGCCTGTTTGCTATGGCAACAGAGCTGCGTAAAGTGGGCGCTGAAGTTGAAGAGGGTGAGGATTACATCCGCATCACTCCACCTGCGAAGCTGCAGTTTGCCGATATCGGTACCTATAACGACCACCGCATGGCGATGTGTTTCTCTTTGGTTGCGCTTTCCGATACCCCAGTCACCATCCTCGATCCGAAGTGTACGGCGAAAACTTTCCCTGATTACTTCGAGCAACTGGCGCGTATCAGCACACTGGCTTGAATGACGCAAGTCCTATAAAAACGCCGACCATCAGGTCGGCGTTTTTTTTACGTGCTTGTCGGCAGATAAACTAAGTGCTAGCCTTAATTGCTTGTAAATATAGGATTTATAAGCAATTAATATGAAAAATCAATGGATGATTGATATGAGAAATACAAAATTAATGCTGGCTTTGGCTGTTTCTGCCACGTTGTTGGCAGGTTGTAAAAATATGCAAGGTATGGATACCAACGCCCTGGTCAATTCCGGGATGACGGCCTACAAAGCAGCGACCCTCTCTGACTCTGAAGTTAAAGCGCTTTCCGATGATGCCTGTAAGCAAATGGATGGTGAAAATAAACTGGCGAGCTCTTCAAGCAAGTACACCAAACGCCTGAATAAAATTGCCAAAGCGTTAGGCAATAATATCGATGGTACCCCGGTAAACTATAAAGTATACGTGACATCAGACGTGAATGCCTGGGCAATGGCTAACGGCTGCGTGCGCGTCTATAGCGGTCTGATGGACATGATGACCGATAATGAAGTCGAAGGCGTACTGGGCCATGAACTGGGTCACGTTGCGCTGGGTCACTCGCGTAAAGCGATGCAAACCGCGTATGCAACCGTCGCCGCACGTGATGCGATTTCAGCAACCGGTGGAGCAGCTGCAAGTTTGTCTAAATCCCAGTTGGGTGATATCGGCGAGGGGATGATCAACTCAGCCTTCTCCCGTTCTCAGGAATCGGATGCCGATGATTTCTCTTACGACCTGATGAAGAAACGTAAGATCAGCACCCAGGGCCTGGTGGGAAGCTTCGACAAACTGGCCAGCCTTGACGCCGGGCATAGTAAATCTTTGTTCGATTCACACCCGCCTTCAGCTGAACGTGCGCAGCACATTCGCGACCGCATCGCCGCTGATAAAAAGTAAAACTTCGTCCCAATCCGGGCTGATGCTCCATCAGCCCGCTATAATTGCGTAATTCTTCTGCATTCCATTTCCTGTTGTCCGTAATTTGCAAGCAACACTCACTTTCCGTCGTATAGATGCGTATAATGCGCGGCGTTTATATATTTATGCGCCTTGCTGAAGGAGAAAAAGATGACGGTAGCTGTTCCGGTAATCACCATTGATGGGCCTGGCGGTGCGGGTAAGGGCACATTGTGCAAGGCAATGGCGGAAACGCTGGGCTGGCATCTGCTGGATTCTGGGGCGATTTATCGTGTTCTGGCTCTGGCGGCATTGCATCATCACGTAGATGTTGAATCTGAAGACGCGCTGGTTCCACTGGCCGCGCATCTGGATGTGCGTTTTGTTTCTACTAACGGTAGCCTGGAAGTGATTCTTGAAGGCGAGGATGTTAGTGCTGAAATTCGCACTCAGGAAGTGGCCAATACGGCATCAAAAGTGGCCGCTTTCCCACGCGTAAGAGAAGCGTTGCTGCGCCGTCAGCGCGCCTTCCGCGATCTCCCCGGCCTGATTGCTGACGGGCGTGATATGGGGACCGTAGTGTTCCCTGATGCGCCGGTGAAAATTTTCCTTGATGCCTCAGCGGAAGAACGTGCTCAGCGCCGCATGCTCCAGTTGCAGGAGAAGGGCTTTAGTGTTAACTTTGATCGCCTTTTATCCGAGATAAAAGAGCGCGATGACCGCGATCGTAATCGCACAGTGGCGCCGCTTATCCCGGCAGCTGATGCTTTAGTTCTTGATTCCACAGAACTAAACATTGAGCAAGTGATTGAAAAAGCGCTACAATATGCGCGCGAAAAACTGGCAGTCGCTTAATTGTTCATCGGTGAAGCGCAATAGCCTCCGAATTTTAGCAGTACCCCCGCAGCAATGGAGTGTTAGCGGGTATGTTAAACAACCCCATCCGGCATGGAGCCAGGTGGACGTTAAATATGAAACCTGAAGATTAAACATGACAGAATCTTTTGCTCAACTATTTGAAGAATCCTTAAAAACAATCGAAACCCGTCCGGGTTCCATCGTTCGTGGTGTTGTTGTTGCTATCGACAAAGATATCGTACTGGTTGACGCCGGTCTGAAATCTGAGTCTGCCATTCCGGCAGAGCAGTTCAAAAACGCCCAGGGCGAGCTGGAAATCCAGGTTGGTGACGAAGTTGACGTTGCTCTGGATGCAGTAGAAGACGGCTTCGGTGAAACCCTGCTGTCCCGTGAAAAAGCTAAACGTCACGAAGCTTGGATCACGCTGGAAAAAGCTTACGAAGAAGCTGAAACTGTAGTCGGTGTTATCAACGGCAAAGTTAAAGGTGGCTTCACTGTTGAGCTGAATGGTATTCGTGCGTTCCTGCCAGGCTCCCTGGTAGACGTTCGTCCGGTGCGCGACACGCTGCACCTGGAAGGCAAAGAGCTTGAATTCAAAGTCATCAAGCTGGACCAGAAACGTAACAACGTTGTTGTTTCTCGTCGTGCCGTTATCGAGTCCGAAAACAGCGCAGAACGCGATCAGCTGCTGGAAAACCTGCAGGAAGGCATGGAAGTCAAAGGTATCGTTAAGAACCTCACTGACTACGGTGCATTCGTTGATCTGGGTGGCGTTGACGGCCTGCTGCACATCACCGATATGGCATGGAAACGCGTTAAGCATCCAAGCGAAATCGTAAACGTTGGCGACGAAATCACTGTTAAAGTGCTGAAGTTCGACCGCGAGCGTACTCGTGTATCTCTGGGCCTGAAACAGTTGGGCGAAGATCCATGGGTAGCTATCGCTAAGCGTTATCCGGAAGGTACCAAACTGACTGGTCGCGTGACCAACCTGACCGACTACGGCTGCTTCGTTGAAATCGAAGAAGGCGTTGAAGGCCTGGTTCACGTTTCCGAAATGGATTGGACCAACAAAAACATCCACCCGTCCAAAGTTGTTAACGTTGGTGACGTAGTGGAAGTTATGGTTCTGGATATCGACGAAGAACGTCGTCGTATCTCCCTGGGCCTGAAGCAGTGCAAAAACAACCCATGGCAGCAGTTCGCGGAAACCCACAACAAGGGCGACCGTGTTGAAGGTAAAATCAAGTCTATCACTGACTTCGGTATCTTCATCGGCCTGGACGGCGGCATCGACGGCCTGGTTCACCTGTCTGACATCTCCTGGAACGTTGCAGGCGAAGAAGCAGTACGTGAATACAAAAAAGGCGACGAAATCGCAGCAGTTGTTCTGCAGGTTGACGCAGAACGTGAGCGTATCTCTCTGGGCGTTAAACAGCTCGCAGAAGATCCGTTCAACAACTGGGTTGCACTGAACAAGAAAGGCGCAATCGTAAACGGTAAAGTGACTGCAGTTGACGCTAAAGGCGCAACCGTAGAACTGGCTGACGGCGTTGAAGGTTACCTGCGCGCTTCTGAAGCTTCACGTGACCGCGTTGAAGATGCAACTCTGGTTCTGAGCGTAGGCGACGACGTTGAAGCTAAATTCACCGGCGTTGATCGTAAGAACCGTGCAATCAGCCTGTCTGTTCGTGCTAAAGACGAAGCTGATGAGAAAGATGCTATCGCTACTGTTAACAAACAGGAAGAAGCTGGTTTCTCTAACAACGCAATGGCTGAAGCTTTCAAAGCAGCTAAAGGCGAGTAATCTTAGTCTTTCGGGTTACAACAACCTGAATTATGACGAGTTTACTTGACAGATTGCAGGATTCGTCCTGTAATCAAGCACAAAGGGCGGCTACGGCCGCCCTTGTTTAAGCTGTTAGATAACTTTGCCTTGAAGGAAACCGGAGGAATAATGACCAAGTCAGAATTGATAGAAAGACTTGCCAGCCAGCAATCTCACATTCCTGCGAAAGCAGTAGAAGATGCTGTTAAAGAAATGCTGGAGCATATGGCCTCAACGCTTGCTCAAGGTGAGCGCATTGAAATCCGCGGTTTCGGCAGCTTCTCTTTGCATTATCGAGCACCCCGCACCGGGCGTAATCCAAAAACTGGCGATAAAGTTGAACTGGAAGGTAAGTACGTTCCACACTTTAAACCAGGTAAAGAATTACGCGACCGCGCCAATATTTACGAAGAGTAAGTTTCGCTGAGCGGCGACAACATACTTAAACGTTGAAAAAGCACCTTCGGGTGCTTTTTTTTGTACTTTTTCCATCTCTCCTCGCAAAACACAGGTCGTTTTCTGGTAACAGAGTAAATTTACTGGAAAGCACCATGCAACTCATCTACGCCGTGTGAGACATATCTTCTATTTGGCGCGACACTTCTGCCGACAAGGAGGTGTTAATGCGTTTACCACAACTCGCTGGCTGTGTGATTGTCGGTATCTTACCGCTGCTCTGGTTACCCGTTTTGCCCGGACGCTTTGTTGTCTGGGGACTCATTGCCCTTGCATTACTTATCGCACAATGCCGTCGCAGCGCTGCGCAATATGTCGCGTTGATAATGTTGTTCCTGGTTTGGGGGATACTCAGTGCCCGACAGGTGTTATGGCCAACCGAAACATTACTAGACAGAAATCGACAGGTTGAAATTGAACTTACCGCAACTGATGGACAGACAACCCATCAAGGAAAGATTATCCGTCTGGACGGACGGCGGCTATTTCCAGCACCTGGGGTGAGTCTCTACGGCAACTATCTCCCCGAAACACCTTGCGCGGGCCAGGTCTGGGCAATGACGCTTCGTGCCCGCCCGGTTCACGGACAGCTCAACGATGGCGGATTTGATAGTCAACGCTATGCCTTGTCGCAACATCGCCCGCTGACTGGACGATTTCTTACCGCCGAAGCCCGGGACAGACGCTGTAGTTTGCGGGCACGCTATCTGGCATCGCTAAACCAAACACTTGATATAATGCCATGGCGGTCTGTGATACTAGGATTAGGCATGGGGGAGCGTCTGGCCGTTCCTCGTGAGATTAAGACCTTGATGCAGGAAACCGGCACGTCGCATCTGATGGCGATTTCGGGTTTACATATTGCGCTGGGGGCTTCGCTTGGTTGGTTATTACTGAGAGGGCTGCAGTTCTTTCTCCCATGCCGCTGGCTTAGCTGGCGGGCACCGCTGCTTATTGGCCTGGGATGCGCCATCTTCTACTCCTGGCTGACGGGTATGCAGCCGCCTGCATTGCGTACCTGCGCCGCATTAGCCGTCGGCTGCTGGCTTCGGTTATCCGGTAAACGCTGGTCGCCGTGGCAAATATGGTGTTGCTGCCTTGGCGCGATTTTGTTCGCTGACCCGTTAGCGGTTTTATCCGAAAGCCTGTGGTTATCAGCGTTTGCCGTCGCTGCGTTGATCTTCTGGTATCAGTTGGCGCCAATTTCACTTCGTGAAAGGCATTGGTTGCTACGTCAGATACTTGCGCTGTGTCATTTGCAGATTGGATTGATGTTCTTACTTATCCCCATCCAAATTGCTCTCTTTCATGGCATCAGTATGACTTCCATCATCGCCAATCTGATTGCCGTGCCCTTGGTTACCTTCGTCGTTGTCCCGCTGATTCTGGTAGCAATGCTGTTGCATCTCTGCGGGCCGCTATTTGTAGAGATGGCCTTGTGGCAAATGGCGGACCGGATTCTGGCCGCGTTATTCTGGTCATTACGCCAGCTGCCACCAGGTTGGTTGGGCCTGGATGTTCGCTGGCTTGGCGTAAGCATAATACCCTGGCTGGCATTGATAGCCTGGCGCTTTCATGCCTGGCGGACGCTACCTGCGCTTTGTTTAGGGTGCCTTGTGTTATTGAGTCGGCCTTTTGGGCGTAATACCGACGCTAATGAATGGCGAGTGACGATGCTGGATGTGGGGCAGGGGCTGGCTATGGTTATTGAACGTCAGGGAGCGGCGCTTCTCTATGATACCGGGCTGGCGTGGCCAGACGGTGACAGTGGTCAGCAAATTATTATCCCCTGGCTGCGTTGGCATCATTTGCAACCGGAGGGGGTCATTCTGAGCCATGAACATCTCGATCATCGCGGCGGATTGAATTCGATACAGAAAGCATGGCCGCAACTATGGGTTCGTAGCCCGTTGGGCTGGGCGGGGCATTTAGCCTGTCAGCGCGGTGAAACCTGGCAATGGAGAGGGTTAACTTTTCGTGCTCTGTGGCCACTGCCGGGAGTGACAAAGCAGGGAAATAATCGTTCCTGCGTAGTGCGAATTGATGACGGCAAGCACAGTATTCTGCTTACGGGTGATATCGAAACCCCTGCGGAAATGGCGATGATCAGCCACTACTGGCAGCATCTTGCGTCTACACTTATCCAGGTTCCGCATCACGGTAGCAATACCTCGTCAGGGACAGCTTTACTTCAGAGCGTGGGAGGCGAAGCGGCGCTTGCCTCAGCTTCACGCTTTAACGCATGGCGGATGCCCTCCAGTAAAGTGATTCAGCGTTATCGGAACTTGGGTTATCAATGGTTCGATACCCCGCACCAGGGGCAAATTACGGTTGTTTTTTCCACAGATAGTTGGCAAATCCATGGCTTACGGGATCAAGTTTTACCTCGTTGGTATCATCAGTGGTTTGGCGGGAAGGCGTAGAACGGGTAGAATATGCGGCTATTTCAACACAAGCTGGTTTATTGAATGCAGAACGATAAAGATCTCTCCACGTGGCAGACCTTCCGCCGACTCTGGCCGATTATAGCGCCGTTTAAACCCGGGCTAATCGTTGCGGCAGTGGCGCTAGTGCTTAACGCGGCTAGTGATACCTTCATGCTATCGCTTCTTAAACCGTTATTGGATGATGGTTTTGGTAAAACGGATCGCTCAGTGCTGATATGGATGCCGCTGGTGGTTATCGGGCTGATGATTCTGCGCGGTGTTACCAGCTACGTTTCGAGCTATTGTATCTCATGGGTCTCAGGCAAAGTCGTTATGACGATGCGCCGCCGTTTATTCAGCCACATGATGGGAATGCCGGTCTCCTTCTTTGACAAACAGTCCACCGGTACGTTGTTATCTCGTATTACCTATGATTCCGAACAGGTCGCATCCTCTTCTTCCAGCGCGCTGATCACCGTCGTGCGCGAAGGAGCATCGATTATCGGCCTGTTTATCATGATGTTCTATTACAGCTGGCAGCTCTCGGTGATTCTTATCGTGCTCGCGCCGATTGTGTCGATCGCTATCCGCGTGGTGTCGAAGCGTTTTCGTAATATCAGTAAGAATATGCAGAACACGATGGGCCAGGTGACGACCAGCGCAGAGCAAATGCTGAAAGGGCATAAAGAAGTGCTGATGTTTGGTGGCCAGAAGGTGGAAACCAAGCGTTTTGATAAGGTCAGTAACAAGATGCGTCTGCAAGGGATGAAAATGGTCTCTGCGTCCTCTATTTCGGATCCTATCATTCAGCTGATAGCCTCTCTGGCGCTGGCTTTTGTGCTTTATGCTGCGAGCTTCCCGAGCGTAATGGAGACGCTGACTGCCGGTACCATCACCGTTGTCTTCTCCTCAATGATTGCTTTAATGCGTCCTTTAAAGTCGCTGACTAACGTCAATGCCCAGTTCCAGCGTGGGATGGCGGCATGCCAGACGCTTTTCGCTATCCTTGATTCCGAGCAGGAGAAAGACGAAGGCAAGCTGGAGATCGCGCGCGCGAAGGGCAATCTGGAATTTAAAAACGTCACCTTCAGATATCCAGGACGCGAAGTTGCTGCACTGCGCAATATCGACCTGAACATACCCGAAGGGAAAACCGTGGCGCTGGTTGGGCGTTCAGGTTCAGGTAAATCGACTATCGCCAGCCTTATCACGCGTTTCTACGATGTCGATGAAGGCCAGATATTGCTGGACGGTCATGACCTGCGCGATTACACGCTGACTTCCCTGCGCGATCAGGTCGCGCTGGTGTCGCAAAACGTTCATCTCTTCAACGATACGGTGGCGAATAACATTGCCTATGCGCGTACCGAAGAGTACAGCCGTGAGCAGATTGAAGAAGCGGCACGCATGGCTTACGCCATGGACTTTATTAACAAAATGGATAATGGCCTCGATACGATTATCGGTGAAAACGGCGTGATGCTCTCCGGCGGACAGCGCCAGCGTATTGCTATCGCGCGCGCGCTGTTGCGTAACAGCCCGATTCTGATTCTCGATGAAGCCACATCGGCGCTGGATACTGAATCCGAACGCGCTATCCAGGCTGCGCTGGACGAACTGCAGAAAAACCGCACCTCTCTGGTTATCGCCCACCGCCTGTCGACGATTGAGCAAGCTGACGAGATCGTGGTGGTGGAAGATGGTCAAATCGTTGAACGCGGCAGCCATGCCGATCTGCTCGAGCATAAGGGCGTTTACGCTCAACTGCATAAGATGCAATTCGGCGCATGATTGCTCGCATCTGGTCCGGTGAATCGCCTTTATGGTGGCTGTTGCTGCCGCTCTCCTGGCTATATGGCCTGGTGAGCGGGTTAATACGGCTTAGCTATAAGCTGGGGTGGCGAAAAGCCTGGCGAGCGCCGGTCCCGGTCGTGGTGGTGGGAAACCTGACCGCCGGCGGTAATGGTAAAACGCCGGTTGTGATCTGGTTGGTGGAGCAGCTCCAGCAGCGCGGCATTCGCGTTGGCGTTGTTTCTCGCGGCTACGGTGGCAAAGCGGCACGCTATCCGCTTCTGCTTAATGCCAATACGGATACCGCCGAAGCGGGCGATGAGCCGGTACTGATTCGCCAGCGTACTGGGGCACCGGTTGCCGTCTCGCCGTCTCGTAGCGAGGCGGTCCAGGCTTTACTGGCAGCAAACGATCTGCAGATCATCGTCACTGATGATGGCCTGCAGCACTACAAGCTGGCGCGTGATAAAGAAATCGTGGTGATAGACGGCGTGCGCCGTTTTGGCAACGGCTGGTGGCTGCCCGCCGGGCCGATGCGCGAGCGCGCCTCACGTTTACACAGCGTGGATGCGATTATCGTTAATGGCGGTGTGGCCCGACCGGGAGAGATCCCGATGCAGCTCCGTCCTGGACTGGCGGTGAATCTGCTGACTGGCGAACGTCGAAACGTCGCGACATTCGACAATGTGGTGGCGATGGCAGGAATCGGTCACCCGCCGCGTTTTTTTGCCACGCTTGAGAGCTGTGGCGTGCAGCCAGTGAAAACGGTGGCCTTAGCCGATCATCAGGCATTGAATCAAAGCGACGTCGCTGCCCTGGCGACGTCACAGCAAACCCTGCTGATGACCGAAAAAGACGCGGTAAAATGCCGGGAGTTTGCGCAAGCTAACTGGTGGTATTTACCCGTCGACGCCATAATGGCTGATGAACGCGCACAGCGGCTGCTCACGGAATTAGTCACGCTGGCGCAACGTTAGTTTTGCCATACCGTTGCGCTGGAGCCCTTAATGGAGAACCTGCATGTCGGTATTGTCCCTCTCGCTTAAAGAAGCCCGCCATCTCCATCTTGCCGCGCAGGGGCTGCTGAAAAAGCCCCGCCGTCGCGCGCGACCCGAAGATATTTTGCAGACTATCCAGCAGATGTCTTTACTGCAAATCGACACCATTAATGTTGTCGCCCGTAGCCCATACCTGGTGCTTTTTAGCCGCCTCGGTCACTATCAACAGGGCTGGCTGGATGAGGCGCTACGCACTGGTGAACTGATGGAGTACTGGGCCCATGAGGCCTGCTTTTTACCGCGTAGTGACTTTTCGCTGGTGCGTCACCGCATGCTGACGCCGGGTAAAATGGGCTGGAAGTATCATAAAGAGTGGATGGACGCACATGCCGAGAGCATTCAGGAATTACTGAATCATATCGCTGAAAACGGCCCGGTCCGCTCGGCAGATTTCGAGCATCCGCGCAAAGGCACCAGCGGCTGGTGGGAGTGGAAACCGCATAAACGTCACCTTGAAGGTTTATTTACCGCAGGCGAAGTTATGGTTGTCGAACGGCGCAATTTTCAGCGGGTTTATGACCTGATGCATCGGGTAATGCCGCACTGGAATGATGAGCGGGATGGGCTTTCGCAAGAGCATGCAGAAGACATTATGCTGCGCAACAGCGCCCGTAGCCTGGGGGTTTTTCGCCCGCAGTGGCTGGCGGATTATTATCGCTTGCGCCAACCCTCGCGACCTGGTTTGCTGGCGAAATGGCAGGAAGAAGGGCTGGTGGTACCGGTGAACGTAGAAGCGCTAGGTGAAATGTGGCTCCATCGCGATGCGCTAGCGCAACTGGAGTCAGCACCTGGCGGCAGACTGTCTGCCAGCCATAGCGCCGTACTTTCGCCTTTCGATCCGGTCGTATGGGATCGTAAACGGGCTGAACAGCTGTTTAACTTTAGTTATCGGCTGGAATGCTACACGCCCGCACCGAAGCGCCAGTTCGGCTATTTTGTTTTACCGCTTCTGCACCAGGGAAAGCTTGTGGGGCGGATGGATAGCAAAATGCATCGCAAAACCGGGGTACTGGAAATTTTCTCACTGTGGCTGGAGGATGGCGTCAAGCTGACATCGGGGCTGGAGAAGGGATTAAAACGGGCGATTGATGATTTCGCCCGCTGGCAGGACGCGACGCAGGTGGCCTGCGGGCAGCTGCCGGCGGAGCTCTTTACCGGGCAACGACAGGGTTGGGAAATTGACGCCGCCTGAGCCTGCGTATGGTATGCTTCTGCGGAATCTATTCGGTCCATCTGGAGGAATTATGGATCATCGTTTACTTGAAATTATCGCCTGTCCGGTTTGTAACGGTAAGCTGTATTACAGCCAGGATAAGCAAGAACTGATCTGCAAACTTGATAGCCTGGCTTTCCCGCTGCGAGACGGCATTCCTGTACTGTTAGAAACTGAAGCCCGTCCGCTTGCCGTAGAAGAGAGCCAGTCATGAGCTTCGTGGTTATCATTCCCGCGCGTTTTGCTTCGACTCGCCTGCCGGGAAAACCGCTGCAGGATATCAATGGCAAACCGATGATTGTCCATGTGCTGGAGCGTGCACGTGAGTCCGGAGCCGACCGTATCATCGTTGCTACTGACCACCCAGACGTTGCCCGTGCGGTTGAAGCTGCCGGTGGTGAAGTATGTATGACGCGTGAAGATCATCAATCCGGTACCGAGCGCCTTGCCGAGGTGGTCGAGAAATGCGCCTTTAGCGATGACACTATCATCGTTAACATTCAGGGCGATGAGCCGATGATCCCGCCGGCGATAGTGCGTCAGGTTGCCGAAAATCTGGCGGCCAGCACTAGCGGCATGGCGACGTTAGCCGTGCCAATCCACGATGCTGAAGAAGCCTTTAACCCGAATGCGGTGAAGGTCGTGATGGACGCTGCGGGCTACGCACTCTATTTCTCCCGCGCCACCATCCCGTGGGATCGCGATCGTTTTGCTCAATCCCGCGAAACTATCGGCGACTCTCTGCTGCGCCATATCGGTATTTACGGCTATCGCGCCGGTTTCATTCGTCGCTACGTCAGCTGGGCACCAAGTCCGCTGGAGCAGATTGAAATGCTGGAGCAACTGCGCGTTCTGTGGTACGGCGAAAAAATCCATGTTGCGGTGGCTGAAGTGGTTCCAGGTACGGGCGTTGATACGCCGGAAGATCTGGAACGCGTTCGCGCAGCGTTGCGTTAATCTTTTCATCCCCTCCGTCTGGAGGGGATATATTCAGGCCGTTTTTCCATACTTTTTTGCGGCAATTTTGATCTCACCCGATGACAACCCCGTAGCAGACGCTCATTATGAAATCGGTAGTATTCATAGGGGTAATCTGAAATGGAACAGTTGCGTACCGAACTGAGCCACCTGCTTGGTGAAAAACTAAGCCGCGTGGAGTGCGTCAGCGAGAAGCCTTCGTCAGCGCTGTGGTCGCTATATGATGCTCAAGGAAACCCAATGCCGCTGCTGGCGCGAAGTTTTACGACGCCAGGTATCGCGCGTCAGCTAGCGTGGAAAATCTCGACGCTTGCGCGTAGTGGAACCGTACGCATGCCGGTTGTCTATGGCGTGATGACGCATGAAGAGCAACCTGGGCCCGATGTCCTGCTGATTGAACGACTGCGTGGCGTTTCGGTTGAAGCGCCTGCCCGTACCCCGGAACGCTGGGAACAATTGCAGGAGCAAATCGTTGAAGCGCTACTGGCCTGGCATCGGCAGGATAGCGGTGGTTGCGTAGGGATGGTTGATAGCACTCAGGAAAACCTCTGGCCGCACTGGTATCGCCAACGGGTCGAGGTGCTATGGAGCACGCTGAATCTCTATCAGGATACCGGCCTGACCATGCAGGACAAACGTATTTTGTTCCGTACTCGCGAATGCCTTGCGGATCTGTTTAAAGACTTTAATGATAACTGTGTTCTGGTGCACGGTAGCTTTACGCTGCGCAGCATGCTGAAAGATGCGCGTAGCGATCAGCTGCTGGCGATGGTGGGGCCGGGCATGATGCTCTGGGCTCCGCGTGAATTTGAGTTATTTCGTTTGGCCGATGGTGGGCAAGGGGAACAGCTATTGTGGCACTATCTGCGTCGTGCGCCGGTAGCTGAGGCTTTTCTCTGGCGGCGCTGGCTGTATCTGTTGTGGGATGAAGTGGAAAACCTGGTTAATACCGGGCGCTTTGATCGCGCCCGTTTCGACCTTGCGGCAAAATCAATTTTGCCCTGGCTCGCCTGAGGATCCTTTTAACCACTGCCAGATGCGGCCTAACGTTTCGTAGCCAACCCGATCGCTATGCATCAGCCACACGGGGGACGGAATTGCGCGTTCCCACGGATTGAGTGGTGACTCAATCGCCAACTGGTTGGCGGGGGCGGGTAAAGGGTTCAGTCCGGCCTGACGAAAGAAAATCATCGCTCGCGGCAGGTGTGAGGCGGAGGTCACCAGCAGGAATGGGGCATCGCTAATCGCTTCTTTCACCGCCGCGGCCTCTTCTTCAGTATCTTTGGGTTTATCCAGCACGATAATTTCGCTGCGCGGTATGCCCAGACTCTCTGCAACTCTGGCGCTGGTTTCTGCGGAACTCATCGGGTTAGTTTTTGCTCTCCCGCCAGTAAAGATCAATTTTGCACCCGGGTTTGCATACCACAGGCGGATCCCCTCCGCTAACCGTGGCAAGCTATTGCTGATGAGGTTTGAACTGGGAGCCCACTCAGGGTTCCACGTGTAGCCTCCGCCGAGCACAACCACGTAGTGCACGCGCTCTTCGCCGCGCCACGTCGGATATTTATCCTCAATAGGTTTGAGCAAACTGTCGGCCACCGGTTGCAGGCTAAGAAGCAGTAACAGTAGCCAACCGAGGCTCACACAGAGCTTGCCGGTGCGCTGGAAGCGGCTAAACCACAGTAACGCTATCCCCAGAGCGATAAGCAATAGCAGCAGGGGGAGCGGCAGCATCATGCCACCTAAAAACTTTTTCAGCGTAAAAAGCATGCCGGATGGTTCCTTTTTTGACCATATAACCAAAGATATGCCCGGATCTTATAACAGATCGCTCCATTCTCCGCGCGGGTATGACAAAATAGCGGCTTTGTGTTGGCGTGTGGAGTCATCCGTGAAGGATCGTAATTTCGATGATATTGCTGATAAGCTCTCGCGCAATATCTACGGTACCACCAAGGGCCAGCTGCGGCAGGCGATCCTCTGGCAGGATCTGCAACCGCTGCTCAGCCAGATGGGGCCGGGACCACTGCGGGTTCTTGACGCGGGCGGCGGCGAAGGGCAAACGGCAATCAAAGTGGCGGAAATGGGCCACCATGTCACATTATGCGATCTTTCCGGCGAAATGGTAGCTCGTGCCCGACAGGCTGCTACCGATAAAGGTGTGATCGACAACATGCATTTTGTACAATGCGCAGCTCAGGATATTGAGCAGCATTTGGAAAGTCCTGTCGATCTGATACTGTTTCATGCGGTGCTGGAATGGGTAGCCGAGCCGCAGGCGATGCTGCGTACGCTGTGGTCAATGTTACGTCCCGGCGGCGCGTTGTCGCTCATGTTCTACAATGCTAACGGTCTATTGATGCGCAATATCGTTGTCGGAAATTTAGACTATGTGCAATTAGGTATGCCGAAAAAGAAAAAACGCACGCTATCGCCGGATTACCCGCGCGATCCGCAGCAGGTTTATGGCTGGCTGGAAGAGATTGGCTGGCAGATTACCGGTAAGACCGGCGTGCGGGTGTTTCATGATTATCTGCGTGAAAAACGCCAACAGCACGACAAGTTTGCGGCGCTACTGGAGCTGGAAACGCGCTACTGTCGCCAGGAGCCGTATATCAGCCTGGGTCGTTACATTCATGTCACCGCGCTTAAGCCGCAGATGCAAGGATAAACTATGAGTGAATTTTCCCAGACAGTCCCCGAACTGGTTGCCTGGGCCAGGAAAAATGATTTTTCTATTTCGCTGCCGGTCGACAGACTCTCTTTCCTGCTGGCGATTGCCACGCTGAACGGTGAGCGGATGGAAGGGGAAATGACCGAGGGAGAACTGGTGGACGCGTTCCGCCACGTCAGTGATGCGTTTGAGCAGACCAGCGAAACCATCAGCCAGCGTGCCAATAATGCCATTAACGATATGGTACGCCAGCGTCTGCTGAACCGCTTTACCAGCGAAATTACCGAAGGCAATGCCATTTATCGCCTGACTCCGTTGGGCATCGGCATTACCGATTACTATATTCGCCAGCGTGAGTTCTCCACCCTGCGTCTGTCGATGCAGCTATCGATCGTTGCCGGTGAGCTAAAGCGTGCCGCTGACTCGGCGGAAGAGGGGGGCGATGAGTTCCACTGGCACCGTAATGTGTTCGCACCGCTGAAATACTCGGTAGCGGAAATTTTCGACAGTATCGATCTCACCCAACGAATCATGGACGAACAGCAGCAACTGGTGAAAGACGACATTGCTCAGCTGTTGAACAAAGACTGGCGGGCGGCGATTTCCAGCTGTGAACTGTTGCTGTCGGAAACCTCCGGTACTCTGCGCGAACTGCAGGATACGCTGGATGCAGCCGGCGATAAGCTGCAGGCAAACCTGCTGCGCATTCAAGATTCGACCATGGCCCGCGACGATCTTAACTTCGTCGATCGCCTGGTTTTCGATCTGCAAAGCAAGCTGGACCGTATCGTCAGTTGGGGCCAGCAGGCGATTGACCTGTGGATTGGCTACGATCGCCACGTACACAAGTTTATCCGTACCGCGATTGATATGGATAAGAACCGCGTCTTCGCTCAGCGCCTGCGTCAGTCGGTTCAGACCTACTTTGATGCACCGTGGGCACTCACTCATGCTAGCGCCGATCGCCTGCTTGATATGCGCGATGAAGAGATGGCGCTGCATGATGAAGAGGTAACCGGGGAACTTCCTGCGGATCTTGAGTACGAAGAGTTTAACGAAATTCGCGAGCAGCTTGCGGCGCTTATCGAATCTCAACTGGCGATTTATAAAGATAAAGGCCTGCCGCTGGATCTCGGCCTGGTGGTACGCGAGTATCTGGCGCAGTATCCGCGCGCGCGCCACTTTGACGTTGCGCGAATCGTTGTCGACCAGGCGGTACGTTTGGGCGTAGCGCAAGCAGATTTCACCGGACTGCCAGCTAAATGGCAGCCGATTAATGATTACGGAGCCAAGGTACAGGCGCATGTCATCGACAAATATTGAACAAGTGATGCCGGTTAAACTGGCGCAAGCGTTGGCTAATCCGTTATTTCCGGCGCTGGATAGCGCCCTGCGCGCGGGCCGTCACGTCGGTCTCGACGAGCTGGATAATCACGCCTTTTTAATGGATTTTCAGGATTACCTGGAAGAGTTTTATGCTCGCTATAACGTTGAGCTGATTCGCGCGCCGGAGGGATTTTTCTACCTGCGCCCGCGTTCCACCACGCTTATCCCGCGTTCGGTGCTCTCCGAGCTGGATATGATGGTGGGTAAAATTCTGTGCTATCTCTACCTGAGCCCGGAACGTCTGGCGAATGAAGGTATCTTCACCCAGCAGGAGCTTTATGATGAGCTGCTGACTCTGGCGGATGAAGCGAAACTGCTGAAGCTGGTGAATAACCGCTCCACTGGTTCCGACCTTGACCGTCAGAAACTGCAGGAAAAAATGCGCGCCTCGCTTAACCGTCTGCGCCGTCTCGGCATGGTGTGGTTTATGGGCCATGACAGCAGCAAATTCCGCATCACTGAATCGGTCTTCCGCTTCGGGGCTGACGTACGTGCTGGAGACGATCCGCGCGAAGCGCAGCTGCGCATGATCCGCGACGGCGAAGCCATGGCGCTGGAAAATCGCCTGCAGCTCAATGATGAGAATGAAGAGAATCAGCCGGATAGCGGGGAGGAAGAGTAATGATTGAACGCGGTAAATTTCGCTCGCTGACGCTGGTTAACTGGAACGGTTTTTTTGCCCGTACTTTTGATCTCGATGAACTGGTGACCACGCTTTCGGGCGGTAACGGTGCCGGTAAATCCACAACCATGGCGGCTTTCGTTACGGCGCTGATCCCGGACCTTACGCTGCTGCACTTCCGTAACACCACGGAAGCCGGGGCTACCAGCGGTTCGCGCGACAAAGGTCTGCACGGTAAGCTGCGCGCCGGGGTTTGTTACTCAGTGCTGGACGTTATCAACTCTCGTCACCAGCGCGTGGTGGTTGGGGTTCGTCTACAGCAGGTCGCTGGCCGCGATCGTAAAGTCGATATCAAACCTTTTGCGATTCAGGGCCTGCCGACCTCCATTCAGCCGACTCAGTTGCTAACTGAAACCCTTAACGAACGCCAGGCGCGCGTCGTTACGCTCAACGAGCTGAAAGATAAACTCGAAGCGATGGAAGGGGTGCAGTTTAAGCAGTTCAACTCTATCACCGAATATCACTCGCTGATGTTTGACCTGGGCGTGGTGGCTCGTCGCCTGCGTTCGGCCTCGGACCGTAGCAAATACTATCGCCTGATCGAAGCCTCTCTGTACGGCGGGATTTCGAGCACCATCACCCGTTCGCTGCGCGACTACCTGCTGCCGGAAAACAGCGGCGTACGTAAAGCGTTCCAGGATATGGAAGCAGCGTTGCGCGAAAACCGCATGACGCTGGAAGCGATTCGCGTCACGCAGTCCGACCGCGATCTGTTCAAACATCTGATCAGCGAAGCTACCAACTACGTGGCGGCTGACTATATGCGCCACGCCAACGAGCGACGCATTCATCTCGATAAAGCGCTGGAATACCGCCGGGATCTGTTTACTTCCCGCTCTCAGCTTGCCGCTGAGCAGTATAAGCATGTCGATATGGCGCGTGAGCTACAGGAACATAACGGCGCGGAAGGCGATCTGGAAGCCGATTACCAGGCCGCCAGCGACCACCTGAACCTGGTGCAGACCGCTTTGCGCCAGCAGGAAAAAATCGAGCGCTATGAAGCGGATCTCGATGAGCTACAGATTCGCCTCGAAGAACAAAATGAAGTGGTGGCGGAAGCCTCTGACCAACAGGAAGAGAACGAAGCCCGCGCCGAAGCCGCAGAGCTGGAAGTGGATGAGCTGAAAAACCAGCTGGCCGACTATCAGCAGGCGCTGGATGTGCAGCAGACTCGTGCGATTCAGTATAACCAGGCGCTGCAGGCGCTGGAGCGGGCAAAAGCCCTCTGCCATCTGCCGGACTTAACCCCGGAGAGCGCTGACGAGTGGCTGGAAACGTTCCAGGCGAAAGAGCAGGAAGCGACGGAGAAAATGCTGTCGCTGGACCAGAAAATGAGCGTGGCGCAAACCGCGCACAGCCAGTTCGAGCAGGCGTATCAGCTGGTGGCTTCGATCAACGGCCCGCTGGCGCGTAACGAGGCCTGGGATGTAGCACGCGAACTGCTGCGCGATGGTGTCAATCAGCGTCATCAGGCTGAGCAGGCCCATGGGTTGCGCAGTCGCCTGACTGAACTTGAACAGCGCCTGCGTGAACAGCAGGATGCCGAGCGCCAGCTGACCGAGTTCTGCAAACGTCAGGGCAAACGCTACGATATCGACGAGCTGGAAGCCCTGCATCAGGAGCTGGAAGCCCGTATTGCTTCGTTGTCTGATAGCGTCTCTTCCGCCAGTGAACGGCGCATGACCCTGCGTCAGGAACTGGAGCAGCTGCAATCGCGCACCCAGACCTTGATGCGCCGCGCGCCAATCTGGCTGGCAGCGCAGAACAGCCTCAACCAGCTTTGCGAGCAGAGCGGCGAGCAGTTTGAATCAAGCCAGGACGTCACTGAATATCTCCAGCAGTTGCTGGAGCGTGAACGCGAGGCCATCGTCGAGCGTGACGAAGTCGGTGCCCGCAAGCGCGCTATCGACGATGAAATTGAGCGTCTCAGTCAGCCGGGCGGCTCTGAAGATCAGCGCCTGAATGCGCTAGCCGAGCGTTTCGGCGGCGTGCTGCTATCAGAAATCTATGATGACGTTAGCCTCGACGATGCGCCGTATTACTCCGCGCTATATGGACCGTCCCGCCACGCGATTGTGGTACCGGACCTGTCGCGAATTGCTGAACAGCTGGAAGGGCTGGAAGATTGTCCGGAAGATCTCTATCTGATCGAGGGGGATCCGCAGTCGTTTGATGACAGCGTATTCAGCGTTGATGAGCTGGAAAAAGCGGTTGTCGTTAAGATTGCCGATCGCCAGTGGCGCTATTCACGCTTCCCGACGCTGCCGCTGTTTGGCCGCGCCGCGCGCGAAAGTCGCGTTGAAACGCTGCACGCCGAGCGTGAAGGTCTGTCAGAACGTTTTGCGACGCTGTCGTTTGATGTGCAGAAAACTCAGCGTTTGCATCAGGCGTTCAGCCGCTTTATCGGCAATCATCTGGCTGTCGCTTTTGAGGACGATCCGGAAGAAGAAATTCGTAAACTCAACACCCGTCGCGGCGAGCTGGAACGGGCGCTTAGCGCACACGAGAGCGATAACCAGCAAAACCGGGTACAGTATGATCAGGCGAAAGAGGGCGTTTCGGCGCTCAACCGTCTGCTACCGCGCCTGAATCTGCTGGCCGACGACTCGCTGGCCGATCGTGTTGATGAAATCCAGGAGCGTCTTGATGAAGCGCAGGAAGCCGCGCGTTTCGTCCAGCAGCATGGAAATCAACTGGCGAAACTGGAGCCGATGGTTTCCGTTCTCCAGAGCGACCCGGAACAGTTTGAACAGTTAAAAGAAGATTACGCGTATTCGCAGCAGACTCAACGCGATGCGCGTCAGCAGGCGTTTGCGCTGACCGAAGTGGTGCAGCGCCGTGCCCACTTTAGCTACTCGGATTCAGCAGAGATGCTGAGTGGCAATAGCGATCTGAACGAGAAGCTGCGTCAGCGTCTTGAGCAGGCGGAAGCGGAACGCGCCCGAACTCGTGAAGCGCTACGTACCCACGCCGCGCAGCTCAACCAGTACAATCAGGTGCTGGCGTCGCTGAAAAGCTCGTACGACACCAAAAAAGAGCTGCTCAACGATCTGCATAAAGAATTGCAGGATATCGGCGTACGCGCTGATGCGGGTGCTGAAGAGCGCGCCCGTCTGCGTCGTGACGAGCTGCATGCTCAGCTCAGCAACAACCGTTCGCGGCGTAATCAGCTCGAGAAAGCGTTGACCTTCTGCGAAGCAGAAATGGACAACCTGACCCGCAAGCTGCGTAAGCTGGAGCGCGATTACTGCGAAATGCGCGAACAGGTGGTGAGCGCCAAAGCGGGCTGGTGCGCGGTGATGCGCCTGGTGAAAGACAACGGTGTAGAACGTCGTCTGCATCGCCGTGAGCTGGCTTACCTTTCTGCTGACGAGCTACGTTCAATGTCGGATAAGGCGCTCGGCGCGCTGCGTCTGGCGGTATCGGATAACGAGCATCTACGCGATGTGCTGCGTGTTTCTGAAGATCCGAAGCGCCCGGAACGTAAAATTCAGTTCTTCGTTGCCGTCTATCAGCATCTGCGCGAGCGTATCCGCCAGGACATCATCCGTACCGACGATCCGGTCGAAGCGATTGAGCAGATGGAGATTGAACTCAGCCGTCTGACGGAAGAGCTGACCAACCGCGAGCAGAAGCTGGCTATTAGCTCTCGCAGCGTGGCCAATATCATCCGCAAGACCATCCAGCGCGAGCAGAACCGTATTCGTATGCTCAACCAGGGGCTGCAGAGCGTCTCCTTCGGTCAGGTCAACAGCGTGCGTCTGAACGTCAATGTACGGGAGACCCACTCGACGCTGCTGGACGTGTTGTCTGAGCAGCACGAACAGCATCAGGACCTGTTTAACAGCAACCGTCTGACCTTCTCGGAAGCGTTGGCGAAGCTGTATCAGCGCCTGAACCCGCAGATAGATATGGGCCAGCGCACGCCGCAAACCATTGGCGAGGAGCTGCTCGACTACCGTAACTATCTGGAGATGGAAGTCGAAGTTAACCGTGGTTCTGACGGCTGGCTGCGTGCGGAGTCCGGGGCGCTGTCAACTGGTGAGGCTATCGGTACCGGGATGTCGATTCTGGTGATGGTGGTGCAGAGCTGGGAAGATGAATCCCTGCGCCTGCGCGGCAAGGATATCTCGCCGTGTCGTCTGCTGTTCCTTGATGAAGCGGCGCGTCTGGATGCCCGTTCTATCGCGACGCTGTTCGAGCTGTGCGATCGTCTGGAAATGCAGTTGATTATCGCGGCACCTGAAAATATCAGCCCGGAAAAAGGGACGACTTACAAACTGGTGCGTAAAGTGGTGAATAACCACGAGCATGTGCATGTCGTTGGGCTGCGTGGCTTTGCCCCACAGCTACCTGAAACGCTGCCGGGAACGGCTGATGCTTCGTAGGTCTATTCGGTGACCAGTCAAAGGGCGGCATGATGTCGCCCTTTTTGTTATCCGTTCCTGTATTTTAGGATTGTATAATCTTTTAACTTCTTTACATTTGGGAAGGCAAAAGCGTTTTCGTCTTCATATACTGAAAGTGAGCCCCAATTTTGCGGGCGGCAATGTGTTAACAGGGGGCAAGGGATGTTGCTAAAGAAATGGTATGGTCGTCAATTGTCGGTGCTCAGCCTGAGCCTGGCTTTTGCATTTGCTCCACTGTTCAATGTCCAGGCCGAAGAGCCTGAAGTGGTACCAACAGACAGCTCTGCAACTGTCGGAGAACTCTCTTCTGCGCTGGGCCAGAGCGAAGGCCAATCTGCGACGGTCGCCAAAATGGCCGGTGAGCAGGCGCTTCCCGCCGATGCGGCGATAAAAAGCCGTGCCGATATTCAGGCCGTTCTGCCGTCCGGTTATCAGCCGGTATTTATGAATCCACTGGTATCGCTGTATGCGGCCAGGGACATGAAACCGATGTGGGATAATCGTGAGGCGGTGCAGGCGTTTCAACAACAACTGGCTGAAGTCGCTATCGCCGGTTTTCAACCGCAGTTCACTAAATGGGTAGAGTTGCTGACCGACCCAGCGGTCAACGGCCTGGCGCGTGATGTTGTCTTATCCGATGCCATGATGGGTTATTTGCATTTTATTAGCGGTATTCCGACACAGGGGAATCGCTGGCTTTATGGCACAAAACCGTACACGATGTCGACGCCGCCGCTATCAGTCATTAACCTGTGGCAGCAGGCTCTGGATAACGGTTCGCTACCGCAGTTTATCGCCGGTCTTTCGCCACAGCATCCGCAGTATGCCGCTATGCACCAGGCGCTATTAGCCCAGGTTGCCGATTCGCGTCCATGGCCGCAGCTCACCAGTAAGGCATCGCTGCGTCCTGGGGAGTGGAGCAACGATACTGGCGCGCTGCGCGAGATTTTACAGCGCACCGGCATGTTGGATAATTCTGCCAAAATTGCTTTGCCTGGCGATGAAGCTGTTAGCCCATCCGCTGAGAAAACGGCCAAAAGCAGCGGTCGCGGCGTTTACGATCGACAATTAGTTGAAGGTGTTAAGCGCTTCCAGGCGTGGCAAGGTTTAGGGGCTGATGGGGTCATTGGCCCGGCAACTCGTGATTGGCTTAATGTTTCACCAGCGCAGCGTGCAGGCGTGCTGGCGCTGAATATTCAGCGTTTGCGCTTGCTGCCAGGCAACTTGTCGACCGGAATTATGGTCAATATCCCGGCGTTTTCGCTGGTCTACTACCAGGATGGCAGCCAGGTGCTGGCATCGCGGGTTATTGTTGGCCGTCCGGATCGCAAAACGCCGATGATGAGCAGCGCGCTGAACAACGTGGTGGTTAACCCGCCGTGGAATGTGCCGCCGACGCTGGCACGTAAAGATATTCTGCCGAAGGTGCGCAATAATCCAGGCTATCTTGAGCAGCATGGTTATACGCTTATGCGTGGCTGGAACAGTAAAGAAGCGATTGATCCGTGGCAGGTTGATTGGGAGACCATAACGGCATCGAATTTACCGTTCCGCTTCCAACAGGCGCCAGGTGCGCGTAATTCGCTGGGGCGTTATAAATTTAATATGCCGAGTTCGGATGCTATCTATTTGCACGATACGCCGAACCATAATCTGTTCCAGAGAGACGGTCGGGCTCTGAGCTCCGGATGCGTGCGTGTTAATAAAGCTTCGGAGCTGGCGAATATGCTGCTGCAGGATGCTGGCTGGAACGATGCGCGAATTTCAGATGCGCTCAAGCAGGGCAATACCCGCTACGTGAATATTCGCCAGAATATCCCGGTTAATCTCTATTATTTGACCGCCTTTGTTGGTGCGGATGGACGTACACAATATCGAACAGATATTTACAATTACGATCTCACCGCGCGATCCAGCGCACAAATCCTGTCTAAAGCTGAACAATTAATCAGATAAATGAAGTAGTTCAACGGATTCGGTTGTCCTACCTTTGTGTGAAAACGGGCCTTGTTGTCTGCAAGGCCCGAGTTTACTGGGGTTTGGCTACCTTGACGTTGGCAATAATGCCCGGTAAGGTGCCTTTCGTGCGCCAGAAGTGCATATACATATAATCCTGCAAATGCGTGTGGCGGTAAGCAGCAAATTCTCTGTGGTTGATATTTATTGGCTGTCAGGGAGGTGAGCGCGTGCTGGCGGCTAACAGGCGGATTGCGGGAAAAGTATATTACGATTCATTTACCTGTAGACCTGATTATCATGGACAAATTTGACGCTAATCGCCGCAAACTGCTGGCGTTAGGTGGAGCTGCGCTCGGTGCTGCTGCCATTCTGCCTGCGCCGGCATTTGCCACCCTCTCGACCCCCCGACCGCGTATTTTGACGCTGAACAACCTGCATACTGGTGAATCACTCAAGGCGGAGTTTTTCGATGGCAGAGGCTATATTCAGGATGAATTAGCAAGACTTAATCATTTTTTCCGCGACTACCGCGCGAATAAAATTAAATCCATCGATCCTGGTTTGTTCGACCAACTCTATCGCCTGCAGGGATTAGTCGGCACCAATAAACCTGTCCAGCTCATCTCTGGTTATCGTTCCCTCAATACCAACGATGAACTTCGTGCACGAAGCCGTGGTGTGGCAAAGCATAGCTACCACACTAAAGGGCAGGCTATGGATTTTCATATTGAAGGCATTTCGTTAAGCAATGTTCGCAAAGCGGCATTATCTATGCGCGCAGGTGGTGTAGGATATTACCCACGTAGCAACTTTGTGCATATTGATACCGGGCCAGTACGGCACTGGTAACGAAAGGAGCATCATGAACTATCGTATTATTCCGGTTACCGCGTTCGCGCAGAACTGTTCTTTGATCTGGTGTGAACAAACCCGGCTGGCGGCTCTGGTCGATCCTGGCGGTGACGCTGAGCGAATCAAGCAGGAAGTGACGGCGGCAGGTGTTAGCCTGATGCAGATCCTGCTCACTCACGGTCATCTCGATCACGTAGGTGCGGCAGCGGAGCTGGCACAACATTACGGCGTGCCGATTATCGGTCCGGAAAAAGAAGATGAGTTCTGGCTGGAAGGGTTACCCGCGCAAAGCCGGATGTTTGGTCTGGATGAGTGCCAACCGCTGCAACCGGATCGCTGGCTGAATGAAGGCGATGTGGTTAGCGTAGGGAATATTTCCCTGCAGGTGCTGCATTGCCCTGGCCACACCCCCGGGCACGTGGTCTTCTTTGACGGTGCTTCCAGACTACTGATTTCAGGTGATGTGATTTTCAAAGGCGGAGTAGGGCGCAGCGACTTCCCGCGCGGCGATCATAATCAGTTAATCGAGGCGATAAAACGCAAATTATTGCCGCTGGGCGATGACGTGTCGTTTATTCCCGGTCACGGTCCTATGTCGACTCTGGGCTATGAGCGCCTGCATAACCCTTTTCTGCAGGATGAAATGCCGGTCTGGTAATGATGCTGGAATGAAGGATGTAAAAAAGGCCGCAGATGCGGCCTTTTGTTTTTTTGAAGCGAGGTTACAGCACGGCAACAATTGCTTCGCACAGCGGGGCCATGTTGTCCGGTGTCATACCGGCGACGTTAATACGCCCGGATGCCACGGCGTAAATTGCGAACTCTTCACGCAGACGCAGAACCTGCTCTTTGGTCAGGCCGCTGAACGAGAACATCCCGTTCTGTTGAATGATGAAGGAGAAGTCGCGGCTCGCGCCTTTCTCTTGCAGGGTATTTACGAACAGCAGACGCATGCGCTGAATACGCTGGCGCATATCGGTCAGCTCTTGTTCCCAGATAGCGCGCAGCGCGTCATTGCTGAGAATCGTCGCCACTATCGAAGCACCGTGAGCCGGTGGGTTAGAGTAGTTAGCGCGAATAACGGACTTCATCTGGCTGAAAGCACGGTCTACCGTTTCCTGGTCAGCAGCAACCAGCGTACAGGCGCCTACGCGCTCATTGTACAGGCCGAAGTTCTTCGAGTAGGAGCTCGCAACCAGCAGCTCTTTATGCAGCGCGGCAAACGCACGCAGGCCTTCAGCATCTTCTTCCAGACCACGAGCAAAACCCTGATAGGCGAAGTCAAACAGCGGCAGCCAGCCTTTCTCTACGGACAGCTGCGCCAGCTGTTGCCACTGCTCCAGCGTCGGATCGATACCGGTTGGGTTGTGGCAGCAGCCGTGGAACAGAACGACATCGCCCGCCTGCGCTTCGTTCAGGCTGGCCAGCAGACCGTCGAAGTCGAGCCGGTGGTTAGCCGCATCGTAGTAAGCATATTCGCAAACTTCCAGCCCGGCTGAGTTAAACACGCTTTTGTGGTTCGGCCAGCTAGGGTTGCTCACCCAAATGCGTTTAGCATCGGTATTCTTCGCAAGGAAGTCTGCGGCTACGCGCAGGCCACCGGTACCGCCCGGAGTCTGGGCGGTACGCGCGCGTTTATCATTAATAATCGCGCTTCCTTTGCCAAACAGGAGTTCCTGGGTGCAACGACCAAATTCTGGAATACCGTCGATGCCCAGATAATTCTTGGTGGTTTCATTTTCCAGCAGATATTGCTCTGCTTTTTTTACGCTGGTCAGGACTGGTGTTTTACCTGTTTCATCTTTATAAACACCAATTCCAAGGTTAATTTTTGTTGGGCGGTCATCGGCACGAAATAGATCGGCCAGGCCCAAAATAGGGTCGGCGGGGGCGGCAGTAATTTTCTCAAACATGACGAGGTTCCATTGTGATTACTGAAGGGAAATCCGCTATCAGGTTAACGGGAGTTCTGTGAATTGCCAACCGTTTGCGACAAAAAGCGAGAAGGTTTTCAAAAGTTACGATCTTCATCTTAGGAACGCAGAAAAGCAGGACCGAAGTCCTGCTTTTTAGGCATATCACGAAGGGGTGTACTGCTGATTAGAACTGGTAAACGATACCCACTGCAGCCTGGTCGTCGGTAGCAACGCCAGCAGCTTTGGTGTAGTCGTTGTCGTCCAGCTGGTTGAATTTATACGCAGCGTAAACGTTCATGTTCTTGTTGAAGTAGTACCAGGTACCCACTTCGACGTATTTAACCAGGTCAGCATCGCCGCCGGAGAAGCCTGCGCGAGAGCGCAGGTCTTTACCTTTAGTCTGGACGTAGCCGATAGACGGACGCAGACCGAAGTCGAACTGATACTGAACAACGGCTTCGAAGTTCTGAGTTTTACCCGCGAAGTAGTTACCATCGCTGCTTTCCGGAGTCATGTTGTAAGTCTGGGAGTACATCACTGCAGCGTAGACGTTGTTCGCGTCGTACTTAGCGGAGGTTGCCCATGCTTCAGCTTTATCGCCGTTTTTATCAGCTTTCTGATCGCCAGTACGGCTGGAGTTAGCGTAGCCTGCGGACAGCGCAACGCCGTTGTCAAACGCGTAAGTAGCCGCGGTGCTGAAGCCGTCGCCATTTTGTTTCTTAACGTCGCGGTCTTTGTTTTTACCCTGATACTGCAGCGCGAAGCTCAGGCCATCAACCAGGCCGAAGAAGTCAGAGTTACGGTAAGTTGCCACGCCGTTAGTACGGGCAGTCATGAAGTTGTCGGTGTAGCTCCAGCCGTCGCCGCCCCATTCAACCAGCATATCGGTTGCAGCTTCAACGTCGTAGATAGCGCCGTAGTTACGACCGTAGTCGAATGAACCGTATTCACCGGCTTTTAAGCCTGCGAAAGCCAGACGAGTTTTTGTGGTCTGTTTACCTTCAACATTGGACGCATCCATGTTGTATTCCCACTGGCCATAACCGATCAGCTGTTCGTTGATTTGGGTTTCGCCTTTCAGACCGATACGGGCATAGGTGGTGTCGTCGCTGCTGGTGTCGCCGTTGGTGGTCCAAACGTGCTCGCCAACCATTTTTCCGTAAAAGTCCAGTTTGTTGCCGTTTTTGTTATAGATTTCTGCAGCGTTAGCTGCACCGGCTACCAGCAGGGCAGGAATTACCGCTGCCAGAATTTTGCGCTTCATCATTATTTATTACCCTCATTTATATTTTTATATGAACACTTGCCACTGCCGCCAATAAGTTCTGTCAATAAAAATTTACGGAACTATTGATGATAGTTTGGTGTCTGGAGGCATCTTTCCATCCAGAACAACGTTTCGCTAGCCGGAAAATGCTACCAATGTCGCATATAAGTAACTAAAGGAAACTGTGTGTAACTAAATGTGTATTTAAGGGAACTTTGTGAACTCAATCAACATTCCGCTCTGATTTACCGATAAAACTCACTCTTCATATATATCTATATGAATTAATTATGATTAATTTAGATAAGAGAGCATTCATGCATTTTTTGTCACTATTTTGCTTCTTTTTTATTCAGTTCCTGTCTTTGCAAGTTGTGCGGTCATTGGTTGAAAAATGAGCAAAATAATCAGCCGGTTTGGCAATTTATGAACATAAGGTGCGGTTTTTGTGTCCGCAGGGTATCGAAATAGTGCGTAACATAAATGTGAATAAACAAGGTTGATGTTTAAGTTTCCTGACAAAAGAGGTTGCCGACTAGGGGGCGCCTGGAGTGGCGTAGGGTTTTACGGGCATAATTTTGTGCTGTTTATGAGGCTGATGAAACCGTGAATCAGGCGTGTTTTTTGTCTTCGCATCGTCAATCCGACCCTCGTCACAATTCCGAATGACGGGATTATTTGTCCAGTAAAAGCATTATTTCTCTGATAACAACGATCGCTTCCCCGCAGCCATAATTTCTCTCGTTAACTATCACGAGGAGTTTGAAATGAGTAAAAAACTGATTGCAGTCTGCGCATGCCCGATGGGGCTAGCCCATACCTTTATGGCGGCGCAGGCGCTGGAAGAGGCGGCGATTGAAGCCGGATATGAAGTGAAAATTGAAACCCAGGGGGCGGATGGTATTCAAAACCTCCTGACGGCGCAGGATATCGCCGAAGCGACGTTAATTATCCATTCTGTCGCCGTAACGCCAGAAGACAACGAGCGTTTTGAGACCCGCGACGTCTATGAAATCACGCTACAGGATGCGATCAAAAACGCCGCCGGAATCATAAAAGAAATTGAAGAGATGCTTGCCGCAGAACAACAATAATTGTCGACAGGGATACACGTATGGCCATTAAAAAACGCAGTGCAACCGTTGTGCCTGGCGCATCAGGGGCGGCCGCGGTTATAAAAAATCCTCAGGCCTCCCGCAACAGCTTCTGGGGCGAATTACCGCAGCATGTGATGTCGGGAATTTCGCGCATGGTACCGACGTTAATTATGGGCGGGGTGATCCTCGCCTTTTCCCAATTGATTGCCTATAGCTGGCTGAAAATTCCCGCTGACATCGGCATTATGGATGCGCTTAACAGCGGTAAATTCGACGGTTTTAACCTTTCATTACTCAAGTTTGCATGGCTATCGCAATCTTTCGGCGGCGTGCTGTTTGGCTTTGCTATTCCGATGTTTGCTGCCTTTGTCGCTAACTCCATCGGCGGCAAACTGGCGTTTCCTGCGGGGTTTATCGGCGGCCTGATGTCCACCCAGCCCACGCAACTGCTCAATTTTGACCCTGCAAGCCTGCAATGGGTGACGAGCGCACCGGTGCCATCAACCTTCATTGGTGCGCTGATTATTTCGGTTGTCGCCGGGTATCTGGTGAAGTGGATGAACCAAAAAATCCAGCTTCCCGGTTTCCTGCTGGCGTTCAAAACCACCTTTTTACTGCCCATTCTCTCCGCAGTTTTCGTCATGCTGGCGATGTATTATGTGATTACGCCGTTCGGCGGCTGGATCAACGGCGGCATTCGCGCGCTGCTGACGGCGGCGGGAGAGAAAGGCACGCTGATGTACGCGATGGGAATTTCAGCGGCAACGGCTATCGACCTCGGCGGCCCAATCAACAAAGCGGCGGGATTTGTGGCGTTCAGCTTCACCACCGATCACGTGCTGCCGGTGACCGCGCGTTCTATCGCTATCGTTATTCCGCCAATTGGTCTGGGGCTGGCGACGATTATCGATCGTCGCTTAACCGGCAAACGCCTGTTCAGCGCCCAGCTCTATCCGCAAGGTAAAACAGCAATGTTCCTCGCCTTTATGGGGATTAGCGAAGGGGCGATTCCGTTCGCGCTGGAAAGCCCGATAACCGCTATTCCGTCGTATATGGTGGGCGCGATTGTGGGGTCGACCACTGCCGTCTGGCTGGGGGCAGTGCAGTGGTTCCCGGAATCGGCTATCTGGGCATGGCCGCTGGTCAGCAATCTCGGCGTTTATATGGCGGGGATCCTGTTGGGGGCGGTGATTACGGCGCTGATGGTCGTCTTCTTACGCAATATGATGTACCGCAGAGGCAAGTTGCTGATCGAAAGCCTCTAATTTTAAGGGATTGCCATCATGACCTTACTTGCATCACTGCGCGAATGGCTAGAGGCGCAGCAACTGGATGCGGTGCTGATTTCGTCACGACAGAATAAGCAGCCGCATCTGGGGATCTCCAGTAGTTCTGGGTTTGTGTTTGTCAGCCGCCAAAGTGCGCATATCCTGGTCGATTCCCGCTACTACGCTGACGTCGAGGCTCGTGTTAGCGGTTATCAACTTCACTTGCTCGGCGGCGAGCAGACGATGACGACCATCGTGAACCCGCTCATCGATGCCGAAAAACTGAAATCGGTGGGATTTGAAGGTGAGCAGGTTAGCTGGGAAACGGCGCGCGCATGGCAGGAGGCATTACCGGGCAGGCTGGTGAGCGCCCCTCTCGATACGCTAAGACGGATTAAAACGGTGGAAGAAATCGCCTGCATTCGCGAAGCCTGTCGGATTGCTGATGTGAGTGCGGAACATATCCGCCGCTTTATTCAGCCAGGTCTGCGTGAGAGGGAGATAGCCGCCGAGCTGGAGTGGTTTATGCGGATGCAAGGGGCGGAAAAAGCCTCATTCGATACCATCGTCGCCAGCGGCTGGCGCGGTGCGCTGCCGCATGGGAAAGCCAGCGACAAGCGCGTTGAGGCAGGGGAGTTTATCACCCTGGATTTCGGTGCGCAGTATCGTGGCTATTGTTCTGATATGACGCGCACTTTTTTGCTGCCCGGAGCAGGCGTGGCGCAAGAGAACCCGCTTTGGCCTGTCTATCAGATTGTGCTTGAGGCCCAGCTCGCGGCGGTAGCGGCAATTCGTCCGGGCGTGCGCTGTTGCGAGGTGGATGCCGCTGCGCGTCAGGTGATATCCGCAGCGGGCTATGGTGACTATTTTGGCCACAATACCGGACACGCCATTGGCATTGAGGTGCATGAAGACCCGCGTTTTTCGCCAGCGGATACCACGGTGCTGGAAGCGGGCATGCTGCTGACCGTCGAGCCTGGTATTTATCTTCCGGAACAGGGCGGCGTGCGCATTGAAGATGTAGTGCTGGTGACGCCAGACGGTGCCGAGGTGCTCTATGCCATGCCAAAAACCGTGTTACTGACAGGAGTCGTGTAATGGATTTATCGCTATTGAAAGCGCTGAGCGAGGCGGATGCGATTGCCTCCTCGGAGCAGGAGGTTCGCCAGATTTTACTGGCGGAAGCGGAAAGCCTACATAAAGAGGTGCGTTTCGATGGTTTGGGATCGGTGCTGATCCGCCTGAATCAATCGGACGGTCCGAAAGTGATGATCTGCGCGCATATGGATGAAGTGGGATTTATCGTGCGCAGCATCTTGGCTGAAGGGGCGATTGACGTGCTGCCGGTAGGCAACGTGCGAATGGCGGCGCGTCAGCTCCAGCCGGTGCGAATCACCACTCGTAAGGGCAGCAAAATCCCCGGATTGCTTGATGGCGAGCGTAGCGGGAATGAGGTTGGCGCACTGCGCGTCGATATCGGCGCTCGCTCTTATGATGAGGTTATTCAGGCGGGGGTTTATCCCGGGGATCGGGTGACCTTCGACTCCGCACTTCAGGAACTGCCGCATCAGCGGGTGATGGGTAAAGCCTTTGACGACCGGCTGGGATGCTATCTGTTAATCAGCCTGCTGCGCGAATGGCATGCAGCGGAACTGCCCGCGGAAGTCTGGCTGGTAGCCAGTTCCAGTGAGGAAGTTGGGTTGCGCGGTGGACAAACGGCGGCCCGTGCGGTCGCACCGGATGTCGCCATTGTGCTGGACACCGCCTGCTGGGCGAAAAACTTCGATTATGGCGCAGCGAATCATCGACAAATTGGTAAAGGACCCATGCTGGTGCTTGCCGACAAATCGTTAATTGCGCCGCCTAAACTGACCGCCTGGGTAGAGAGCGTCGCCGCAGAGATCAACGTGCCGCTTCAACTGGATATGTTCAGCAATGGCGGAACGGATGGCGGGGCGGTTCATCTGAGCGGAACCGGGATCCCGACGGTGGTGATAGGGCCGGCCACTCGTCATGGACACTGTGCCGTATCAATTGCCGATTGCCGGGACATCAACTGGACGCACCAACTTTTATCGGCCCTTATTACTCGTCTTACGCGCGAGACGGTGGCTCATTTGCAGGATTTCAGATGATTTCCTCGCGCTAATCAGGAGCGGTTATGTTAACGATTCAATTTCTCTGCCCGTTGCCAAACGGTCTGCACGCGCGCCCCGCGTGGGAGCTGAAAGAGCAGTGCGGCCAGTGGCAAAGCGACATCACGTTTATCAATCATCGCCACAACGCGCGGGCGGATGCGAAAAGCTCGCTGGCGCTGATTGGTACCGGTACGTTGTTTAATGACAGCTGTAGCTTGAGCATTAACGGCAGCGATGAAGAGCAGGCCAGAAGATCGCTGGAGGATTATCTTCAGCACCGCTTTATTGACAGCGACAGCGTCCAGCCGACGGCAGCCGAACTGGCGGCGCACCCGCTGCCGCGCTCCCTGACTCGTCTAAACCCGGACGTGCTGTACGGTACGGTACGGTGCTGGCAACCGGTGTTGGCTCGGGTGAGCTTGTTTTGTGGCAGAGCGATAGCCTGGACTGCTTTCGGGCGATCCCGGCGAATGCGCAAGATAACACCCGGCTGGAACATAGTCTGGCGACGCTTGCGGAACAGCTTAATCAACAGCTGCGTGAACGTGACGGTGAGAGTAAAACCATTCTCAGCGCGCATCTGTCGCTGATTCAGGATGATGAGTTTGCGGGCAACATTCGCCGCCTGATGGTTGAACAGCAAAAGGGGCTGGGCGCGGCGATTATTGCCAATATGGAGGAGGTGTGCGACAAGCTCTCGGCATCTGCCAGCGACTACCTGCGCGAACGGGTGAGCGATATCCGTGATATCAGCGAACAGCTACTGCATATCACCTGGCCCGAGCGGCGCCCGCGCAATGCGCTGGTCTTGAATCAGCCGACGATCCTTGTGGCAGAAGACCTGACGCCAAGCCAGTTTTTGAGCCTTGATTTACAGCATCTGTCCGGGATGATTCTGGAGAAAACCGGGCGCACCTCGCATACCCTGATTCTGGCTCGCGCCTCTGCCATCCCGGTGCTGAGCGGATTGCCGCTGGAGGCTATCGGGCGTTATGCCGGTAAGCCTGCGGTGCTGGATGCCCAGTGCGGCGTGCTGGCGATTAATCCGGATGCCGCCGTTAGTGGTTATTATGCGGTCGCCCAGAATCTGGCGGGTAAGCGTCAGCAGCGGCAGGCGCGAGATGCCGCCCAGCCTGGACTGTCGCGAGATAATCAGCGTATTGATATCGCGGCGAACATTGGCACTGCGCTGGAGGCCCCAGGCGCATTTGTTAATGGTGCTGAAGGTATCGGTCTGTTTCGTACAGAAATGCTGTTTATGGACCGCGACAGCGCCCCGGACGAACAGGAGCAGTTTGAGGCCTACCAGCAGGTATTGCTGGCGGCCGGTGAGAAAACGGTGATTTTTCGCACTATGGATATTGGTGGTGATAAAAATATACCCTATCTCAAGATCCCACAGGAGGATAACCCGTTCCTTGGCTATCGCGCGGTGCGTATTTACCCTGAATTCGCCGGATTGTTTCGTACCCAACTTCGCGCTGTCTTGCGGGCGGCCACGTTTGGCAATGCGCAGTTGATGATCCCAATGGTCCACAGCCTCGATCAGGTTTTATGGGTCAAGAGCGAACTGCAAAAAGCGATAGCAGAGCTGAAAACAGAAGGCTTACGCCACGTCGAGGCCCTTGCGCTGGGCATCATGGTTGAAGTGCCTTCGGTTTGCTACATCATCGATCACTTCTGCGATGAGGTGGATTTCTTCAGCATCGGCTCGAACGATATGACGCAATATTTGTACGCCGTCGATCGTAACAATCCGCGCGTCTCAACGCTGTATAACCCGATTACGCCCTCATTCCTGCGTATGCTACAGCAGATTATCCGCGTGGCGCATCAGCATGGAAAATGGGTTGGTATATGCGGCGAGCTGGGCGGTGAACGCCGCTATTTGCCGTTGCTTCTCGGGCTGGAGCTGGATGAGCTCAGTATGAGCAGTCCGCGTATTCCGGCAGTGAAAAGCCAGCTGCGTCAGCTCGATAGCCAGGCCTGCCGGGAGCTGGCGTTGCGGGCGTGCGAATGTCGCAGTGCGCAGGAGATCGAGGAATTGCTCAATCAGTTCGCGCCGCAAGACGATGTCCGTCCACTACTGGCGCGGGAAAATATCTTCGTCGGCGAAGCGCTCACCAACAAAGAGCAGGTCATTCAGTTCCTGTGCGGTAACCTCGGCGTTAACGGGCGTACCGAACATCCGTTTGAGCTGGAAGAGGATGTCTGGCAGCGTGAGGAGATTGTCACTACGGCGGTCGGGTTTGGCGTGGCGATACCGCATACAAAATCACAGTGGATTCGCCACTCCAGCATCAGCATTGCTCGCCTCACTCAGCCCATCGACTGGCAGTCAGAAATGGGAGAGGTGGAGCTGGTCATTATGTTGACGCTCGGTGCTGACGAAGGTATTAACCATGTGAAGGTCTTTTCGCAGCTGGCGCGCAAACTGGTGAATAAAAACTTCCGTCAGTCGCTGTTCGCTGCTGAAAATGCCGAAAGCATTTTGGCGCTGCTGGAAGCGGAGTTGACGTTCTGATACTGAAATGCCGGATGGCGATGCTGGTGCATCTTATCCGGCCTACAAACGGCATCTTGCCCGTAGGCCGGATAAGGCGTTCACGCCGCCATCCGGCAACCGGTTTTACTGAAACCGAGCGCAGTAATCCCCCGGCGTCAGGCCAAACTGGCGCCGGAAAAGACGGCTAAAATAGTCGCTGTCGTGATATCCGCACCGCTGTGCCACTTCGCTGATCGGCAGATGATACTTCTGTAAAATAATGCGCGCTCTGGACATTCGTACCCAACGGACATATTCCACAAAACTCATCGTTCCATGCTGAGCAAAAAGCTTAGATAGATGGTTTGGCGTGATATTGAAAAACTGCGCCACGCTTTCGCGGCTTAGCGGCTGGGCATAGTTATCCTGCACCCAGTTACACATGCTGTGATAGAGAAATTCCGAACGCGGGCGATGCGTATCAGGACGCGCATTCACCACTCCCCGGCACAGATGCAACAGGCTGAGCACCAGCGGTTGAATGATATCCTGGAGCTGAGGGGAGCGGCTGAGGTGAGTTAGCGCAGTAAGCATGGCCTCACCTTCACCGCGCTGCGGGTGCGGCAGCTCAATACGGCGCACCGGGCGCAATAGCGACGCAGTGCGGTTATCGTAAAACGACAAGCCCAGCCAGGCCGGGGCAAACACCAGGCTTAGCAGCATCACGGGCTTATTGCTGATGGGCAGGTTGGCCGCTCGGGCGGGAATAAACAACATTTCGCCTTCGGTGAGGCTGTGCTGCTGTTTCTCCAGTTGATTGCCGTATTCGCCGCGCAGGACGATATCAAGGCGTGGAAGCTCGATGCACAAGCTCCCCGTTGGCAGCGATACGGGCTGGGTGGCAAACCACACGCGGCCAAGGCGCTGCGGGTTAAGTACAAGGCCGCTGAAGAGATCGGCAAAAAATTGTTGATCTGCTGGTAAGCCTGGTTCTTTCATTGCCCGCTCTCATATGATAACTGCATTAATTATTTGAACTTTTTCACTTTACTCCCACCAGGTGAAATTTCAAATTGCAGAATTTTACGTTTATCGATATGGGATGCATCAACGAAAAAGGCCAGCTTGCGCTGGCCTTTGGCTGTCATGAAGATAAATCAGAATGTTGCGTTACGCGGGGTACGCGGGAACGGGATAACATCACGCACGTTCGGCACGCCGGTCACGTAAGCGATCAGACGCTCGAAGCCCAGACCGAAGCCTGAGTGCGGCACGGTGCCGTAACGACGCAGGTCGCGATACCACCAGTAGTCTTCTTTATTAAGACCCATTTCCGCCATACGCGCATCAAGCACGTCCAGACGCTCTTCACGCTGTGAGCCGCCGATGATTTCGCCGATGCCCGGAGCCAGGACGTCCATGGCGGCAACGGTTTTACCATCTTCGTTAAGACGCATGTAGAACGCCTTGATCTCTTTCGGATAGTTTTTGACAACCACCGGCGCTTTAAAGTGCTCTTCAGCAAGATAACGTTCGTGCTCGGAGGAGAGATCCACGCCCCAGTACACCGGGTTTTCAAACTGCTTACCGCAGTTTTCCAGGATGGTGACCGCGTCAGTGTAATCGACCTGAGCGAAATCAGCGGAAACGAAGCGCTGCAGACGATCGACCGCGTCTTTATCCACACGTTCGGCAAAGAACTGCATGTCGTCAGCGCGCTCGGTCAGCACCGCCTGGAAAACGTACTTCAGCATCGCTTCCGCCAGACCTGCAACATCGTTCAGGTTAGCAAAGGCGACTTCCGGCTCCAGCATCCAGAACTCTGCCAGGTGGCGGGTGGTATTAGAGTTTTCCGCACGGAAAGTCGGGCCGAAGGTGTAGATTTTTGACAGCGCACAGGCATAGGTTTCGCCGTTCAGCTGGCCAGAAACGGTCAGGAACGACTCTTTACCAAAGAAGTCTTTATCGAAATCGACCTTGCCCTGATCGTTGCGTGGCAGGTTTTCCAGATCCAGCGTCGAAACGCGGAACATCTCGCCGGCACCTTCGGTATCGGAAGCGGTAATCAGCGGGGTGGAGACCCAGAAGAATCCCTGCTCGTCAAAGAAACGGTGCAGCGCCTGTGCCAGCGTGTGACGCACGCGGGCAACCGCGCCAATCAGGTTGGTACGCGGGCGCAGGTGAGCGACTTCACGCAGGTACTCGATGCTGTGGCGTTTTGCCGCCATCGGGTAGGTATCCGGGTCTTCAACCCAGCCGGTGACTTCAACGTTGCTGGCCTGAATTTCGAAGCTCTGGCCCTGGCCCTGAGAGGCCACGACTTTACCGGTGACGATGACCGAGCAACCGGTGGTCAGGCGCAGCACTTCCTGATTGTAATTGGGAAGAGAATTACTGATGACGGCCTGTACAGGATCAAAGCAGGAACCGTCATAGACGGCGAGGAAAGAAAAGCCAGCTTTAGAATCTCGGCGGGTACGCACCCATCCGCGCACGGTGACTTCGCTGTCAACGGCAACGCGGCCCTGGAGTACGTCGGCTACAGGCACAACGCTCATAATAGTCTCTCTTTATAGTCCAATAGAAAAATCTGTATCCCCCTTCAGTGGGGGGATATCTATGTTACCTGTCATCTTCCATCAGACAAGCAGATTTCGCACGAGAAGGGGGAGTTTTAGTAAATAAATGGGGAGATGGTCTTCTTTGCCGCGTTAGAGCCTGATATTAAGCGTGATGCAACTATCGCCGTCATCTTATATATGGCGTTTTACATCGGAAACATGGCTCTGAAAGATTGATGATATGCGGGGTGATAAACCGAGGTTAATAAAATGCGTCCGTTTCTGCGGACGCATTTTTTCATCCAAACTTAGCTGGCCTTTTTAATCGGCGGCAGGTCAAACGCCTTACGCAGCGCGCGCACGAACGCTTTATCGTGACAAATGGTTTTCCCCGGGCTGTCGGAAAGTTTCGCCACCGGCTTACCGTTGCACTCCACTAACTTGATAACGATATTCAGCGGCTTAACCTGCGGAATATCGCAGGTCAGACGGGTACCGATACCAAAGCTCAGATTCACCCGCGATGAGAAGTGGCGATATAAGTCGACCGCTTTCGTCAGGTCGAGATTATCGGAAAACACCAACACTTTACTTAGCGGGTCAATGCCCAGTTTTTGGTAGTGGGCAATTGCTTTCTCGCCCCATTCAACCGGGTCTCCGGAATCATGGCGTAGTCCCTGATAGCGGGTCGCAAATTCCGGGCCGAAATCACGCAGGAAAGCATCCATTGTAATGCAGTCGGTCAGGGCAATACCCAACTGGTCAGGATACTCTTCCAGCCAGGCGGCGAGAGCGGCGCGTTGGCTACTGGCAAGATTTGGGCTGATTTGCTGATGCGCCTGGAACCATTCATGCGCCTGGGTTCCCATCGGCGTCAGGTCCAGACGACGCGCCAGATCATAGTTGCTGGTGCCGACAAACCACTTCTCCTGCTGCAAGCGCTTAACAATGGCCTGCTGCACTTCGCGCGAAAATCGGCGGCGGGTACCGAAATCCATCAGGCGGAAGCCGGACATATCAATATCCGCGGTGAAATGGTTGAAATCGGTAAGCTTTTGCTCGAGGGTTTCCAGCGCTAAATCAACGCTAATTTCAGGCGAACGATAATGATGGACCAGCTCGCTTATCACCGCCAGCAGCGGAACTTCCCACATGATAACTTCACGCCATGGGCCTGAGAGGCGAATATTGAGCTTACCGTTATCATTAGTGACGGAAACCTGGCGCGGGTCATAGCGGAAGTCGCGCAGCCAGTCGAGGTAGTCTTGCGAAAAGAATGGCAGGCTCGACAACCAGTGATATTCATCGTCCTGTAACTTCAGGTCGCGCATCGTCTCAACCTGTTCGTGAATCGCATCGGCATAGATGCCGAGCAAATCGTCCCCACGGCAGCGGAACTCTGCCGCGACCTGTACATCATTGTAGCGGTGGAAGACAGCCTGCTGCATGTGCAGCTTGTAGGCATCCGTATCAAGCAGCGAGTGCAGTACAGGAGAAGTGAATTGGGTCATGGTGCGCAGTAGCATCCTCTCACTGGAGCGTTTCCATCAAAACCAAAGCGGTAAAAAGGAGCCGGAGTATACCTGTAATACCCGACTCTGTCCCGCGGCGACGGCTGATGACGACGCTGACGGTCATTTGCGAGGCCTAGTTTAATATATTGAACACGCATCACACCACAAGCTTTGCGCCTGGTCGAGTGCATTTCGTGCCTCTGATGTTATGGAAATGTAGCGATTTACACGTTTGGCATTGAAAAGATGAAGATTCTGCATAGCGAGATTTGCGCAACAGGAATAGACTGAGTCGACACTTTACAGGACATGCTAAAGGTTTTTTATGACACAACAGCCCCAAGCCAAATACCGCCACGACTACCGTGCGCCGGATTATCTGATTAGCGATATTGATTTGACCTTTGACCTGGATGCCGCGAAAACCGTTGTTACGGCTGAGAGCAAGGTCTCCCGCCACGCGGCTACGTCTGATGTGCCATTGCGTCTGGATGGCGAAGACCTGACGTTGGTCTCTCTGCTGGTTGATGGCCAACCGTGGAGCGACTATAAGGAAGAAAATAACCAACTGGTAATTTGTGGGTTGCCGGAACATTTCACCCTGACCATCGTCAACGAAATTAGCCCGGCGGCCAATACCGCGCTGGAAGGGCTGTACCAGTCGGGTGAAGCGCTGTGTACCCAGTGCGAAGCGGAAGGTTTCCGCCATATTACCTGGTATCTGGACCGCCCGGACGTTCTGGCGCGCTTCACTACCAAAATCATCGCCGATAAAACAAAATATCCGTTCCTGCTCTCCAATGGTAACCGCGTGGCCCAGGGTGAGCTGGAAAACGGTCGTCACTGGATTCAGTGGCAGGATCCGTTCCCGAAACCGTGCTACCTGTTTGCGCTGGTGGCCGGTGATTTCGATGTTCTGCGCGATACCTTCAAAACCCGCTCCGGGCGTGAAGTGGCGCTGGAACTGTACGTTGACCGCGGTAACCTTGACCGCGCCCCGTGGGCGATGACCTCGCTGCAAAACTCCATGAAGTGGGACGAAACGCGCTTTGGTCTCGAGTATGACCTCGACATCTATATGATTGTCGCCGTCGACTTCTTTAACATGGGGGCGATGGAGAACAAAGGGCTTAACGTCTTTAACTCCAAATACGTGCTGGCGCGTACTGATACTGCGACTGATAAAGACTATCTGGATATCGAACGCGTTATTGGTCATGAATATTTCCATAACTGGACCGGCAATCGCGTGACCTGCCGCGACTGGTTCCAGCTCAGCCTGAAAGAAGGCCTGACCGTTTTCCGCGATCAGGAGTTCAGCTCTGACCTTGGCTCGCGAGCGGTTAACCGCATCAATAACGTGCGCACCATGCGCGGTATGCAGTTCGCTGAAGACGCCAGCCCGATGGCGCATCCGATCCGCCCGGATATGGTTATCGAAATGAACAACTTTTACACCTTGACGGTGTATGAGAAGGGCGCGGAAGTCATTCGCATGCTGCACACTCTGCTGGGCGAAGAGAATTTCCAGAAAGGAATGCAGCTGTACTTTGAACGCCACGACGGCAGCGCCGCCACCTGCGACGATTTTGTTCAGGCGATGGAGGATGCTTCCAACGTTGACCTGTCCCACTTCCGCCGCTGGTATAGCCAGTCCGGTACGCCGATTGTCGCCGTTCATGACGATTACAACCCGGAAACGGAACAGTACACGCTGACCATCAGCCAGCGCACACCGCCGACGTCTGAACAGGCAGAGAAGCTGCCGCTGCACATTCCGTTCGACATTGAACTTTATGATAACGAAGGAAAAGTGATTCCGTTGCAGAAAGGCGGTCATCCGGTACATCACGTGCTGAATGTGACCCAGGCGGAGCAGACCTTTGTTTTCGATAACGTTTACTTCCAGCCGGTACCCGCGCTGCTTTGTGAATTCTCTGCGCCAGTGAAACTGGAGTACAAGTGGAGCGATCAGCAGCTCACTTTCCTGATGCGCCACGCGCGTAACGATTTCTCCCGATGGGATGCAGCACAGAGCCTGTTGGCGACTTATATCAAGCTCAACGTTAACCGTCATCAGCAGGGACAACCACTGTCGTTGCCTGTCCACGTTGCCGATGCATTCCGGGCAATTCTGCTGGATGAGAAGATCGATCCGGCGCTGGCGGCAGAGATTTTGACCCTGCCTTCAGCCAACGAAATCGCCGAGCTGTTCGCGACTATTGACCCGATCGCTATCTCGGCGGTGCGCGAGGCGCTTACCCGTACGTTGGCGAAAGAGCTGGCAGACGAGTTCCTGGTGATTTACAACGCCAATAAGCTTGCCAGCTATCGTGTTGAGCATGCCGATATCGGCAAGCGCTCTCTGCGTAATACCTGTCTGCGTTATCTGGCGTTTGGCGATGCGGAGCTGGCGGATAAGCTGGTTACCGCGCAGTATCATCATGCCGACAACATGACCGATGCGCTGGCAGCGCTGTCGGCGGCAGTCGCGGCTCAGCTGCCGTGTCGTGATGCGTTGATGCAGGAGTATGACGACAAATGGCACCAGGACGGCCTGGTGATGGACAAATGGTTTATCCTGCAGTCCACCAGCCCGGCGGATAACGTGCTGGAGACGGTACGTAGCTTGCTGAATCATCGTTCATTTAGTCTGAGCAACCCGAACCGCATCCGTTCGCTGATTGGTGCTTTCGCCGGCAGCAATCCGGCGGCATTCCACGCTGAAGACGGTAGCGGCTATCAGTTCCTGGTTGAGATGCTGACTGAACTGAACAGCCGCAATCCGCAGGTGGCTTCACGTCTGATTGAGCCGTTGATTCGCCTGAAACGCTATGATGAGAAGCGTCAGGCGCTGATGCGCGCGGCGCTGGAGCAGTTGAAAGGCCTGGAGAATCTTTCCGGGGATCTGTTCGAGAAAATCAGCAAAGCGCTGGCGTAACGCCAGCGCGGGTCCAAACCTGTAGCCCCGCGAAGCGCAGCGCGAGCGGGGGAACGTCGCAGTTGTTAACCGTGACTCACTAAGCGCGGCGAGGATTCATTCTTGCCGCGCTGCATCACCCGATTCAATACTTCCGCTTCGAGTTCCGCCAGCTTCGCTGAGCCTGTGCGTCTGGGCCGTGGAATATCTACCAGCAGATCCAGGCCAATTTTTCCTTCTTCAATCAGCAAAACGCGATCGGCCATGGCCACCGCCTCGCTGACGTCATGGGTCACCAACAGAACGGTAAATCCATGCTCCTGCCACAGCGAGACGATCAGATCCTGCATCTCAAGGCGGGTGAGGGCATCCAGTGCACCTAGCGGCTCATCAAGCAGCAATAATCCGGGACGATGAATTAACGCGCGAGCCAGTGCCACGCGCTGTTTCTGCCCTCCGGAAAGCGCCGCAGGCCATTCACTGGCGCGATCCTCCAGACCGACGCTCGCCAGCGCCTTAAGCGCAGCCTCACGCCACTGGCCTTTCAGCCCGAGGCCAACATTGTCGATAACCGATTTCCACGGCAGCAGGCGCGAATCCTGGAACATCATGCGGGTATCGTCCTGAATCTGTGCCAGCGGCGTTGAGCCTGCCAGCAACTGACCACCATTGGGCTTTTCCAGCCCGGCCAGCAACCGCAGCAGGGTACTCTTACCACCGCCGCTGCGCCCAACTACCGCAACGAATTGCCCGGTGGGAATATGAAGATCGAGTTCATTCAGGATCGTGTTGCTACCATAACGCTTGCTCACGCCGTTAAGCAGTAACGGGATCCCCGGATTAAGACGCGCAGTCGTCATGCGTTAGCCTCCTGAAGGTGATAAGCCGGATTCCAGCGCAGCCAGACGCGTTCCAGAAGCTGGGCGCTGAAGTCGGCCAGTTTGCCGAGAATGGCATAAAGAATAATGGCAACCACCACGACATCGGTTTGCAGAAACTCGCGGGCGTTCATCGCCAGGTAGCCGATACCGGCGTTAGCAGAGATAGTTTCGGCAACAATCAGCGTTAACCACATCAGGCCAAGCGCAAAGCGAATGCCGACCATAATAGAGGGGAGTGCGCCGGGGAGGATCACATGACGGAATAGAGCAAAGCCGGATAAACCGTAGCTACGGGCCATCTCGACCAGTCCTCTGTCGATGTTGCGGATCCCGTGCCAGGTATTGATGTAAATTGGGAACATCGTCCCCAGCGCCACGAGGAAGATTTTGGCGCTCTCATCGATACCGAACCACAAGATAACCAGCGGAATCAGCGCAAGATGCGGCACATTACGCAGCATCTGAATGGAGGTATCCAGCAGGCGTTCACCCCAGCGCGACAGGCCGCTGATTAATCCCAGCACCAGGCCAATGGATCCGCCGATGCTGAAACCAATCAATGCTCGCCATGAGCTTATCGCCAGATGTTGCCAAAGTTCACCGCTGGCGGAGAGCGTCCAGAAAGCCTTAAGTACCCCTTCCGGCGACGGCAAAATGCGGGTGGATAGCCAGCCCATCGAAGAGGCGAATTGCCAGATAATCACGCTGCCCACCGGCAGAAGCCAGGGTGCCACGCGTATCAGGAATTTTTGCGAAAGGGTCGCCATGATGTGTTCCTTTTATTTCCGTGTGAGCGTCAACGTTAGCCTTTAAACATGCTCTACCCGTTGCAAGCTTTTCAGCGCCGGAGCGCGGCTACTGGGGCGATGCAGTGCCTGCCAGAAGGTTTCTAACGCCAGGTCGAGTCGACCTTGCAGGTTTGGGGTAAATTGCGGTTTATGTTGATAATCTGTCACCTGACTATCATCAGCAAAGACGCCATGAAGGATCTCTTGCGCTTTCAGAGCATTAAGTACTGGTTTTAGAGCGTAATCTACCGCCAGCATATGCGCGATAGTCCCGCCAGTGGCCAGAGGCAGAACGATTTTGCCTTCCAGAGCACGTTCCGGCAGCAGGTCCAGTAGGGTCTTCAACGCGCCGGAAAAAGAGGCTTTATAAACCGGGGTGGCGATAATCAGCCCATCAGCATCAGCAAGCTGTTCATTCAGCGCATGCAGAGCGGGGTTATCAAAGCGTGCGTAGAGCAGGTCTTCCGGGGCAAAATTTTGCAGATGCCAGTGGCAGACTTCGATATCCGCAGCGGAGAGTGTCTCTCTGGCGTATTCCAGAAGCGCACTGGAACGGGAAGGGTAACGCGGGCTACCCGCAAGTGTTATGACTCGCATATTCTCTCCTTATAACTAAATATTTTCATTTATCTATAATTGATAACATTTAGCTGCAGTGTGACAGAGCGCATTTATTTCCCTAAATGATTTATCCAGCGTTGAATTGTCAGAAAGTGCATAAAGAGGGAGACAAAAGTAAACGTTTGCGTCTGAGATGCGATTTTTTGTCGCAGGTCAATTCCCTTTCCGGGGTGGATCGCACATAATACGCCCCCGGTTTGCACACCGGGAATCCAGGAGAGTTCATGTACTACCCCTTCGTTCGTAAAGCCCTTTTTCAGCTCGATCCTGAGCGCGCTCATGAAGTAACCTTTAAACAATTACGCCTTGTTTCAGGCACACCTCTGGAAATGTTGGTTCGTCAAAAGGTGCCGACAAAGCCGGTAACCTGCATGGGGCTCACATTCAAGAACCCGCTGGGTCTGGCCGCCGGGCTGGATAAAAATGGCGAGTGCATTGATGCGCTCGGAGCAATGGGTTTTGGCTCAATTGAAATTGGTACCGTGACGCCGCGTCCGCAGCCGGGTAACGATAAGCCGAGGATCTTCCGTCTGGTCGATGCCGAAGGTTTGATCAACCGCATGGGCTTTAATAACCACGGCGTTGATAACCTGGTTGAGAACGTGAAAAAGGCCCATTTTGACGGGATCCTGGGGATTAACATTGGTAAAAATAAAGATACCCCAGTTGAACAAGGCAAAGATGATTATCTGATTTGTATGGATAAAATCTATGCCTACGCCGGATATATCGCCATTAATATCTCTTCGCCGAATACCCCTGGCCTGCGTACTTTGCAATACGGTGATGCGCTGGATGATTTACTTTCCGGTATTAAAAATAAGCAACGCGAACTGCAAGAGAAGCACCAGAAATATGTCCCCGTGGCGGTGAAGATCGCGCCGGATCTTTCTGTTGAGGAATTGATCCAGGTTGCCGATAGTCTGGTTCGACATAATATTGATGGGGTGATTGCGACTAATACCACGTTGGATCGGTCGCTGGTTCAGGGCATGAAAAATTGCGACGAAACTGGCGGGCTTAGCGGTCGTCCTTTACAACTGAAGAGTACAGAAATAATCCGTATGCTGTCAGCGGAATTACAGGGGCGTCTGCCCATTATCGGAGTTGGCGGTATTGACTCGGTGATTGCAGCGCGTGAAAAGATTGCTGCGGGCGCTACATTGGTGCAGATTTATTCCGGATTTATTTTTAAAGGTCCGCCACTGATTAAAGAAATTGTTACCCATATCTAATCTTTTCCCTTCTTATATCCTACCAGGGCTTTATTTATAGCCCTGGTTGTTTTATATTCCTTCATTGTTGCTTATTTAGACATTTTAGTCTTTTCTTAATTTTGGAAATATTCTGTAGCAGTTTACCTGTTAATTACAGATGGAAGTGATAGAGGACGGGGGAAGAAATGCGGATTAAACCTGACGATAATTGGCGTTGGTATTACGATGAAGAGCACGATCGTATGATGCTCGATTTGGCTAATGGCATGTTATTTCGTTCACGTTTCGCACGCCGAATGCTGACCCCCGACGCCTTTGCTCCGTCCGGATTTTGCGTCGAAGATGCCGCGCTTTATTTTTCATTTGAAGAAAAATGCCGCAATCTTGAATTATCAAAAGAGCAGCGCGCTGAATTAGTATTGAATGCGCTGGTCGCTATTCGCTTTCTCAAGCCGCAGATGCCGAAAAGCTGGCATTTCACTACCCATGAAGAGTGCTGGCAGCCCGGCGGCGGCGATGCTGCCAGCGCCTGGCTTAGCGATACCGGGCAGCAGGTGAATCTGTTGGTGGTTGAAGCTGGTGAAAACGCGGCATTATGTCTGTTAGCGCAGCCCGGTCTGACGCTTGCCGGGCGGGTTATGCAGCTTGGCGACGTGATTAAAATTATGAACGACCGGCTGCAGCCAGCGCCGGGTGCAGCCAGCTACAGCCTGGGCCAGGCAGTTTAAGGCGCTAGCCGTAGCGCGGTTTTTGGCACGCAACTGCAGCACAGAATGGTGCCATCTGTACCAATCGCATTTTTCTTCAGCGCACTAACTTCTCCTTCTTCCAGTCGGATGCGGCAGCTGCCGCAAATGCCCGCCCGGCAGGAATAAGGAACGCGGATCCCCTGTTGCTCCAACTGCTCCAGCAAAATTTGCTGATTGTTGCCGCTAAAACTTAACCCTTGCCACTCAATCTCTACCGTTGCGTCCTGTTGAACATCGGGCATCAGCGTATCGTCGCTATCGCCGGCGCCGTAGGCTTTTGCCGGTCCTCGGGCCAGTACTTCCAATTCATCACCTACGCGGATCACGCCGCTATTACGGGCGATTAGATTCTGGCCGAAATCGACATCACCGTTATCCAGCGCAGTGCGAAAACCTTGCAGCGTGCTTAAGGGTTCACCAGAAGGGTGCCTTTGTCCGCGTTCCGGGCTGACGGTCGCAAACACGCAGCGGCTGCACGGTTTTGCCACATCAAAAACAACCTCGCCGATACGTACGACTTTCCAGGTATCTTCCTCCCAGGCAGCCGCGCCAGTGACCAGCATATTCGGGCGAAATTGTTCTATGCTTACGCTGGCTGGGCAGCGATTTTGCAGATCGCGCAGGGAGGCTTCATTAGCTAAAAGGTAGGGAAAACCATCGGCGAAGGAGAGGGGAACGGCATCATGGCGTTTCACCCGACGGCTGAGTTGTGGCCCCAGCCAGCGAAGCTGAACGCTACGATTAAAGAAGCCGCTTAACCACTGGTTAACCGACTCCGGCGCAACCTGGGCAGTAAAATGGTTGCCCCAGACTTCAGTTGGCTCTTGCTGCGGCGCAAAATCGCTGAAGAGCACCATCGCGCTGCTGCCGTCCGGGGCCGTCAGATGGAGGCCATCGTGGAGCGGGGCGGGGATAAACTTAACCATTTGCGGAAACTGACGAGCGGTAATGAAGGTGCCATCGGTTTCCGTCACCATAAATATACGATCGAAGGCCAGACCACTGATGCCTGCGTAGGCGTGACTCAGGCCAATTCCCCGCATCGATTTAACGGGATGAATAAAAAGTCGCGAAAGCGTTACCATACGCTGCCCCTGGGTTCAAAAATAAGCCTTTAACTTTATGACATAGGGCACATATTGGCTATAATGCGCACCAATTTTCTTTTAGTAAAAGTGACGATATGAATTCTCTGTTTGCCAGTACGGCTCGTGGGCTTGAAGAGCTGTTAAAAACTGAACTGGAAGGGCTTGGCGCGGTGGACTGCCAGGTAGTCCAGGGCGGGGTCCATTTTCAGGGAGATACGCGCCTGCTGTATCAAAGCCTGATGTGGAGTCGGCTGGCTTCGCGGATCATGCTGCCGCTGGGTCAGTGCAGCGTGTATAGCGATCTGGACCTTTACCTCGGCGTACAGGCCATTCCATGGACGGAGATTTTCACCCCAGACGCCACTTTCGCCGTGCACTTTAGCGGGCTTAACGAAGAGATTCGTAACAGTCAGTACGGCGCATTGAAGGTCAAAGATGCCATTGTTGATAGCTTTACGCGTAAGAATCTGCCGCGTCCTAATGTCGATCGTGAAAGCCCCGATCTGCGCATCAACGTCTGGTTGAATAAAGAAACCGCACATATTTCTTTAGATCTTAGCGGCGAGGGTTTGCATCTGCGCGGCTACCGCGATGGCACCGGTATGGCACCGATCAAAGAGAGCCTGGCTGCGGCTATCGTGATGCGTTCAGGTTGGGCTCCGGGGACACCGCTGCTTGATCCGATGTGCGGCTCCGGCACGCTGCTGATTGAAGCCGCTATGCTGGCAACCGACCGTGCGCCGGGTTTACACCGCGGTCATTGGGGTTTCGGCGGCTGGGCGCAGCACGATGATGCTATCTGGAAAGAGGTGAAAGCCGAAGCGCAAACCCGCGCCCGTCAGGGTCTGGCGGCGTATGAATCCCGTTTCTACGGTTCTGACATTGATGCGCGGGTGATTGAACGTGCGCGCAGCAACGCCCGTCGCGCTGGCATCGGCGAACTGGTGACGTTCGAGGTTAAAGATGTTGCCAAACTGGACAATCCGCTGCCGAAAGGGCCTTACGGTACGGTTATCAGTAACCCGCCATACGGCGAGCGTCTGGAGAGCGAACCGGCGCTGATTGCTCTGCATAGCCTGCTGGGCCGGATCATGAAAAATCAGTTCGGCGGTTGGAACCTCTCTTTGTTCAGCGCCTCGCCGGATCTGCTCAGCTGTTTGCAATTACGCGCTGATAAGCAGTTCAAAGCCAAAAACGGCCCGCTAGACTGCGTGCAGAAGAACTACCATCTCGCCGAAAGCGAGGGCGGAAAAACCGCGACGCTGGCGGAAGATTTCGCCAACCGTCTGCGTAAGAATCTGAAAAAATATGAGAAGTGGGCGCGTCAGGAAGGTATCGAGTGCTATCGTCTTTATGATGCCGACCTCCCGGAATATAACGTAGCCATTGACCGCTACGGCGAGTGGGTGGTGGTGCAAGAGTATGCTCCGCCGAAAACCGTGGATGCGCACAAAGCTCGTCAGCGTCTGTTTGATATTATCGCCGCCACGATTGCCGTACTGGGGATTGCACCGAATAAGCTGGTGCTAAAAACCCGTGAACGGCAGAAAGGGAAAAATCAGTATCAGAAAATGGCTGAGAAGGGTGATTTTCTTGAGGTGCAGGAGTATAACGCGCGTCTGTGGGTCAATCTGACCGACTACCTGGATACTGGCCTGTTCCTTGACCACCGCATTGCTCGTCGCATGCTGGGTGAGATGAGCAAAGGCAAGGACTTCCTCAATCTTTTCGCCTACACCGGCAGCGCGAGCGTACATGCAGGCCTCGGCGGCGCGCGCTCTACCACGACGGTCGATATGTCGCGCACTTATCTCGAATGGGCGGAGCGCAACCTGCGCCTCAACGGCTTAACCGGTCGCGCGCATCGTTTGATGCAGGCCGATGTGTTGGGCTGGCTACGTGAGAGCACCGAACAGTTTGATCTGATCTTCATTGATCCGCCGACCTTCTCTAACTCTAAGCGCATGGAAGACGCGTTTGACGTACAGCGCGACCATCTGCGTCTGATGACCGATCTAAAACGTCTGCTGCGTAAAGGCGGCACGATTATGTTCTCGAATAACAAACGCGGTTTCCGTATGGATCATGACGGGCTAGCGCAACTGGGCCTGAAGGCGCAGGAGATTACGCAAAAAACGCAGTCTCAAGATTTTGCCCGCAACCGTCAGATTCACAACTGCTGGCTGATCACCTCAGCCTGAAAGGAATAAAGAATGTCATTAATTAGTATGCACGGCGCCTGGCTTTCATTCAGCGATGCGCCGCTGCTGGATAATGCTGAACTGCATATCGAAGATAACGAACGCGTGTGCCTGGTAGGGCGTAACGGTGCGGGTAAATCGACTCTGATGAAGATCCTCAACCGTGAACAGGGTCTTGATGACGGGCGCATTATCTATGAGCTGGATCTGGTTGTCGCGCGTCTGCAGCAGGATCCGCCGCGTAACATTACCGGAACCGTTTACGACTTCGTTGCGGAAGGGATTGCCGAACAGGCGGCCTACCTCAAAGGCTATCACGATGCTTCACAACTGGTGATGACCGACCCGAGCGACAAGAACTTAAACGAACTGGCACGCTTTCAGGAGCAGCTTGATAATTTAGGGCTCTGGCAGTTGGATAGCCGTATTAATGAAGTGCTTGAGCAGCTCAATCTGGATCCTAACGCCGAGCTCTCCTCGCTTTCCGGTGGTTGGCTGCGTAAGGCGGCCCTGGGGCGCGCGCTGGTCAGCGGGCCGCGCGTGCTGCTGCTGGATGAACCGACTAACCACCTCGATATTGAAACGATCGACTGGCTGGAAGGTTTCCTGAAGATGTTCAAAGGCACCATTATTTTTATCTCGCACGACCGTTCTTTTATTCGCAATATGGCGACGCGGATTGTCGATCTCGATCGCGGTAAGCTGGTGACCTATCCAGGCAATTACGATCAATATTTGTTAGATAAAGAAGAAGCGCTGCGCGTTGAAGACCTACAGAATGCTGAATTCGACCGCAAGCTGGCGCAGGAAGAAGTCTGGATCCGTCAGGGGATTAAAGCCCGTCGTACCCGTAATGAAGGGCGCGTGCGTGCATTGAAAGCGATGCGCCGTGAACGCGGTGAGCGTCGCGAAGTGATGGGTAGTGCGAAGATGCAGGTCGAAGAGGCCGCGCGTTCGGGCAAAATTGTCTTCGAAATGGAGAACGTTAACTACCAGGTTGATGGCAAAGTGCTGGTGAAGGATTTTACCGCCCAGATCCAGCGCGGTGATAAGATTGCGCTGATTGGCCCGAACGGCTGTGGTAAAACCACGCTGTTGAAACTGATGCTCGGCCAGCTGAAGGCAGATAGCGGGCGCATCCACGTGGGTACTAAGCTGGAGGTTGCTTACTTCGATCAGCACCGTGCTGAGCTTGACCCGGACAAAACGGTGATGGACAACCTTGCTGAAGGTAAGCAGGAAGTGATGGTGAACGGCAAGCCGCGCCATGTTCTGGGCTACCTGCAAGACTTTATGTTCCATCCGAAACGGGCGATGACGCCGGTACGTGCACTGTCCGGCGGTGAGCGTAACCGTCTGCTGCTGGCGCGCCTGTTCCTCAAGCCCAGTAACCTGTTGATCCTCGATGAACCGACAAACGATCTGGATGTCGAAACCCTGGAACTGTTGGAAGAGTTAGTCGACGGCTATCAGGGCACCGTGATGCTGGTCAGCCACGATCGTCAGTTTGTTGATAACACCGTAACCGAGTGTTGGATCTTTGAAGGGGAAGGGAGAATTGGCCAATATGTTGGCGGTTATCACGATGCCCGAGGTCAGCAATCTCAGTATCTGGCACAAAAGCAGTCAGTTGCCAAAAAAACGGTAGAAGTTGCTCAACCGAAAGCAGAAAGTGTCAAACGCGCGGCCAGCAAACTAAGCTATAACCTGCAGCGCGAACTGGAACAACTGCCGCAGAAACTGGAAGAGCTTGAGGCCCAATTGCAGACTCTGCAGGAGCAGGTTGCCGATCCTTCTTTCTTTGGTCAGTCGCATGATCATACGCAGCAGGTGCTGGCGCAGATGAGCGAAGCGGAGCAGGCGCTGGAAACTGCCTTCGAACGCTGGGAATATCTTGAAGGATTAAAAAACGGCGCATAAGCTGAGGAGTTTTCATGTGCGATCATCATCATGCTGCGCGGCATATTCTGTGCCGACAATGTGATCTGCTGGTGGCTTTGCCGCAGCTGGAGCATCGCCAGAAAGCTGCGTGTCCGCGCTGCGGAACGACATTGACGACTTCGTGGGACGCGCCTCGGCAACGTCCCACTGCCTATGCGCTGGTCGCATTGTTTATGCTGCTGCTGGCAAACCTGTTTCCTTTCATCTACATGAAGGTCGGTGGCATCAGTAGCGAAATTGAGCTGCTGGAAATCCCTAATGTCCTTTTTACCGAGGATTACGCCAGCCTTGGCACCTTCTTTTTGCTCTTTGTGCAGCTGGTGCCGGCTTTCTGCCTGGTGACGATACTGCTGCTGGTGAACCGGGTTCGTATGCCGGTTGCGCTGAAAGCGTTTCTGGCACGGATCCTGTTTCACCTCAAAACTTGGGGAATGGCGGAAATCTTCCTCGCCGGAGTCCTGGTCAGCTTTGTTAAGCTGATGGCTTACGGTGATATTGGTATCGGTTTAAGCTTTATTCCCTGGTGTATGTTTTGCGTATTGCAGCTACGCACATTCCAGTGCGTGGACCGCCGTTGGCTGTGGGACGACATTGCGCCAATGCCGTTGATTAAACAGCCATTGAAAGTTGGTGTTTCCGGCCTTCGGCAGGGACTGCGTTCATGCTCATGCTGTACGGCAGTTTTACCCGTTGACGAAGCCGTTTGCCCGCGCTGTCATACCAAAGGAACTGCCCGACGTAAAAACAGTCTGCAATGGACGCTGGCGCTGCTGATGACGTCGATAATCCTCTATATGCCAGCCAATATTCTGCCGATCATGATTACCGATCTGCTGGGCGATAAAATGCCCTCCACCATTATGGCGGGGGTGATCCTGCTGTGGAGCGAGGGATCATATCCGGTGGCGATGGTGATATTTATCGCCAGCATTATGGTGCCGACGTTAAAAATGATCGCTATTGGCTGGCTGTGCTGGAATGCCAGCGGCAAAGGATCGCGTGACTCTGAGCGCATGCACCTGATTTATGAAGTTGTCGAATTCGTCGGCCGCTGGTCGATGATCGATGTTTTTGTCATCGCAGTCCTCTCAGCTCTGGTGCGCATCGGCGGATTGATGAATATCTATCCGGCGATCGGAGCGGTGATGTTTGCGCTGGTCGTTGTTATGACAATGTTCTCGGCCATGACGTTTGACCCTCGTTTGTTGTGGGACCGTGAGCCAGACTCAAGCCATGAGGAAAGACTGCAGCATGGAAAATAAGAGCGGAGAAGCGAAAGTGCAAAAGGTGAAGAACTGGTCACCGGTGTGGATCTTCCCAATAGTCACGGCGCTTATCGGCGCATGGATTCTATTTTATCACTATAGCCATCAGGGGCCGGAGGTGACGTTAATCACCACCAATGCTGAAGGTATTGAAGGGGGTAAAACCCGAATTAAAAGCCGCAGCGTTGATGTTGGCGTGATAGAAAGCGCAACGCTGACTGATGACCTGACTCACGTAGAAATTAAAGCCCGGCTGAATTCAGGCATGGAAAAATTGCTACATAAGGATTCGGTTTTTTGGGTGGTTAAACCGCAGGTCGGACGCGAAGGGATTAGCGGGCTAGGCACACTATTATCCGGTGCTTATATCGAATTACAGCCTGGTTCGAAAGGATCTGTGCCTGCGCAATATCCGCTGCTGGATTCACCCCCTCTGGCTTCCCCTGATGCCAAAGGCATTCGCATTCTGCTGGAAAGCAGTAAAGCAGGTCAGCTTTCTCCAGGCGATCCGGTGCTCTTTCGGGGCTATCGCGTCGGTTCAGTTGAGACCAGCACCTTCGATGCGCAAAAACGCAATATTACCTACCAGCTGTTTATCAGCGCGCCAAACGATCGTCTGGTGACCAACAACGTACGTTTCTGGAAAGACAGCGGTATTGCGGTGGATCTTACCGCTGCGGGTATGCGTGTTGAAATGGGATCGCTGTCAACCCTGTTTGGCGGCGGCGTCAGCTTTGATATTCCTGAGGGGTTGCCGTTAGGAGAGCCGGTAGCGAATAAAACCGAATATCACCTTTTCGACGATCAAAAAAGTATACAGGACTCGATCTTTACCCAGCATATCGACTACGTGATGTTCTTTAAAGATTCTATCCGCGGCCTGCAGCCTGGTGCGCCTGTTGAGTTCCGCGGTATTCGCCTCGGTACCGTAGGTAAAGTGCCGTTCTTTATCCCAGGCTTGAAACAGAATTTAAACGACGATTACCGTATCCCAGTTGAAGTGCGGATTGAACCAGAACGTTTGATCAATCAATTAGGTAGCGATCCAAATATTCGCCAGCATATTGACGATCTGATGAATCGCGGACTGCGGGGTTCCCTTAAGACGGGCAACCTGGTAACCGGTGCGCTGTATATCGATCTCGACTTCTATCCGAAAGCGCCTGCGCGCGGCAAGATTCAGGAGTTTGGTGGTTATCCGATTATACCGACTGTGAGCGGTGGCCTGGCGCAGATCCAGCAGCGTCTGATGGATGCCCTGGATAAGATTAACAATCTGCCGATTAATCCTCTGCTGGAGCAGGCAACCAGTACGTTGGCGCAAAGCGAGAAGACCATGCAGCACGTGCAAACGACGCTGGATAGCCTGAATAAGATAACTTCAAGCCAGTCCATGCAGCAGTTGCCGGGCGATATGCAGAGCACATTGCGTGAACTGAATCGTAGTATGCAAGGCTTCCAGCCGGGCTCTGCGGCATACAATAAGATGGTGGCAGATATGCAGCGCCTGGATCAGGTTCTTCGTGAACTGCAACCGGTACTGAAAACGCTCAACGACAAGAGCAATGCGCTGGTATTTGAGGCGAAGGATAAAAAAGATCCGCAGCCGAAGGGAGCGAAATAATGAAAAGATGGCTAATAGCGGCGGCAGTATGCGCACTGACCGCGTGCAGCAGTGGTGGTGAGAGCAAAACGTACTACCAGCTTCCGGTGGTCCAGAGTGGCGCACAAAGCGCCGCTCACCAAAGCAAAAATTTGCTGTGGGTTGAACAAGTCAGCATTCCTGATTATTTGGCGGGCAATGGCGTGGTTTACCAGACCACTGACGTCCAGTATGTGATCGCCAATAACAATCTGTGGGCGAGCCCGCTAGATCAGCAACTGCGTACCACGCTGGTGGCGAATCTTAGCAACCAACTGCCGGGTTGGGTGGTGGCCTCTCAGCCTTTAGGGAGCGAGCAGGATACGCTAAACGTGTCCGTCAGCGGATTTCACGGTCGTTACGATGGTCGGGTGATCGTTAGCGGTGAGTGGTTGCTGAAGCATCAGGGGCAGCTGATTAAGCGTCCGTTCAACATTGAGCTTAAGCAACAACAGGATGGTTATGACGCAATGGTTAAAACCCTTGCTCAGGCCTGGACTCAGGAAGCGACTGCAATTGCCAGCGAGTTGAATCGCCTGCCATAAGCAAAATTAATGAAAGTAAAAAGCCGCTGCGGGTAACAAAATCGCAGCGGCTTTTTTATTTGTCTCATCAGCTTGTTAACTTGTGCCAGTTCACATTTTTTGTACAAATGAACTTTCATGTAGCTCACAAATATGACAATGGCGTGAATTTTGCGCATTGACGCTGTCTCTGATTCGCGGTATTCGTTAACCGTGGTTGCGTATTTAGTGACCATTGTTTTCTTTTCCACCAGATCAAAGAATGAGGGAAACGAGGCATGAAGAGACAAAAACGAGATCGCCTGGAACGGGCACATCAACGTGGATATCAAGCCGGTATTACCGGAAGATCGAAAGAAATGTGTCCTTATCAGACCTTGAATCAAAGGTCCTGGTGGCTAGGAGGCTGGCGAGAAGCCATGGAGGACAGGGTGCAAATTGCCTGACTGTCTCTTTAAAAATGAAGCCTCCGCTGTGCGGGGGCTTCGCCTTTTAAAGTGTCACTGTTTTATCAGAACGCAGAGGTGTCCTGGAATAAACCCACTTTCAGATCGGTTGCGGTGTAGATCAGACGATCGTCAACCAGTACTTCACCATCCGCCAGGCCCATAATCAAACGACGGTTTATCACGCGTTTGAAATGAATGCGGTAGGTCACTTTCTTAGCCGTTGGCAGTACCTGGCCGGTGAGTTTAACTTCACCTACGCCTAACGCACGCCCTTTACCCTCGCCGCCTAACCAGCCCAGGTAGAAGCCAACCAGTTGCCACATGGCATCCAGGCCCAGGCAGCCAGGCATAACCGGATCGCCAATGAAGTGGCAACCGAAGAACCACAGGTCAGGGTTAATATCGAGTTCTGCCTCAACATAACCTTTATCGTAGTTACCACCTGTTTCGGTCATCTTGATGACGCGGTCCATCATCAGCATATTTGGCGCTGGTAACTGTGGGCCTTTAGCGCCAAACAGTTCACCACGGCCAGAGGCAAGAAGATCTTCTTTTGTATAGGATTCGCGTTTATCTACCATGTTTTCAGTAAGCCTTATTTTGAGTTCGGGACGCAGGATAGCTAACACGTGTACGCTGAACAAGTCCGATCAGTTAGAACCTGAACCGCCTAACCAGCGCAGCGGCCACGGAAAGCGATGGCGACCTTCTTGCTGTGTCGCCTGTGCAATCCGTTCCTGGATGGTTTGCCGTAAAGTTTGTCCTTCTCCATCCCACAATAGTTGGGTCAGAAGGGGTAATGCTTCAGTGACGTCATCAATGGCCCAGATAAAGAACTGTTCCTCAGCAACGGCTTGTTGTAGCTCCTTTGCCAAACTCAGATGACGGACGTTGGCGGCTGGAATAATGACGCCCTGTTTACCGGTTAAACCACGCTGCTGGCATATAGCAAAGAAACCTTCAATTTTCTCATTGAGTCCACCAACAGGTTGTACACGACCAAACTGATCGACAGAGCCGGTAATAGCAATACTCTGGTTAATGGGAACATTGGCCAGCGAACTGATTAATGCGCACAGTTCAGCCATGGAGGCGCTATCGCCATCCACTTCACTGTAGGATTGCTCAAAGGTTAACGAGGCGGTGAAGGGGAGTTGTTGATCAAGCTCCAGCTCAGCCATCAAAAACGCCTGCATGATCATCATGCCTTTCGCATGGATATTGCCACCCAACTCAGCCTTGCGTTCGACGTCAATAAACTCACCATCGCCAATGTGAACAACGCAGCTAATGCGAGACGGTTCGCCGAATGCGCGCGGATGGCCTGGGAATTCAATAACCGATAGCGCGTTGATTTGGCCGATGCATTCGCCTTCGGTCTCAATGAGGATTTGCTCTTGCAGGATTTCGTCCTGAATCCGCTCCGCGAGATAGCCTTCGCGCCACTCACGACGTTCCAGCATGGTTTGCATCTCTTCGGCGCTAATCTCTTCACCTTCACAGAAGGCCGCCGCCTCCTTAAGCTGGCGTGCAATCCATAGCAAACACAGCGGTAGGGTTGCCTGATCGCCAGTGTAACGTGCACCTTCCTGAATCAACAGCGGCCAGGTTTCGGCAGCTAACCCAGGGAGTTCGAGTTGGTGTGCGTTTTGCCAGACCCACTGACACCATTGTTTCAGGGTGTCGGCATCGACAATTTGTAAATTGTCTTCGTATTCGCTGTAAATAGCCTGGGCAGAAAGCTCAGGTTCCATCTCCTGGAAATCTGCTAGTGATTCCCGCTCGCCAACCAGAATGACTTTCAAGTTGAGTGGCATTGAGGGGATGCTAACCGGAAGAGGGCGGGACTCATCGATTGACAGCCAGTCAAAACGCTGGCGGGCAATCATATTTTTTAGCCGCATCCACAGCAGGGGCTGAGCCAGCAATGCGCGCAGGGAGATGATCAATACACCACCGTTGGCACGATGAACCAGACCTGGTTGCAGGCTAATTTCACCATTGAACTGGCGTAAGCAACCAAAGAGTTGCTCTGCTTCTATCCAGTCGGCTGCTTCAACCGGCGCGATGCTCGCGAAATTATCTTCTGCGGTTTGTACCGGGATGCTGGTGATGTTTCCACCAGCAATCTGATAACGTACGCCATAAAGCGGTTCAGATGGTTGATGTAAAGTACGAGTTTCGTTCGCCAACCATTGCAGATACTCTGGCTCTTCTGGTGCTTTAACCAGCATGAACGGCGAAATGGCTGGAGTCACCAGAAGTTGCTCCAGGGCATAGAATAAGCGGGGTTGCAGTTCGCCAGAGAGAGATGCCTCTGCTTGTGCTAAGTCGGCTTGTGCAAACAGCGCCTGATAACTTTCCGTATCAGGAGCGAGGTCGTTTCGGGTAAGTTTCGTAATGGTCAAAGTCGCTGTTTTTTAGTCAGATGTAAAACGCGCGATTATACATTATGCGGCGTCTGAGCACACGAGTGATTGCGTTGGTCGCAGTGATAACGAATCTACCCACATCACGAAAGATGATTTATTCTCAGCAGATCAAGAAAAAACTGATATCCTGAAAAGAGTTACACGGTCACATTGAGATCGCAATGAAATATCAACAACTGGAAAATCTTGAAAGCGGTTGGAAATGGACATATCTGGTAAAAAAGTGCCGGGAAGGTGAACCGATAACCCGCTACATTGAAGCCAGCGCTGCACAAGCTGCGGTCGATGTCTTACTCACGCTCGAAAATGAACCTGTTCTGGTGAATACCTGGATTGAGCAGCATATGAATCCAGAGTTAGCGAACCGTATGAAGCAGACCATACGCGCTCGTCGCAAGCGACATTTTAATGCGGAGCATCAGCATACTCGTAAAAAATCTATCGATCTGGAGTTCATGGTCTGGCAGCGGCTGGCAGGTCTGGCGCAAAGGCGGGGTATGACCCTTTCGGAAACGATCGTACAGCTGATTGAGGACGCTGAACATAAAGAAAAATATGCCAGTAAGATGTCCAGTTTGAAGCATGACTTGCAAGTGTTGCTGGGTAAAGAGTAAGAGTAGCCATTAAATTAAGCGCTAAAGTGAGAGTTGGTATTCCTCTGGTTTGTTGCTTTAAACATGAATTTAATACAAAAAAAACCCCGCATCAGCGGGGTTTTTTTAACGCGATAACTTAAGCCTGTGGCTGAGTTACTACGTCTTTGTAGCCTTTAACTTCGATCTCTACGCGACGATCCGGACCCAGGCAGTCAATCAGAGCTGCACGAGCTTTCACGTTGTCACAGGTGTTACCAGTAACCGGGTTGGATTCACCCATACCACGAGCGGAGATTTTGCTAGACGGGATACCTTTAGACACCAGGTAATCAACAACGGACTGAGCACGTTTCTCAGACAGCTGCTGGTTGTAGGCATCAGAACCGATACGGTCAGTGTAGCCCAGAACAACTGCGGAACCGTCTTTCGGATCCATGTTGCTCAGCTGGGTGTACAGCTGATCCAGAGCCTGCTGGCCTTCCGGTTTCAGGGTAGATTTGTTGAAGTTGAACAGAACGTCAGACTTCAGGGTGAAGTGCTTAGTAGTCACTTCTGGAGCCGGGGCCGGAGCCGGAGCTACAACCGGAGCAACATCTTCCTGACCGAAGCGGTAGGAAACACCTAAGCTCAGCATGCCGTTATCAGGACGGGTACCAACGGTGCCTGCGTCGCCGATGTTGTTAACCCACTGGTATTCCAGACGAGTTGCGATGTCACGAGTAACAGCCCACTCTAAGCCGCCCGCGAATACTGGGGAAACGCCAGTGTCGTGTTCGCTGCGAGAAACGCCGTTAGAAGCGTAGTTGCCTTTAGAGTCTGCGCGCCAAACCATACCACCCAGACGGGTATAGATATCCAGATCGTCAGTGATCGGATAACCCAGTTTAGCAGTCAGCTGAACGCCCTGAGCTTTGAAAGCACCGTTATCAACGCTGCCTTTGTAAGCCATACGGCCCAGCCAGTCGTAACCCATTTCAAAACCGAGGTACGGGTTAACCTGGTAACCACCAAACGCACCAGCACCCAGTTGGTCATTACGAACCGGACCGTTGTTGCCTTTGAAACCGTTACCGTAGAAACCGGTGTCGTGATACTGGGACCAGCCCAGTTTAGCACCTGCATACCAGGTGTTATCTTTCGGAGCGGCCTGCGCTACGGTAGCGAAGCCAGCCAGTGCCACTGCAATCGCGATAGCTGTCTTTTTCATTTTTTGCGCCTCATTATCATCCAAAATTCGCCATGAAGGTACAAAAGACCTCACGGTTAAATCCTTCACCCGGGGCGTGACTTGTTGTTAACTATGCTGATACATGCAGCGAAAGCCGATCACCCCTGGCGATGTAAAGTCTACAACTTAGTTAGAAACTTACAAGTGTGAACTCCGTCAGGCATATGAAAAAAAAGGGTTGTGTACCCAATGTTTAACAACGTAGGGTTGAATTTCATATGGCAAAAAAAGTCGCGAGACCGCATCAGACAGGCATTTTAACAAAAATGGGCATTAAAAAATTAAGCCATCCACCAGGGCAAAAAAAATTCCAGGATTAATCCTAAATTCATTTAATGATACACGTTTGAGTGAATTTTTAGCCCCGAAAGTTGTCTGCCAGGCTGACCAGTATTTCTCACTGGACGCATGATGAACCCCATTGCATGACCCTCTTGCGCAGCGACAACCAGTCGTTCATGTTCTTCAACTGTGAGTTCATCTGACAACCAGCCAATCACAACACTATAATTACCGGTACGCAGTGCGCGGATCATAGATTCCAGCGTATTGTTGGGCGACATTTGGCTGATCTGCATCACCTTTGATAATGGTAAACCTGAGGACTGTACCCATTCGCGGCTCAGTTTCTGCTGAGGCGTTAGCCACAGTTGCCAGCGCGATTGCTGACCAAGTTGCTGTAATAGAGGAAGCAATAATAGTTGCGTCATCATGGGTTGATCTTCGCGATAGACAATTTCACTGATCAGCCCATTGGTTGGGTGTTCGACTGCGTCATGAGTGTGACGGCGTACTGAAGTAGAAGTCAGTGGTGAACGATTTGCGTGAGCTGAAGTAAACATAGTCTATCCCGCCTGTGAGTTACTGTATGTATGTACAGTATATGCGACAGGTAAAAAGATCAACCACATTTTCTCTTCTGTTGACTGAAATCTGTACTTCATTTTTCCCCTTCAGATCGGCAGATTGGCGAGTATGACTTGATGTCGGTATGCATATGATGTGAATTCATGGTTGAAAACATTTTAACTTGAGTGAATTTTTCTCCTCTGTAAGAGTGTTATCCGTTTTGGATGTACTACCGATGCTAAGTATTCTGGTTTCTTTTGTTATTAATATTTATCAAATACTTTACCTTTCTGCATTTTGACTTCATTGAGCGATATTTTTTTGAAAGCGGCTCGCAAAAACATAAGTTGGTTAAAATGAAGGCATAATTCATCTTGCCGCATCAAGAGAAGTCACTTATTTTCTTAATTAGCGGATCCGTTAACGAAACTATTTTTTATTTACATGATTAACAAAGGAATAATCATGAAGAAATTTCCAGGTCTACGGATTCAACAGTTCCGGAAGTGCTTATCATCATTAGGAAAAATAAGTTGTCGGCCTTTATTTGGCGGCTATAGTCTGGCAATAGATAATACCGTTTTTGCTATGGTTGCTGAGGGGGAAATTTATCTTAGGGTTTGTGAGCAGAGTGCGGAGTATCGCGTTGAACATAAAACCCCTCTTTTGATAATGCGAAAGAATGGTCGACCAGCTGCACTGAAATATTATCATATAGATGAAGCGCTTTGGCGTGACAGCAATATGCTTTTCCAGCTATCAGTTTTTTCATTTCAGACCGCACGTAATGAAAAGCAGAAGCAGAAAAACTCAGGGAGATTAAAAAATTTGCCAAATATTAGTTTCCACATGGAGCTGCAGTTGATTAATTCAGGCATTCCTGATGAAAAAACGTTGCGCGAAATTGGAGCGAAAAAAGCCTGGCTGAGGCTATTAAGATTGAATAAAGCGCTAACGGTCAATGTGCTTTATTCGTTAGCTGGGGCAATCAATGGCGTGCATGCCGCCACACTCCCGATGCAACTGCGTCAGGACCTCGAAGAGTGGGCGGTAGAACAGCAACGAGAGATAGAGACTTACTCAGGTTGAACCTCGACCTGTCGCTGTAGCCGACATATTTCTGGCAGCAGCGCCAGCAGTAATCCAATTTGCTGGAGCACCAAAGGCTCTTTGCTGTCAGCTCGAGGATCAAGGTGCTGGATCCGGGTCTGCAAGCTTGCCAAAGCTTGCTGTACCCGCAGTTCATCAGCGGGTGTATGGTGCAGCGCATCATCAACATAGCAAACGGCATCGTCCAGCAGCGCCAGAATATCCGGTGTTGTCAGTTTTTCCCGATGGGCACCCAACGCTGAAATATAGCTGGTAAAAGTATGGTTCAGACACAGTAAGCGGAATGCGGTTTCTCGCATCGCTGAGTCAGCTCGGGGTTCAGTGGACAAATTTGAGACTACTGATGCCAGTTCACCGTCGCGGTTATGCGCCGCACGCCGCGCGATACGATAAGCCAGACGGTTATCACGTCCCTGATGATATTGCTCAAGAATGGCATCCAGATATCGGCAGTTGGCGTTGATTGCCTGTTCGAGGACTCGCGGTAAATTGCGAAATTTCCAGTCGGGCCAAATAAAACTTACGGCTGCCCAGGCGATCGCACAACCGATCAACGTGTCAAATATACGTGGTAAGGCGACTTCAAAGCCTTCACCCAGCAGGTTAAAGCACAACAGGACCAGCAGGGTAATAAACATCGTTGCGTGGGCGTATTGTACGTTGCGAAAAGCAAAGAACAGCACGCCAGTCAGAACAATCAGAAGTAGCTGGCCTTCTACTGAAGGTACCAGGAGCAGGATCGGGAGTCCTATCGCAACCCCAACCAGCGTACCGATTATTCTTAACGCCAGCCGATGGCGCGTGGCGTTGTAGTTTGGCTGGCAAACAAACAGGCTGGTCAGCAATATCCAGTAGCCGTGGTTCAGCCCGGTAAGCTGAATAAAGGCGTAGCCCGCGCACAGGACTAACGACATCCGAACCGCGTGACGGAATAGAGCTGACTCCGGTGACATGTTATTGCGCAAACGTAGCCAGATATCGCTAAAACCGTTAGGTTGATCGTCAGCGAGCAGATTTTCAGTATTGTTATTGGTCTGTACGGTAGTCTGTACGGATTCAATGGTCGCCAACTGGGCATCTATCGCTCGCAGGTTATTGAGCAAAAAGCCGAGCGCTTTAAGCTGTTCCGTAGGTGCTCCGCTAGCCCGTACGCGATCGAGTGCGGCATCAAGATGCATAAATGCCCGCTCAAAGTGGGCATCGTGTTGATAGGGTTCGCGTAGCAGGATAGCGCGTGAGAGTTTTTGGCATGCCTGCGCCTGCATAGACAACATACGCTGAAAGCGAAACATCACGTCGCTATAGCGAAAGTGGTCGCGCAACGTTTGGTACTGAATATGCGATGAGCTGGCGCGTTCGTGAATATCCTGAGCCACGAAGTAATACTGCAAAGTGCGGCGGGTACCGCGCTGGCCGCGATCGCCGCGTAGACGAGTCAGCAGAGAGACTTTGGTCTGATTAAGCGTGGCGACTAACTGGCCGTTGGCTATTGCCAGGTCGTACAGCGGCGCCTGGCTTTCATCTTCGATATCTGGATCAAACAGCCGCGATTTAAGCTCCAGATAGTGAGCCAACTGCTCGTAACTGCGGGCCAGATTGTCCTGAAGAGGGCGGATAGGGAAGATAAGATGTCCGGCCAGGGTAAGTAAGTTATACCAGACCGCACCGGCTAACAAAAACAACGGCTGGAGGTACCAATGGCTGTAAAGCGTTACGCCCAGCATGGTATAGATAGCAATTAATAAAGCACCAAAGGCGATTGTTGCATAGCGTTGTCCTAATCCACCGAGCAAAATAAAGCCTATAGTGGAGAGGGTCAGGCCAATCGCAAACAGCCAGGGCCAGGGAAAGAGAAGCTCCACCGATGCCGAAGCGATAAAGAAGCACACCAGAGTGATGGCCAGATTGCGCAGACGTCCTGTCAGGCGGTCATCAAGGTCAGTCAACGCCGCAGCTACTACTCCGAGTGTTAAGGGAATAGTCAGTTTTACTTCACCAATCCACCATGGAAATGCAGTCGTGCCGCAGAGTGCGATAAAGATCCTGATGTTATATAACCAGGCGCTGTTCCAGGTATAGCGGCGTAGCAGAGGGCTAAGCATTTCTTTGTTCCATCCAATTACTGAAAGCGGCGACGGGCATTGGCTTCACGCGCGGCGCGGGCGGTCTCAACAGAAACGACTCGACGGCCCACTGGCCACAAAGCAATTGCGGCGATTTTAAAATTGGCGATACCGACCGGGATGCCGATGATGGTCACACATTGTGCAATACCACAGAAGATATGCATCAGACACAACCACCAGCCAAAGAAAATAAACCATAATATATTCAGTAGTGTACCGCCTGCGTTTAACAGGCTATTCTTTCCTTGAGGTTCAAGTTCATCAACATGAATCGCTTCATTTCCGTATGGCAGCAAAGAGAGCTTGGTAATCTCCCAGCAGGAACGCGTGAGCGGTAGTGTAAAGATCAAAATGATACTCACCAGTGTTGCCAGCAGCCAGCCGAGCGTGGTGGCGAAACCGCCAAGGATAAAGTTTAAAATATTCAGAATGGTACGCATAAACCCTCTGTTTAATTCTGTGGATAATAAGACCAGCCCATTGTAGCGTTTTTTACGCTGGAGCACTCGGCCACTGGCGGTTAAACTTAAAAACAACCAACCTGATTGAAATTCGACATTATATGGAACTTAAAGCGACAACATTAGGCAAACGCATGGCGCAGCATCCTTATGACAGGGTGCAACTCCTCAATGCCGGAGTAAAGGTTTCCGGCGACAGCCATGAGTATCTTATACCTTTCAATCAGTTATTGTCGGTTCATTGCAAGCGCGGACTGGTATGGGGCGAACTGGAATTTGTCCTGCCAGACGATAAAGTTGTGCGTTTGCATGGTACCGAATGGAACGAAACCCAGCGTTTTTATCATTATTTGAATACTCTCTGGCTGCAGTGGAGCGCGGAAATGAGCGACATTGCTGCCGATCTACTTCACCAGCAGTTGGCAGATGTGGCGCGTTCAAGCGCTGAGGGTAAATGGCTAACTCGCCAGCAGGTGACTGATATTCAGAGTAAAATCCGAAGTGCGCTAAGTGGATTACCTATGCCGACCGGTCGCCTTGAGGCTTTCGATAACTGCCGTGAACTGTGGCGGCAGTGCCTGGGCTGGCTGAGTGATACGGAAAAGGCCAGGCTCGCTCATAATCAGGTATTTACTGAATCGATGCTGGAACAGTACCGTGGCTTTTTTGGCAGCGTGGAATCATCACCATTGAACCCGGCGCAAGCCCGTGCGGTGGTGAACGGTGAGCGATCGTTATTAGTTCTGGCCGGGGCCGGAAGCGGTAAGACCTCCGTTTTGGTGGCGCGTGCGGGCTGGTTACTGACGCGTGGCGAAGCCGCAGCCGACCAGATTCTGCTGCTGGCATTTGGTCGCCAGGCGGCACAGGAGATGGATGAACGTATCCGTGAGCGTTTGAGCACAGAAGAGATATCCGCTCGTACTTTTCACTCCCTGGCCCTGCATATTATTCAGCAAGGCAGTAAAAAAGTGCCAACGATCAGTAAGCTGGAAAGCGATACAGCTACCCGACAAAAGCTATTAGTGCAGAGCTGGCAGCAGCAGTGTCAGGAGAAAAAAGCGCAGGCGAAAGGCTGGCGGTTGTGGCTGGAAGAGGAGATGGACTGGCAGATTCCGGAAGGGGATTTCTGGCAGGACAAAAAGCTCCAGCGTCGGATGGCGAGTCGCCTCGACCGTTGGGTCAGCTTGATGCGAATGCACGGAGGAGCGCAGGCCGAGATGATTGCGGGTGCGCCGGAAGAGGTGCGCGATCTTTTTAGTAAACGGGTCAAGCTGATGGCGCCGTTGCTCAAAGCGTGGAAAACGGCGTTAAAAGATGAGAATGCCGTCGATTTTTCCGGCCTGATTCATCAGGCGATTAATATCCTTGATAAGGGGCGGTTTGTCAGTCCGTGGAAACATATTCTGGTTGATGAGTTTCAGGATATCTCTCCGCAGCGGGCATCATTGTTGGCAGCGTTGCGTCGGCAAAATACGCAGACCACGCTATTTGCCGTCGGCGATGACTGGCAGGCTATCTATCGTTTCAGCGGCGCTCAACTTTCCCTGACGACGGCCTTTAATCACTATTTTGGTGAAGGTGACTGTTGCGCGCTGGATACCACCTACCGCTTTAATGGCCGGATAGGCGAAGTCGCCAACGAGTTTATTCAGCAAAATCCGCACCAGTTAACCAAACCGTTAAATAGCCTGGTCGCAGGGGATAAAAAGGCAGTGACGTTATTGGCCGAGGACAAACTCGACGAGTTGCTGGATAAACTGAGCGGTTATGTCAAACGAGAACAGCGAATTTTGCTGCTGGCCCGTTACCATCATTTGAAACCTACGGCGCTGGAGAAAGCCGCAACACGCTGGCCGCACCTGCAGCTCGATTTTATGACTATCCATGCCAGCAAAGGGCAACAGGCGGATTACGTTATTGTTTTGGGGCTTCAGGATGGGGATGATGCATTTCCGGCACCGGCGCGTGAATCGATAATGGAGCAGGCATTGTTGCCTCAGCCGGAAGATTTTCCTGATGCCGAAGAACGACGTTTGCTGTACGTCGCAATCACCCGTGCTCGTTTACGTGTCTGGTTGCTATTTAACAAACAACAACCTTCACCGTTTGTCGAAATGTTAGAGGCGCTGGATGTACCAATAGCGAGAAAACCATAACAACTGGCGGCCTGGCCGCCAGCGCGGTTTATTTCAGACGATCGGCGAGATAGCGCTGATAATCCGGGATCAGAATATCGACAGGATCGCTGAAGTGCGGAGACTGAATAATAAAGTCAGCGGTAGAAGCATTAGTAGCGACCGGGATGTTCCATACCGTTGCCAGACGCAACAGCGCTTTAACATCCGGGTCGTGCGGCACCGCATTCAGCGGGTCCCAGAAGAAAATTAGCACATCTATTTTACCTTCCGAAATCAGTGCGCCTACTTGCTGGTCGCCGCCCATTGGACCACTCAGAAGTGCCTGGACCTCAAGCCCGGTTGCGCGGGCGACGAGGTTACCGGTCGTGCCGGTTGCTGATAGCGTATGCTGAGCCAGCAGGTGCTGGTGACGCTCAACCCATTTCATCAGCATATCTTTACAGTGATCGTGAGCAACCAGCGCGATATGTTTGCGCGCGGGTAATGTACGTGTTGTCAGTTCCATTATTTCATTCCACATTTTGGCCTGCAGACAGATTACTGGAAGTGGCTGATGCTGCAAGCTCCAGGGTGAAAAAATTTGATGTATCTGTAGGTTAGAGTGGATGGCTGGTTCAGCCGGATTAGCATACACTTGGGCTAAATAGCAGGAGGATGAAAATGAAAGAGAACGATATTGCAGGCATTCTGACCTCGACTCGGACCATTGCGCTGGTGGGCGCGAGTGACAAACCTGACCGTCCAAGCTACCGGGTGATGAAATATCTTCTGGAGCAGGGGTACCACGTCATCCCCGTTTCCCCCAAGGTTGCAGGCACTACGTTACTGGGGCAAAAAGGGTATGCCACGCTTGCCGATGTGCCGGAAAAAGTAGACATGGTTGATGTTTTCCGCAATTCGGAAGCGGCGTGGGGCGTTGCGCAGGAGGCCGTGGCTATTGGGGCGAAAACGCTGTGGTTGCAGTTGGGCGTTATAAATGAGCAGGCTGCGGTTCTGGCGCGTGATGCCGGGCTTAATGTGGTGATGGATCGCTGTCCGGCAATTGAGATCCCACGACTAGGATTAGCCAGATAAATCCAAAGCCGCGCAAGACGGCAATGCTGAGCAGTTAAGGAACGGTTGACCGAGTTTAACTGCGGCACAATAACGGCTTCCATGAAAGGGAGCCGTTTTCTTGTGCACAGAAAACCTCCAGCTAGGCTGGAGGTTCTGTAAAGCTTTCAGCTTTGAGCCAGTTATAAAAACCCCTTTTGATTTGTTAAAACAGTTTGCGGTCTGGCAACTGCAAACGTTCAACAAGAAATCAAAAGGGGGTCCCAATGAGGGACGAAAAGAGCTTAGCGCACACGCGATGGAACTGTAAATATCACATAGTTTTTGCGCCGAAGTACCGAAGAAAGGTGTTCTACGGGGAAAAGCGCAAAGCGATAGGCAGTATCTTAAGAAAGCTGTGCGAATGGAAAAACGTGAATATTTTGGAAGCAGAATGCTGTGTGGATCACATCCATATGCTTTTGGAAATCCCGCCCAAAATGAGTGTGTCGGGCTTTATGGGATACCTGAAGGGAAAGAGCAGCCTGATGCTTTATGAGCAGTTTGGCGATTTGAAGTTCAAATACCGTAACAGGGAATTCTGGTGCCGAGGGTATTACGTTGATACGGTTGGGAAAAATACAGCCAGGATACAAGAATACATAAAGCACCAGTTGGAAGAGGATAAAATGGGTGAGCAACTCTCGATCCCCTATCCGGGCAGCCCGTTTACGGGCCGTAAGTAATCCATAAATGCAAATGTCAGATCGCGATGCGCCTGTTAGGGCGCGGCTGGCAACAGAGCCTTATAGGCGCATATGAAAAACCTCCGGCTATGCCGGAGGATATTTATTTTAGCGATATTTATTAAGTTATTTATGGTAAGTGTTTTAATTAAAACCACATCGAAACGTTTCTTTATTTTAAAGTAAAACGAACGCCAGTCTAAATTTTACTTTTACGCGTTGTCTTCCCGTTTTTAACTGGCAAGTTTTGTCTCTTTTTCTTTCCTTATTCTTAAAATTTCCTCCGCCAGGCAATTTATTTTTCTTAATAAACCACTGTGAGTGTGGGGCTTATCTGTTATGATTTTTTTTTAAACTTTAAAAAAACCGTTGCTTTTTATCTGTTATTTACATGACTAATATCACAGATATTTTTGAATCAGTGGTTAAATGGATGTTTCTCAATATGAGAAATGTATTATTCATGATTTTATCTTTATTGTAATAACCGTGAGCAACCGTTTTTCTTATGGTCGTTATTAACATCTCAAAATGTAAGCGTATTATTTTAATTGTATGTAAAATAACGTTTTTATGTTATTTCAGGATGTAATTTTCTTATTTTGTCATGCCCTTGCGGGACTCCAGGAACTGGTATATCTAATAAGATGGATTATTAAGAATTATCTCATACCTCTGACTGCGTCTTCATCTCAAGGGTGCAACCTGATGAAAAATATAAATGTGACAGTGAAAGAAACGGGTGTTGAACGCACCGTTGATGGCAATCTAGTTAATCTAAATACGCAGTCAGTGGTTCTCCTGCATGTCAAGCGTGAAGAGATTAGTTCATATGCCCGGCAAGGTAATGATCTTGTTCTAAAACTCCATAACGGTGACACCGTTACAATTAAAAACTTTTTCGTTGTGGATGAGCATGGACAGCACAGTGACCTGGTTCTTATGGACGATGAGACGGGCGCATTATGGTGGCTAGAGGGCGCTGGTACTGATGGTGCCCATTATTCCCTGATTAGCGATCTTTCAGAAGTCATTGCTACCGGTGGCGCAGGGCAAAGCATTGCCGGTTGGGCCATGGCGGGTGCGGCTCTACTGGGCATTGCGGCGATGTTTGCCGGTACTTCAAATAAAGATCACCACTCCTCAATTTCTCCTGATGATTCAGATTCTGATAGTGACTCGGACTCTGACAGCGACTCCGATGCCGATAGCGATGCTGACTCCGATAGTGACTCGGACTCGGACAGTGACTCGGATTCTGACAGCGACTCCGATTCAGACAGTGATTCTGACTCTGACAGCGATTCGGATTCCGACAGTGACTCGGATTCGGACAGTGACTCGGATTCGGACAGCGACTCGGATTCTGACAGTGACTCGGATTCTGACAGCGACTCGGACTCCGATAGTGATTCAGATTCTGACAGCGATTCGGACTCTGACAGCGATTCGGATTCTGACAGTGACTCCGATTCCGACAGCGATTCTGACTCTGACAGCGACTCTGACTCCGATAGTGACTCGGATTCTGACAGCGATGCAGATTCGGATAGCGACTCAGATACAGAATTACCTACCGCAGCCCAGAACATAACGGTCAATGACAATGTGGGGCCTATCACCGGCGTGCTGCATTCCGGTGATGTCACCGATGATACAACCCCGGAGATTAAAGGGACGGCGGAAGCTGGCACCACGATAACGATTTATGACGGTGATACCGTACTAGGTTCTGTCGTTGTAGGTGAAGATGGGCACTGGAGTTTCACTTTGCCGGAACTGAGCGAGGGTACTCACAGCCTGAGCGCTACGGTGACCGATAAAGCCGGAAACGTTAGCGAGCGTTCGCCAGCCTTTGAGCTGACGGTGGACACGGTGGCGGCCCCGGTCAGCGATCTTGTGGTGACAGACGACGTTAACCAGCACACTGGCCCGCTGAGCAGCGGGGATCTGACCAATGACGCCACGCCGACCCTGAGCGGCACGGCGGAAGCGGGCAGTACCGTCACAATTTACGACGGCGATACCGTGCTGGGCACCGTGATTGTGGGTGACGACGGCCACTGGAGCTATACTCCGGACGCGCTGGGGGACGGTGCGCACAGCCTGAGCACCACGGTAACGGACAAGGCCGGGAACACCAGCGGGCACTCGCCGGCTTTTGAGCTGACGATAGACACGACCGCGCCGGATACCAGCGATCTTCAGGTAACCGACGATGTTAACCCGCACACCGGCCCGCTGAGCAGCGGGGATCTGACCAATGACGCGACACCGACCCTGAGCGGCACGGCGGAAGCGGGCAGCACGGTGACGATCTACGATGGCGATACCGTGCTGGGCACCGTGATTGCGGGTGACGACGGTCACTGGAGCTATACCCCGGCAGCGCTGGGGGACGGTGCGCACAGCCTGAGCACCACGGTGACGGATAAAGCCGGGAACACCAGCGGGCACTCGCCGGCCTTTGAGCTGACGGTGGACACGGTGGTGGCCCCGGTCAGCGACCTGGTGGTGACCGACGATGTTAACCCGCACACCGGCCCGCTGAGCAGCGGGGATCTGACCAATGACGCGACACCGACCCTGAGCGGCACGGCGGAAGCGGGCAGCACGGTGACGATCTACGATGGCGATACCGTGCTGGGCACCGTGATTGCGGGCGAAGACGGTCACTGGAGCTATACCCCGGACGCGCTGGGGGACGGTGCGCACAGCCTGAGCACCACGGTGACGGATAAAGCCGGGAACACCAGCGGGCACTCGCCGGCCTTTGAGCTGACGGTGGACACGGTGGTGGCCCCGGTCAGCGACCTGGTGGTGACCGACGATGTTAACCAGCACACCGGCCCGCTGAGCAGCGGGGATCTGACCAACGACGCCACGCCGACTCTGAGCGGCACGGCGGAAGCGGGCAGTACCGTCACAATTTACGACGGCGACACCGTGCTGGGCACCGTGGTTGCGGGCGAAGACGGTCACTGGAGTTATACCCCGGACGCGCTGGGGGACGGTGCGCACAGCCTGAGCACCACGGTGACCGATAAGGCCGGGAACACCAGCGGGCACTCGCCGGCTTTTGAGCTGACGATAGACACGACTGCGCCGGATGCCAGCGATCTTCAGGTAACCGACGATGTTAACCAGCACACCGGCCCGCTGAGCAGCGGGGATCTGACCAATGACGCGACACCGACCCTGAGCGGCACGGCGGAAGCGGGCAGCACGGTGACGATCTACGATGGCGATACCGTGCTGGGCACCGTGATTGCGGGCGAAGACGGTCACTGGAGCTATACCCCGGCGGCGCTGGGGGACGGTGCGCACAGCCTGAGCACCACGGTGACCGATAAAGCCGGGAACACCAGCGGGCACTCGCCGGCCTTTGAGCTGACGATAGACACGACTGCGCCGGATGCCAGCGATCTTCAGGTAACCGACGATGTTAACCAGCACACCGGCCCGCTGAGCAGCGGGGATCTGACCAACGACGCCACGCCGACCCTGAGCGGCACGGCGGAAGCCGGTAGCACCGTCACAATTTACGACGGCGACACCGTGCTGGGCACCGTGATTGCGGGCGAAGATGGCCACTGGAGCTATACTCCGGACGCGCTGGGTGAAGGTGCCCACAGCCTGAGCACCACGGTAACTGACAAGGCCGGGAATACCAGCGGGCACTCGCCGGCCTTTGAGCTGACGGTGGACACGGTGGCGGCCCCGGTCAGCGACCTGGTGGTGACCGACGACGTTAACCAGCACACCGGTCCGCTGGTCAGTGGGGATCTGACCAACGATGCGACACCGACCCTGAGCGGCGCGGCGGAAGCGGGTTCCACTGTGACGATCTACGATGGCGACACCGTACTGGGCACCGTGATTGCGGGCGAAGACGGCCACTGGAGCTATACCCCGGCAGCGCTGGGGGACGGTGCCCACAGCCTGAGCACCACGGTGACGGATAAAGCCGGGAACACCAGCGGGCACTCGCCGGCTTTTGTGCTGACGATAGACACGACTGCGCCGGATACCAGCGATCTTCAGGTAACCGACGATGTTAACCCGCACACCGGCCCGCTGAGCAGCGGGGATCTGACCAACGACGCCACGCCGACCCTGAGCGGCACGGCGGAAGCGGGCAGCACGGTGACGATCTACGATGGCGACACCGTACTGGGCACAGTGATTGCGGGTGAAGACGGCCACTGGAGCTTTACCCCGGATGCGCTGAGTGAAGGTACCCACAGTTTCAGTACCACGGTGACTGACCCGGCCGGGAATACCAGCGAGCGTTCGCCGGCCTTTGAGCTGACGGTGGACACGGTGGTGGCCCCGGTCAGCGATCTGCAGGTATCTGATAATGTAGGCGAAGAAACAGGTATTTTGAACAATGGTAACGTCACTGATGATGACACGCCGACGCTGAGCGGCACGGCAGAAGCCGGTAGTACCGTCACAATTTACGACGGCGATACTGTGCTGGGCACGGTCGTGGCAGGTGAGGACGGTCACTGGAGTTTTACCCCGGACGCGCTGGGTGAGGGTACTCACAACCTGAGCACCACAGTGACTGACCTGGCCGGGAACGTGAGTGAGCATTCTCCGATATTTGAATTGACAGTCGATCTCAGCGATGACTCGGACTCTGACAGCGACTCGGATTCGGACAGTGATTCTGACTCTGACAGCGACTCGGATAGTGACAGCGATTCCGACTCTGATTCCGACAGTGATTCTGATTCAGACAGTGATTCGGACTCTGACAGCGATTCGGACTCTGACAGCGACTCCGATTCTGACAGTGATTCGGACTCTGACAGCGACTCGGACTCCGACAGCGACTCGGACTCTGACAGCGACTCGGATAGTAGACTGGCCCCCTGAATCTCCAGACAGTTGGTATCACTTAAGTTAGTGATAGTCTTAATACTAGTTTTTAGACTAGTCGTTGGAGTCCGAATGATTGATGTTTTAGGTCCAGAGAAGCGCAGACGGCGAAGTGTTCAGGAAAAAATCGCCATTGTTCAGCAGAGTTTTGAGCCCGGAATGACCGTGTCGCTGGTCGCCCGTCAGCATGGCGTTGCTGCCAGTCAGCTGTTCCTGTGGCGTAAGCAGTATCAGGAAGGCAGCCTTACAGCCGTTGCCGCAGGAGAACAGGTTGTGCCCGCGTCGGAGCTGGCATCTGCGATGAAGCAAATTAAAGAGCTGCAGCGCCTGTTGGGCAAGAAAACCATGGAAAACGAGCTGCTAAAAGAAGCCGTTGAATATGGCCGACAAAAAAAGTGGATAGCGCACGTGCCCTTGTTGCCGGAGGATGGCGAATAAGCCTTGTCAGTCGTTGCCTCCGGGTCTCACGTGCGCAACTGCATGCCATGGCCCGTCGGTCGAAGGACTGGCAGGATCGTCGGTGCAAGCGCAAGCCTGATGATACTGACGCGCTGGCCCGTATCCATACCGTTATCGGCGATCTGCCCACCTATGGTTATCGTCGGGTATGGGCACTGCTGCGCAGACAATCAGAAACTGACGACATGGCGGTGATCAATGCCAAACGCGTATACCGCATCATGCGTCAGAATGCGCTGCTGCTTGAGCGTAAACCGGAAATACCGCCATCGAAGCGGGCGCATACAGGGAAAGTGGCCGTTGGAGAAAGTAACCAGCGGTGGTGCTCTGACGGCTTCGAGTTCAGCTGTGATAACGGTGAAAAACTGCGGGTCACGTTCGCTCTGGACTGTTGCGATCGCGAGGCACTTTACTGGGCGGCCAGTAACGGTGGATATGACAGTGAAACCGTGCAGGACGTCATGCTGGGTGCCGTGGAGCGTCGCTTCGGTAACAGCCTGCCGACATCCCCAGTTGAGTGGCTGACAGACAACGGTTCAGCCTACCGTTCTTATCAGACGCGTCAGTTCGCCAGAATGGTAGGACTGGAGCCTAAACATACGGCGGTACGTAGCCCGGAAAGCAACGGGATGGCAGAGAGCTTCGTGAAAACGATGAAGCGCGATTACATCAGCATCATGCCGAAACCCGACGGGTTAACAGCGGTAAAGAACCTTGCGGAGGCCTTCGAACATTACAACGAATGGCATCCGCATAGTGCACTGGGGTATCGTTCGCCACGGGAATATCTGCGGCGACGAACCAGTCATGGGTTAAGTGATAAAAAGTGTATGGAAATATAGGGGCCAATCCAGATAGCGACAGCGATTCCGACTCTGACAGCGACTCGGATAGTGACAGCGATTCCGACTCTGACAGTGACTCCGATTCAGACAGTGATTCGGACAGCGACTCGGATTCCGACAGCGACTCGGATTCCGACAGCGACTCAGATTCCGACAGCGACTCAGATTCCGACAGCGATTCCGATTCCGATAGCGATTCCGATTCTGACAGCGATTCGGATTCCGACAGCGACTCGGATTCGGATAGTGATTCTGACTCTGTGGATTGGCCCCTATATTTCCATACACTTTTTATCACTTAACCCATGACTGGTTCGTCGCCGCAGATATTCCCGTGGCGAACGATACCCCAGTGCACTATGCGGATGCCATTCGTTGTAATGTTCGAAGGCCTCCGCAAGGTTCTTTACCGCTGTTAACCCGTCGGGTTTCGGCATGATGCTGATGTAATCGCGCTTCATCGTTTTCACGAAGCTCTCTGCCATCCCGTTGCTTTCCGGGCTACGTACCGCCGTATGTTTAGGCTCCAGTCCTACCATTCTGGCGAACTGACGCGTCTGATAAGAACGGTAGGCTGAACCGTTGTCTGTCAGCCACTCAACTGGGGATGTCGGCAGGCTGTTACCGAAGCGACGCTCCACGGCACCCAGCATGACGTCCTGCACGGTTTCACTGTCATATCCACCGTTACTGGCCGCCCAGTAAAGTGCCTCGCGATCGCAACAGTCCAGAGCGAACGTGACCCGCAGTTTTTCACCGTTATCACAGCTGAACTCGAAGCCGTCAGAGCACCACCGCTGGTTACTTTCTCCAACGGCCACTTTCCCTGTATGCGCCCGCTTCGATGGCGGTATTTCCGGTTTACGCTCAAGCAGCAGCGCATTCTGACGCATGATGCGGTATACGCGTTTGGCATTGATCACCGCCATGTCGTCAGTTTCTGATTGTCTGCGCAGCAGTGCCCATACCCGACGATGGATTGGCCCCTATATTTCCATACACTTTTTATCACTTAACCCATGACTGGTTCGTCGCCGCAGATATTCCCGTGGCGAACGATACCCCAGTGCACTATGCGGATGCCATTCGTTGTAATGTTCGAAGGCCTCCGCAAGGTTCTTTACCGCTGTTAACCCGTCGGGTTTCGGCATGATGCTGATGTAATCGCGCTTCATCGTTTTCACGAAGCTCTCTGCCATCCCGTTGCTTTCCGGGCTACGTACCGCCGTATGTTTAGGCTCCAGTCCTACCATTCTGGCGAACTGACGCGTCTGATAAGAACGGTAGGCTGAACCGTTGTCTGTCAGCCACTCAACTGGGGATGTCGGCAGGCTGTTACCGAAGCGACGCTCCACGGCACCCAGCATGACGTCCTGCACGGTTTCACTGTCATATCCACCGTTACTGGCCGCCCAGTAAAGTGCCTCGCGATCGCAACAGTCCAGAGCGAACGTGACCCGCAGTTTTTCACCGTTATCACAGCTGAACTCGAAGCCGTCAGAGCACCACCGCTGGTTACTTTCTCCAACGGCCACTTTCCCTGTATGCGCCCGCTTCGATGGCGGTATTTCCGGTTTACGCTCAAGCAGCAGCGCATTCTGACGCATGATGCGGTATACGCGTTTGGCATTGATCACCGCCATGTCGTCAGTTTCTGATTGTCTGCGCAGCAGTGCCCATACCCGACGATAACCATAGGTGGGCAGATCGCCGATAACGGTATGGATACGGGCCAGCGCGTCAGTATCATCAGGCTTGCGCTTGCACCGACGATCCTGCCAGTCCTTCGACCGACGGGCCATGGCATGCAGTTGCGCACGTGAGACCCGGAGGCAACGACTGACAAGGCTTATTCGCCATCCTCCGGCAACAAGGGCACGTGCGCTATCCACTTTTTTTGTCGGCCATATTCAACGGCTTCTTTTAGCAGCTCGTTTTCCATGGTTTTCTTGCCCAACAGGCGCTGCAGCTCTTTAATTTGCTTCATCGCAGATGCCAGCTCCGACGCGGGCACAACCTGTTCTCCTGCGGCAACGGCTGTAAGGCTGCCTTCCTGATACTGCTTACGCCACAGGAACAGCTGACTGGCAGCAACGCCATGCTGACGGGCGACCAGCGACACGGTCATTCCGGGCTCAAAACTCTGCTGAACAATGGCGATTTTTTCCTGAACACTTCGCCGTCTGCGCTTCTCTGGACCTAAAACATCAATCATTCGGACTCCAACGACTAGTCTAAAAACTAGTATTAAGACTATCACTAACTTAAGTGATACCAACTGTCTGGAGATTCAGGGGGCCAGTCTAGATTCCGACAGCGACTCGGATTCTGACAGTGACTCGGATAGCGACAGCGATTCGGATTCAGACAGCGATTCTGACTCTGACAGTGACTCGGATTCGGACAGTGATTCCGACTCTGACAGCGATGCGGACTCTGACAGCGACTCGGATTCAGACAGCGATTCGGACTCTGACAGCGACTCGGATTCGGACAGTGATTCGGACTCTGACAGTGATTCCGACTCTGACAGCGATTCGGATTCCGACAGTGACTCGGATTCTGACAGCGATTCGGATTCTGACAGCGATTCGGACTCCGATAGCGATTCTGATTCGGACAGCGACTCGGACTCCGACAGCGATTCGGATTCGGACAGCGACTCGGACTCCGACAGCGATTCGGATTCGGACAGCGATTCTGACTCTGACAGTGATTCTGACTCTGACAGCGACTCGGATTCAGACAGTGACTCGGATTCAGACAGCGATTCCGACTCCGACAGCGATTCGGATTCGGACAGCGATGCGGACTCTGACAGCGACTCGGACTCTGACAGCGACTCGGACTCTGACAGCGACTCTGATTCTGACAGTGACTCCGACTCGGACAGCGATGCGGACTCTGACAGTGATTCGGACTCTGACAGCGATGCGGATTCTGACAGCGACTCGGATAGCGACAGCGATTCTGATTCCGACAGCGACTCGGATTCCGACAGTGATTCGGACTCTGACAGCGACTCGGATTCAGACAGCGACTCCGATTCTGATAGTGATTCGGACTCCGACAGCGATTCGGACTCTGACAGTGACTCCGACAGCGATGTCGAGGCTATCCCGGATAGCAACAGCCCGGACGTTGTGGCACTGGAAGGTAACCTGAACAGTTACAGCGGCACCAGCGGCCAACTGGTTGGCGTGACGTTACTCAGCTCCGTGAATGTCTCACTGCTGTCGGGTAGTGACTTCCGCTTCAGCGTCGGCTCTGGAACCGTCGAAGATATGACGGTATCGGTGAACGGCAACTCGCTGCTGACGGCTAGCGGATTACTGACCTCGATCGTCAACCTGCTGGGGGCCGGAAACACGCTGAACGCCGATCTCTCGGTTGTTAATACCGCTACCGGTGAAGTGGTAGCGATTGCGGCAAATAGCGTGTCTATCTCGGCGAGCCTGCTTGGTGGGCTCACCTATAGCGGCACGGCGTCCTTCGCGAACCTGCCGGCGGGCGATTACACCATGGTCATCTCTTCGCCGAATAGTACCGGCACCCTGGTATCGCTGATAAACGCGCTGGCCGCGGCTCAGGTGGCAACCTTCGTCAATGTTGATGTGACGGACTCCGTAGGCTACAGCGTTGGGGCTATTGCAGGAAACGTATTGGATACCACAGCCAGCGGGGATATGGCGGACAGCGGCAGCGGAATCACGGTCACAAGTGCGGTCTCTGATTCAGTTCAGGGGTCAACTGCCGTGACGGTCACCAGCGGTGGTGTGAATGTGGCAGGCGCTTACGGCGTGCTGACGATTCACGCTGATGGCAGCTATAGCTACCAGTTGACCAAAGGCGGGGCCGCTATCGGTAAATCGGATGTCTTTAGCTACACCATTACCGATGCCGGAGGTAATACATCGACGACTAATCTGACGATAAATATCGGAGGAAACATCGAGCCGGCGCAGGCCAACCCGGATACGCAGGATACGGATGTGACCTCGATTTACGACACTCTTAATGGAGAAAACGGTGCTATCGGACAGCTTGTCGGGGTTTCGCTGCTGGGTTCTGTCGATGTTGGCCTGCTTAACGGTAACACTTTTGATTTTAATGTAGCCGCTGGTTCGAGCGAAAAAGTGCAACTTGCTGTTTCGGGAGGTACCGGTCTCAGTCTGGCGACGATCCTGAGCCTGCTGGGTGGCGCCTCGTCCTTTACGGCGGATCTCTCCATCGTCGATAAGGCAACAGGGCAGGTTGTCGAAGTGCTGTCGAATGCGGTCAGCATTAATGTGAGTGGTCTTAGCCTGGTCTATAGCGGAGGTGGCTGGTCTTCCATGTTGCCTTCAGGCTCCTACACGGCAATTGTCTCTTCACCATCAGCGACAGGGATTCTGAAGGCATTGCTGGATCTGAACCTGGGGACCTATGTCGACGTATCGGTCACGGACTCTCAGGGTTATCACACGGATAGCCTTGCGGGTAACGTACTGCAAAGCGACGTTGGTGGTGATGTTGCGGATACCGGGGTGAATATCAAGGTGGCGAGCGTAACGGCTACCTCGGTTAACGGATCCGAACCGGTGTCGGTCAGCAGCAGCGGAACGACGATAGCGGGTGCCTGGGGGTCGTTGACCATCCATAGCGACGGTAGCTATACCTACCAACCGAATGGAGGCCTCAACGGTGCAGGTAAATCGGATGTCTTTACCTACACGATTTCCGATAGCCTGGGCCATACGGCGAGCACTACGTTGACGATTGATATCAACGGCGCACCTTCGCAGGCGGTGGATGACCAGGTATCGATGAACGTGGCTACGGCACTGGCAGCAGCGGTGATAACACCGTATGTCGCGACAAGTCTCAGCGTGGCGGCGACCCAGGTGAATGGGGGGCAGTCGGTTAATGGCGTCACCAGAACGATGAACTTTACCGTTGCCGCGGATCACGAACTGGATAACCCGGCAGTGACGCTGAGTCTGGCGGGGACCAGCCGGGTTCCGATCACTGGGTTGGGACTGAATGCATCACTAACAGGGACGATAACGATATCGCAGATTGTGACTAATAGTGATGGTTCAACGACTACGGTGGTGGTACAGACTCAGAACTACTCGCAGTCGCTGACAGGTGCGCTGGCAAGCAGCGGGAGTGATAACGACACTGTTACCTTCTCCGGGCTGCATCTGGCTGAGGGTAACTACACGCTGACGGTTTCGCACAATCTGACATCGACGCTGAATGTGACCTATAGCTCATCAGCCACGGTGAACGGAAGCCTGCTCGATACCGCAACGCACTACACCGTCGCGCAGTCGGTGACGGGGAATATCCTGAACGGTTCGGGATCCGGCGGAGTCGATGATACCTACGGTGCTTACCATAGTGGATTTACTATTTCCGGCAAGAACGGTTTGGGTAATGCCGATTCCTGGACCTTCCACAATGACGGCACTATCACCAATGGTAGTGGAGCGACAGTTAGTAACGTACAAGTGACGGGTCAGTATGGCGTACTGACGATAACTGGCTCCGGCGCATATACCTATGCACTGAAAGCAAATGTTGATGTATCAACCATGACCAGTAAGGAGATCTTCAACTATACCCTGAACGATAATGGCAGCCCGGCGTCTACCGGACACCTGACCATCGATCTGCATCCGCAGATTGGCGGCAGCGTGAACGGTGATGATATCCACAGTACCGCTTATAACGATACCTTCACCATGGGTGTCGGGGCCGATACGGTGGTTTACAACCTGTTGGCTGATGACCATACCGGCGGCAACGGCAGCGATACCTGGAAGGACTTCTCGGTGGCGCAAGGGGACCACATAGATGTATCGGCGCTGCTGGTCGGCTGGGATGGAAACAGCAGTAGCCTGGGCAACTATGTCACTCTGAGCTACGTCGGCAGTAATACGGTGGTATCAATCGACCGCGACGGTGGGGCAGGCAACCATCAATCAACAACCTTAATTACGCTGGAAGGAGTACATATCAATACGCTCAACGAGCTGCTTGATACCAATAACTCCAACTAAGGCGTGTTACACCGATGACAGCACAGGGAAGTGCTGTCGAGGTTATTTTATTGCGGAGGAATGAATTCGGGCAGTGAACGGGGAAATAGCAGACTACTATTAAATAAAAACAATGATGCGGAAATCATGATATCCGTTTTTTCAGTGCGTGCTTTCTGAAGGGTAAATTTGATGCGCCTATTTAAACAAAAAGGGATTGTCATAACCTGCGGCTATACCGCCTTATTTATTTCACTCAACCCTGCATTTGTGGTGAATGCAGAAAGCTCATATTTAATGCCAAATGATATTAGTAGCCAGCGCTTAACCGATAGCCAGCAGATAGCGGGGTACAATGAAGAGATTATTAATAACCAAACCCGAATGTCCGGCCCGCTTGATATTAAAAAAGCAGTGAAAAATGCGGTCAACTGGCATCCATCTATTACTCAGGAAGTGAGCAAGCTCCAGGAAATGGCGCAAAAAGTAGATGTGGCGAAAGCCAAATATTACCCGCAAATTAGTGCGGGTATGAATAATGGTTATACAAACTCTTATTCTGATGCCGGATATACACCATCACTGGTGGTCTCGGTATCGCAAATGCTCTACGACTTCGGCAAAGTTTCCAGTTCGGTCAGAGCCGCGGACTCCGGCGTGGCCCAGCAGCAGGCCACCGTCATGCTGAATATCGATCAGGTCGCTCATGATACCGCCGGGGCGGTGGTGCAGGTGCAGGGCTACCAAAAGCTGGTTGATATCGCCAAAGCGCAGGTCGATTCGCTTAAACAGATTGGCGACCTTATTCGTCAGCGCAACGATGCGGGCGCGTCATCGTTATCGGATGTTGTGCAAACTGATACCCGCGTGGAAGGGGCGCAATCCACGCTCTTGCAATATAAGGCGGCACTCGAACGCTGGAAAGCCACGCTAGCGACCTATATCGGCATCGGCGGGATCGCCACGGTAACGGATGAGGTGCCTCCGGGGATGGATGCCGCTTGTGCGGTATCCAAAATTGATTATCGATCTGTTCCCGCAGTATTAGCCGCGCTGGCTCAGGCAGGCCAGGCTCAGGCGCAGTTGGATAACGCCAACGCGCAAATGCTGCCGACCATCTCCCTTGAACCTGAGGTCACGCACTACCTCAACGACAATTACGCTAACAGCGCGGCGCTCAATAAAACGCAATATTCCGCCTGGGTTAAGGTCCAGATGCCTATCTATCAGGGCGGGGCGATGACCGCCTCCCGCGACGCTGCCCAGCAAGGCCTGGCGGCGGCTAATGCGGCGATTAGAACTGCGCAACTGGACGCCAGCCAGAAACTGAACGCCTCTCGCGATGAAGCCGTTAACCTTGCTCAATCGCTGGGTATTCAGAAACGCCAGCAGCAGCTAGGGGAGCAAACCCGGGCGCTGTACCAGGATCAATATCTCCAGTTGGGTTCGCGCCCGCTGCTGGATCTGCTCAACGTCGATCAGGAAATTTACCAGGCCAGGTTTAGCCAGGTCCTGACGGAATCGCAACTGCGCTCCCTTGAACTGGACTGCCTGTTTAGTACCGGCAAGATGCGCACGGTGTTCGCGCTGGAAAATCAAAATATCCAGGGCGTGGAGATCCGCCCATGACCACTCAAAATTAACGCGAAGGGGTGCCGCATTTGCTCGATTGGGCCAATGCCATCGCTTTTATCGCTAACCACTACCGGCAAAGCTTTTCACCCGGAACGCTGCATGCCGCCGCCGAGTGGGCAACGCAGAAGACCCTGCCGGAGGCGCTCCGGCATCTGGCGCGCCATGCCGGGCTAAACTGCCAGTTTTTATCCACCACCGACCAGCGAATGTCGGCCTGGCGTCTGCCGCTGGTCATTCAGCTTCGCGATGGGCAGATTGCGGTTATTGAAAGCTTCGACGTGAACAATGCGGTCGGAGTGCGGTTTGTGAAAGAGCTTTCGCTGCTCAGCTATTGCCCGCTGGAAACCCTGCTGCCGGAAATAGAACAAACTATTGCTTTTCGCCCGTCGGCGCCGGAAAAGGACATTCGCAGCGAAAGCTATTTGACCCGTTTCCAGCCGGACTGGTTGCGCAAGATCGTTCTGAAAGATATTCGCCCCTATATGCACGTGATGCTGGCTTCGTTCGCCATTAACGTTCTTGCGCTGAGCGGCATTCTTTTTTCGATGCAGGTTTATGACCGGGTGATCCCGGCGCAATCTTATCCCACCTTATATGTCTTGTTCAGCGGCGTGGTGCTGGCGGCGATATTTGCCTTTGCGTTGAAGATCATGCGCGGGCACGTGACGGACCTGCTCGGTAAACGTGGGGATATTCGCGTATCGGACCGGGTTTTCGGTCACGCCCTACGCCTGAAAAATAACGCGGTGCCGCGCTCGACAGGGAGCTTTATTTCACAGATCCGCGAACTGGAGCAGGTGCGCGAAATGATGACCTCAACGATGATGACTATCGTGGCGGACCTGCCGTTCTTTTTACTCTTCCAGGTGGTGTTGTTTATTGTCTCGCCATGGTTAAGCTGGATTGCCCCGGTGGCAACGCTCATGATGATCCTGCCGGGCCTGCTATTGCAGCGTAAGCTGGCGGTGCTGGCGAACAAAAACCAACACGAAAACACCTTACGCAACGCTATTCTGGTGGAAAGCATTCAGGGCCTGCAGGACATCAAAATGATGCAGGCGGAAAGCCGCTTTTTGCATCAGTGGAATAGCTATATCGCCATTACCGCCGAGTCCGGTGTCAAAACGCGCAGGCTGACCCATGGCCTGGTGAGCTGGGGAATGTCGGTGCAAAACCTGCTCTATGCCGTGGTGGTGGTGGTCGGTGCGCCGCTGGTGATTAGCGGCGATATCACCACCGGGGCGATGGTGGCGGCATCGATGTTATCGACCCGCATGGTGGCGCCGATGACCGCGCTGTGCGGCGTGCTTGCCCGCTGGCAGCAGGTGAAAACAGCGAAAGCCAGTCTCGACAATCTGATGGCGCTGCCGGTGGAAGGCGGCCAGGACGAACCCCGCGTTCATCGTGCGGTGCTGCATGGCAACTATGAGTTTCATCAGGCGGAATTTCGCTATGGCCTTAACGACGCCACTGTCCCCCTGCGCATTAACCAATTATCAATTAAAGCCGGAGAGAAAATCGCCATTCTCGGGCGTATCGGTGCCGGTAAATCAACCTTGTTACAGGCGATGATGGGCAACGTCGAGCTGGCCTCCGGCGAGCTGCGCCTGGATGACCTGAGCCTGCCGCAGATCGATCTTGCGGATATTCGCCGCAACGCCACCTTGTTGACTCAGGAAGCGCGTCTGTTCCACGGCACGCTGCGTGAAAACCTGATGCTCGGACGCCCGGCGGCGACCGATGATGAAATCTTCTCGCTGTTGACTTTGTGCGGTGCGCTGGAGTTTGTGCGCAAACTGCCCCTTGGTCTTGAACACGTCATTATGGAGGGCGGGCTGGGGCTTTCCGGCGGTCAGCGGCAGTCACTACTGCTCGCAAGAACCCTGCTGCGTGACCCAAATATCATCCTGCTAGATGAACCGACCTCTTTCTTCGATGAGCGCACGGAAAAAGCCTTTGTTGAACAGTTGGCGCAATGGGCCGGAGAGAGAACGATGATTATCGCCACCCATAAAGCCGCAGTCCTTAATATTGTTGACCGGATTCTGGTTATTCAGGACGGACAGCTGGCGCTGGATAAACCGAAAGCAACCGTTTTTGAACAAGAGAAAGCTCGCGCTCAGGTGGTGAACATATGAATAAGCCGGGCAATGTTGTATTACCAGCGCTGACTGATAACGACCCGGTAGCGCTGCTGCCGGATAGCGAAGAAGATGAAGCGAAGATCGTGAAGTCGCGTCGGTTAATTTTGGTGTTGGCAATGATGCTACTCGTCGGTGGCGTCTGGGCATGGTTCGCGGTGCTGGACGAAGTCTCCACGGGCACCGGCAAAGTGATCCCCAGCTCCCGCGAGCAGGTGATACAGACTCTCGATGGCGGCATTTTAACCGAGCTGAACGTGCGGGAAGGTAGCAAGGTTAAAGCCGGGCAGGTAGTGGCTCGTCTTGACCCGACCCGTAGTGAATCTAACGTGGGCGAAAGCCAGGCAAAATATCGCGCCTCGCTGGCTGCCAGCATTCGCTTAACCGCTGAGGTTAACAACCAGTCACTGGTGTTTCCCGACACGCTGAAGGCCTGGCCTGCGCTGTTGGCGGAAGAGACCCGCCTGTACCATAGCCGTAAGGATCAACTGATCAAATCCACGCGTCAACTGGATGAATCGCTGAAGCTGGTCAATAGCGAACTGGCCATTACCGAAAAGCTGGCAAAAACCGGAGCGGCGAGCAATGTTGAAGTGCTGCGCCTGCGCCAGCAGGTGGCGGATATTGGCTTTAAAAAAATCGATATCAATACGCGCTATTTTGTTGACGCTCGTGAACAGCTATCAAAAGCCAATGCCGACGTCGCCAGCCTGGCGGAAGTGATTAAAGGCCGCGCCGATTCGGTCACTCGCTTAACGGTGCGTTCGCCGGTGCAGGGGATTGTTAAAAATATCAAGGTCAACACTATTGGTGGGGTTATTTCGCCCAACGGTGAGTTAATGGAAATTGTCCCCATTGACGGACGTTTATTAATTGAAGCACGGATCTCACCGCGCGATATCGCGTTTATTCATCCCGATCAGCAGGCGCTGGTAAAAATTACCGCCTATGATTATGCCATCTACGGTGCGCTGGAAGGTGTGGTGGAAACAATCTCACCGGACACGACCCAGGATGAGGCCAAACCGGATATTTACTACTATCGGGTGTTTATTCGCACCGATCACGATTACCTGGAAAATAAACACGGCAAACGCTTTTTAATTGGTCCAGGGATGATTGCCACCGTCGATATTAAGACCGGTGAAAAAACGGTGATGGATTACCTGGTTAAACCGTTTAATCGGGCGAAAGAAGCTTTAAGGGAACGCTAATTAAAGTGCGAACCTCTTCCCGGTGGCGCTGCGCTGACCGGGCTACGGGTATACCGCCGTCTCGGGTAAGCCGCCACCCGACAATAATGTGGCGCAATATCCAAAACGGGTTTGTCGGCAGTCACTAATAATAATTTTTTAAACATGCAATGCAGTTTTGAATATACGGAGAGGGAAAGATGGCGCTAAGCGATTTACTACAACATGCCTGCTTTCAGGCCAAAAAATTAACATCCGCCGCATTGCCCTCTGATTATCCGGCATGGGTTATCTTCTTTAGCGTCAGCGATGGCAAAGAGCGCGCGCATGTGCACATAGCGACAGGAACCAGCTTCGATCTCGCCTGGCTGGCAGGGGCCCGAGCCTTGCAAGCGTGGCGTAACAAACAAGACAACGAGCCGCAATGGCTGCGCGTCGACGTGGTGGACAGCGTTGAAAAGCTGAGCTGGCAATCGCTCAGTGAAAAATTCCTCATTACCAAGCGCAACTATTTCCGCTTCGGCCTCGCGTTTGACCCGCAGTTTAGCTGCGCAATGCTCGAACAAGAGATTGCCGGAAACGCGCTGCTTTATGATGGTGATAACGGCGTGGTCGCGCCGAATAGCGTTAATCTGCAAAACTACGCCCAGCGGCGGTTTAAGCAAGAGCTCAACTGGCCAGAAGACCCACAGCAGCCTTTCTGGCGTTTCAAAACTCAGGGCGTCTTCTGCGATCGCTTTGGCGCAAAAGTGATTGAACATGACGGGCGGGGCTCCGGCTATCGCGCGATTGGTGAAAACTGGCAGGACGAGTGCCTGGGCGAGGTGATTAAAAAAGGCACCGATTATTTAGCCCGCCAGATGAAGAAAGACGGCCTCTATCATTACGGCTGGTTTCCCTGTTTCGACCGGCCAGTTCGCTCTTATAACGCGCTGCGCCATGCCAGTTCCACCTATTCGCTGATTGAAGGCTGGGAGGCCACGCGCCAGCCCGCGGTACGTGAGGCGATAGACCGGGCGATTGCGTATCTGGTGAGTCACCTGATCGAAGTCCGCATGCTGGACGATGGCCGCGAGGCCGCATTTCTCTGCGACATTGGCGACGAGATCAAACTCGGCGGCAACGCCGTCAGCATTCTGGCGCTGGTGAAGTACACCGAAGTCACTGGAGACAGGCAATATCTGCCGCTGATGGCACAGCTGGCGACCGGGCTTGCGTTTATGCAGGATCCGCTCAGCGGCGAGTTTGTCCATGTACTAAACAGCAAAGATCTCTCGCTGAAAGCCAAATTCCGCATCATCTATTACGATGGCGAAGCCGCTTTTGCCTTAATGCGCCTGTACGGCCTGACCAAAGAAGCACAGTGGCTGGAGATGGTGGAAAAAGCTTTCGCGTACTTCATTAAAAATAAACACTGGCAGCATCACGATCACTGGCTGAGCTACTGCGTCAACGAGTTGACCCGCTTTCGCCCGGAAGAGAAGTACTTTCGCTTTGGCCTGAGCAACGTGCGCGATCATCTTGATTTCGTGCTCCATCGCGTCACGACCTATCCTACGCTGCTTGAACTCATGATGGCGGCGTCTGAAATGGTGACCCGGCTGGATGCGTCGCCGGAGCATCGGCATTTGCTGAATGATTTTGACCAGCAGAAGTTCTGGCAGGCCCTGGAAACCCGCGCCCGCTATCTGTTGAACGGATTTTTCTGGCCCGAACTGGCGATGTTCTTTAAAAATCCCGCGCGGATCGTCAACAGCTTCTTTATTCGCCACCACAGCTATCGCGTGCGAATTGATGATGTGGAGCACTATCTTTCCGGTTTTATTGCCTATCAGAAATATCATTTAGCGGCAAAAAAGCCGCCGCTCCAGCAGGACGACGCATTGCCGTCGAATAACGCGACCCCTGTTTTCCTGCTGGAGATGCTGCGCGATGTTGGTAATGGTATCGAAGTGGCGGCTATGCGCCGGGCTAAGCTGTTTACCGAACATCTGCGCACCGTACCGTGGCTGATTACCACGACGTGGGATCCCGCGTTACCGAAAACGGTAAAAGCGCTGAAAGCTCGCGGCGCGCTACCCGAAGAGGTGCCGGTTTATAATATTTATCAGTGGTTAAGTGACTGCCGGGAGATGAAGATACTCACCGCGCTGGCACCGTTAGCGGGCAATATTGAACTCAGGCACGCTGTAGATCCCTGTGCGGATCTGCCAGTGGGTAAAAACAATTATCTGCAGCGCCCTCAGGGAAATATCATTGAGGATTATCTTGATTGCGCGGGGAATATTCTTTTGCGCAAATGCTATGACGAGAAAAAAGCCAATGTGCAGTTAAGCTATCTTGAAATTGCCCTGGCGAACGGTGAAATAAAACGCTTTGCGCAAGAGGAAGCATTTTTCTCCTGGATGCTGGAAACCATGCTGGCGGGAAGAGGGGGCTGGCACTTTATTGTCGATAAGAATAAAACGTGGAAAAACTTTGTCTGCTCGCGCCCAGCCCAGCGTATGACGTGCTCGCTGAGCGCTATCATTCACTCTCATCACCAGTTGTCCAACGGTGAGCTGAAAAGCTCGTACCGGCATATTTTGCAACAACCGGACCTTGTGGATACGCTGATTATCCTGACCGATGAACAGTGGCAAGACTTGCAACAAGAAGGATTCCCGCACAAGCAAATGGCGGTGATTCCAAACCACCTGGATAACAGCAATATCCCTGCGGCCCCACAGAAAATTCCTTCACAAACGGTGATCTACCTGGCGCGCTATTCAGCGGAGAAACAGCATACCTTGCTGTTGAGTGCATTTCGTCAGGTGGTAGCGGCGATCCCTGGCGCGCAGCTGCATACCTATGGCGTTGGGCCGCTGCGGCGCAACTTAAGTGCGCAGGTGGCGGAGTGGGGGCTTGAGCAGGCGATCCATATTAACGGCTTTACGTCGGATATCGCCCAGGCGCATAAAACGGCCTGCTGCACGGTGCTTTGCTCGACCCAGGAGGGGCAGTCTATTTCTGCCGTTGAAGCGATGGCCTACGGCACGCCGCTGATTAGTTTTGCGATTAAATACGGTCCGCGCGATATCCTGCAGGATATGCAGGCCGGGATTCTGGTGCCCTGCGGTGATGAAGACGCTTTGGCGGCGGCGTTGATAAAAGTCATCTCCGACAAAGGGTTGCAGCAAAGTATGCAGCAAGCTGCGCTGAGTAACGCTCAGCGCTATTACGCCAGCGCCATTGCCAGGCGTTGGGCGGCATGGCAGCAGACAAGCGAGCGGTTGATCGTTGATGATGAGGAACCGTTGGCCGGTATTGGTCGGGCGGCTAACGTTGGATAACCGTCCTCTTCGGTTTCGTTCAGAGGCGCGATGAGACGAATCATCGCGCTGTTGCTGGCATCCTGCTGCTGCTCGCCGCTTGCGGCCCGCGATGTGCTGCAGGTTTCCCGCTGCGTGCCCGGCGCTTTGCTCCACGAGCATCGACTGGAAAAAGTGCACGTAGTGGATGACTTTCATATTTACTACAGCCTGCAGGGTAGGGATGCCCTGCAATATCCGCAGGATAGCCTCGGGGGAGGCGTGCCGGATGTGATAACGGATATCGGAAGCCAGCTCCAGGCGGCGCAATATCTTTATACTACGCTGCTGGGGTTACATTCACCGCTGCAGCAGAAGATCTACGCCCAGGCCCGGCAGATTAATATCTACCTGCTGACTCTCCCAAAAGGCAACGGTCTGGCCTTCGATCGCGTAGCGGCGGAAACCATGAATGATGGCACTGTGCTTCCCTGCGGATTAAAAATTGTGCTTAACGCTGCGCTACAGCCCGCACGTAACGTTACTCCTGCCCATGAGCTTTTCCATTTGTACCAGTACGGCTACGCGGTGTTTAAACAAAAATGGTATCTGGAAGGGATGGCGCGCTGGATGGAAAATGCGTTCAGGCCCGCAGAAAAAAGAATCGCGCCGTTAGCTGAACTTCCTGCTTGTGAGAGTAACTTTTCTCGTGGCTATAATGCGGCGGCCTTCTGGGCGAGTTACGCACAGCACGCTTTCCCGGCGATAATCTTGCCGAATAAGGTGCTGGCATTTCGCTATGTTGATGGCAGCCCGGTGTTTAAACTCCAGTCGCTGCCAGGCGGAGAGATGCTGCGGCCTTTTTTTCAACAGTTAGCGCAAAGCAGCGCAGGTATTTCTCGTGAAATGAAACTGGCGAACACCCGCTGGACTGAGAAACAGCAGCGTGACGGGCAGTTCAACAGTCTGATTTGCCAGGCGCTGGCGGCGACGGAATCAGCTAAGCATTGAGGTGCAGAACTCAGTTACTGTTCAGGATGTTTTGCCTCGGATTTAGAGTAAAACATATTAAGTTTTTCTGGTAGATCAATAATATCCGTCAAAATTCCGCGGGATAAATGAATATAGCCATCACTTTTCAGCTTCGACAGAATTCGCATTATCCCGCTGCGGGATAGAAAAGAGTGGTCCATAATATAATTGCTTGCAGTTATTTTTCTTTTAATTTCATCGGGTTCGTTAAGTAGCTCAATAAGGTGGCTACGAATAATTTCGTATGCGGAAAGCTGGGATACGGTCAAACAATGAGCATATACTTTCGCTGAGCTATAGTCCTGGAGCATGGCGAGCGATTTCCATAGGTTATTTTTTGCAATTTCCTCATGGAATACCTGCTGCGGGATTAGAAGTAAAGTTGATGTTTCTTTTGCTTTGACGTAAAGATGCCGGGTGTAGGCCAACTGAGAACTCGCACCGAAAATAAATGGCCCACATTCTGCGTTAAGGATCATCCCATCACTGATACGATTCAGAGCTACGCTTCCGCTCAGCAATATCAGGCATTGTCGTTCCCCATTTTGTGTCAAATTAATGTTGCGTTTTTTGCTAACCGTACACGTTTTTCGTCCTTTGGCGATTACTTCAATGATTTTTTCTATATCTTCTAAGGGCTTGGCTACTTTTTTTAATATGTCTTCCTGAAGCTGATATTTACTGTTCCTTTTCATTTTTCCCTTCAAAACAAATGGTTATAAATAATTAGTGTTAAGTTTCAGAATTAAAAAATAGAGCGAGCATTCAGTCCAGATGGAGACTAATTGGGGCTTGTGAGGATTGCCTTGCTGCTATAAATTACGGCTTGTAATTTATCCTCATGAAATCATTTTAGTCAATATGATTTTTTGGTAAATGTGTAATATTTGATTTTCTAGACTGTCACTATTTTTGCGCAAGTAGTTTATCCTTTGCGCATCATTCATGAATCGTGGTTTTAATTATTTAAATTTCAACACCAGGGAGTTCTAAATGTATAAATCTCTCATTAATAAAAAAACAGTAAGTTTATTGTTTTTTATTGCCAGTAGCACCATTGCAGCCGATGGTACGATCAGGTTTACCGGAAGCGTTGCCGATCAAACCTGTATTGTAGATAGTTCTTCGCAGAACCAGACCGTTGAATTAGGTAAAGTTACCAAAGCCTCATTAAACGGTTCAATTGGTCAGAAAAGCACGCCGACTCGATTCACTTTGGTCATCAAGTCATGCCCGGAAACGGCTACCGGGGCGACATTCAAATTTGATGGCATCGGGGATGATAATTATCCTGATTTACTCACTTTGGATAGCGGTTCGGGTGTGGCTACGGGTGTTGCCGTTGAGATCGCTGACAAAACAGGTACGCCAATCCCGCTGCATGTCGCTTCCCGCAATTATCCCCTGACCTCAGGAACGAACTCCCTTAATTTTGTCGCCCGCTATGTTTCGACCGCCGCAGCCGTGACGGTGGGCAGCGCCAATGCGACCACGCAGTTCACTATCGTCTACAAATAGCATTCGACTGACAGGGAGGAGTCTGAATATGAAAATGTGTGCGGCAACACTCGCTCTGGCCTTTTTCACTACCAGCGTCCAGGCGGGGATTGTTATTGGCGGCACGCGGGTGATTTATCCTGCGGAGAAAAAGAATGTATCGCTAATGGTGAGCAATGAAAAATCTTCCGGCGTTTATTTGGTGCAAAGCTGGATAGAGTCAGATATTGCCGGGAAGACCTCACCGTTTATTGTGACTCCGCCCCTTTTTCGTATTCTTCCTGGTGAAGAAAACATGCTGCGTGTGGTTTTTGTGGGAGGAACGCTGCCGCAGGATCGTGAGTCTCTATTCTGGCTCAACGTGAAGTCTATTCCGGCGATGGACAGTCGCGAGGTGTCAGAGAATGCTCTGCGGATGGTTGTTAAGTCGCGACTAAAACTACTTTATCGTCCGGCTGAGCTGCGCGGATTACCCGAGGAATCCTGGCAGGAATTGAAAGTCACTCACCAAGGAAGTCAGCTGGTTATTTCGAATCCCAGCGTCTATTTTGTCTCGCTCTATTCTTTGAATGTAGACGGCAAAGAATATAAAGATATCAATATTGTTCCTCCAAAAGGGAGCGTCAGCGTACCTGTGGCGACGGCCTCTCAGGTGAGTTGGCGGGCAATCAATGACTATGGCGGTATTAGTCAGGCAGTTCATCGCCAGCTGTAGGGATACTTTTATGACTAGAGCGTCATATCACCTGGTGATAGTGATGGCGTTGCTAATCCATTTCCCTCTGTATGCGCAGGAAGTCTTTAATGTTCACGCATTAGAACTGGATAACCCGGCGCAGGGGATGGCAGACCTTTCTCTATTTACTCAGTCGGGTGGCCAGCCTCCCGGTATTTATTTGGTGAGTATTTATATTAATGGAGAATTACAAAGGGAGGTGCAAAATATTACTTTCGTGAGCGACGAACGGGGCCAACTACATCCGCAATTAACTTCTGCCATGCTGCACCGCTGGGGTGTCAAAACAGATGCCTTTCGCACCCTGGCTGATAATATGCCCATAGACTCGATTGAACGCTATATTCCGATGGCCTCGACAGAGTTTATTTTTAACCAATTAAGATTGAATATTAGCATCCCGCAGGCGGCAATGGTGAGTGACTCTCCGGATGCTATAGACAGCGCCGATTGGGATCAGGGCGTGTCGGCGGCATTACTGAATTACAACCTCAGCGGTGGACATGGCTGGAGTCATAGCGATCGTGACCGTTATTACGCCAATCTGCAAAGCGGAATTAATATGGGGGCCTTTCGGTTGCGCAATTATTCGATCTGGAATTACGACGGTAAATCGGGAGGCCGCTGGCAGTCTATTAGTCGCTATTTGCAACGCGATATTGCGGCATTGAAGAGCCAGTTTATCCTGGGTGACAGCTATTCACCCGCTGATATTTTTGACAGCCTGTCTTTTCGCGGCGTACAGCTGGCGTCGGATGACAACATGTTGCCGGATAGCCTGCGCGGCTTTGCTCCGGTGATCCGTGGGATAGCGCATTCGAGTGCGGAAGTGACGGTGAAGCAAAATGGTTACACGATTCTGCGAACCTATGTTGCACCGGGCGCATTCACGCTCAGCGATCTTTATCCGACGTCGTCGGGCGGTGATTTGACGGTGACGGTTCGGGAAGCGGACGGCAGCGAGCATTCGTTTATCCAGCCCTTTTCCGCCGTGCCAAGGATGCAGCGCGAGGGGCGATTGAAATACGCCGCAACGGTGGGTAAGTATCGCGACAGTCAGGATGAACCCGCTTTTGCGCAACTGACCTCGATGTATGGGCTGGCAAACGGGATGACGGTATACAACGGCGTGCAGTATGCCGAGGATTATCGTGCTTACGCGTTGGGCATTGGTTTCGGGCTAGGGACTGTTGGCGCGGTGTCTGCGGATGTGACCGCGGCGCGCGCGAACGCAGGAAACGGTGCGTCGTATCGCTTGTTGTATTCGAAAAGTATCGCGATAACGGGGACGAACATTAGCCTGGCAGGCTATCGCTATTCCACCAGCGGTTTTTACACTTTTGCCGATGCGCTTAACAGCGGTGATGGCAGCCGAGATGATCGTCGCCGCCAGCGTCTGCAATTAGAACTTTCTCAACGTTTGGGAGCCGTTGGATCGCTGTTTTTGTCAGCCTGGCAGCAAAATTACTGGCATAAAAAAGACCGCGAGCTGACGTTTAGCGGTGGCTGGAGTGGTCAATTAAGTTATATTAGTTACAACATACTGTATAGTCAAACGCAGTCGCAAAATGGGACATCTGAAGGAGAAAAGCAGCTCGCAGTCAACGTCCAGATCCCGCTCTCAGGGTTACTTAGCGATAGCTGGGCAAATCTCAGCACCAGTAGCGTAAAAAAAGGTAATACCCGAGCGCAAATAGGAATCGGCGGTAATGCACTTGCCGATCGTAATCTTAGCTATAACGTGCAGCAGAGTTATTCGCAAAGTGAACGCTCGGGGGGAAATCTCAGCGCTGACTATAAAGGCCAGTATGCGGAAATGAACGCGGGTTACAGCAACAGCGGCAATGCGCGACAGCTTAATTACGGCCTTAAAGGCGGAGTGGTCTTGCACCCTTACGGAGTCACGTTTTCTCAGCCGCTTGCCGATCAGATGGTGATCGTCAGAACGCCAGGCGTCAAAGGGATTAAGGTGCAAAATTATCCAGGTATCAAGACCGATCCCTGGGGGAATGCGGTGCTTCCTTACGTTAGCGCTTATCGGAAAAACAGCATCATGCTGGATGTGGAAGATCTTGATGATGATGTTGATATCGACACGCCGGTTAAAACGGTTATCCCGACACAGGGAGCGGTCGTTGTGGCACGTTACAGTACACGTGTTGGTCACCGCGTGCTGGTTTCTTTGACCTCGAAGGGGGCCCCGGTTCCTTTTGGGGCGATTGTGTCTACTTCGACAGGAAGCGGTATCGTCGGTAATGAAGGCGTAGTTTATCTCTCAGGAATACAGAGCGAAGAACATTTGACGGTCTCCTGGAGTAAAACACAACACTGCAGAGTATTGCTTAAATTGCCCCCAGCAGGCGGGCAGGCGATTATTCATCTCAGGGAGGAGTGTCGCTGATGAACATAGCTCGTTATCTTATTCTTTTGGCGCTTTTTTCACTCACTATAGACGCAAATGCTGATTGCCAGGTGGTTAACGGTTGGCAAAACCGCCCACTGATATTTAATTTCCCCAATCAATTTGTGGTACCCAATAGCCTGCCGATGGGTAGCGTTTTTTATGAAACAAAGGTAAGTGAAAATCATAATGGCGAGCAATATGCTACCTGCCCAGCGGGTTCGAACAGAGGGGTTAAATACATTAATGGCTGGGCGACTGATGGGAATGGGATTGCGCCGACCAATGTCCCCGGTGTTGGTATCAGGATTCACTGGCTGTATCCGACAGGAGGCTCGGTGCTGGTACCTAAAGATCCTTACGATGTCGTTCAACGCAATGATACTCATTTAATTTGGCACGGAGGGCCAGAATGGCAGGTGGAATTAATCAAAACAGGCCCAATTTCCGCAGGCGCATTACAAACCGGTACCTATGTGGTTTATGGAGTAGGGAATCATTATGTCAGCGAATTACGCGTTATGGGGGGAGGGCGAATTGTTATCCCAACCTGTACGCTGCTTTCATCGACGGTTGATGTACCTTTGGGAAAACATTTGAAATCTGAATTTAGTGGCCCCGGTAGTGCGACACCATGGCAGCCTTTTAATATTCCTCTTAGCTGTGATAAAGATGCCAAAATTAATGTACGAATAGACGCCGATGCTGATGTTTCCAGTACTCCTGGCGTAATGACGTTGGACTCTCAACCGGGAGATATGGCGGCAACGGGGGTAGGTATTCAGCTCTGGTATCAGCCCAATGGCGGAAGCGCGGTGGTATTTGGCCGGGAAACTTACTACTACACATCTATCTACGGTGGCAATGAAGTGGTCAAGCTGAAAGCGCGTTACTATCAGACCGGCTCCCGGGTGATCGCCGGTATCGCTAATGGCACTGCGACATTTACCATAACCTACAACTGAAGCTGTGTGGAAGCGCTAAAAAGTCCTGACTTTTCGGGCAGGACTTTTATCTGCTGGGATAAAACTAAGGGGGTTAATTCCGCAGCCTTGGCGCCTGAAGCTGCTGGCGAATCGTTCTCGCCAGCTCATCCATTGAAGGTTGTTCAGGGTGTTCGTCGCTGGATTCGCTGCTTAGCTGCGCTTCCGCAAGGTAAGTGTGAACCGGCTGCCCATCATCGTCTTCCATAACCACGTGATACCAGGGGGCCATGCGCAGTTCGTCGTTAGCGGCGATTTCGTCCTCTTCCGGCTCTGCGAGCGAGTACTCAGGATCGACATCCACAATGACGCCCAGGTAACCCAGGAGCGTGTGGCGAACCTGTTGGCCGATACCGAATTTGCTGGCTATCATAAGCACCTCCTGGGAAACGTGATTACCTGCTATATGCGGGCAGATTATCCACTTTTCAACTTACATGATGCGGCAGGCAAACCCTTTCAGATACAGCCCTTCCGGGTAGGTTGCAATCACCGGGTGATCGGCAGCCTGACGGAACTGTTCTATAAATTGTACATCACGCCCGGCATCCAGGGCGGCATCGGCGATGATTTTCTGAAATAAATCGGTGGTCATCAGGCCGGAGCAGGAGAAGGTCAGCAGCACGCCGCCGGGGTTCAACAACTGGATCGCCAGCATGTTGATGTCTTTATAGCCGCGGCAGGCGCCCATCAGCTGGCTTTTGTTTTCAACGAACTTCGGCGGGTCCATCACAATCACATCGAACTTCTCGCCCTGATCGCGATATTTACGCAGCAGCTTGAAGACGTCATCACGGACAAACTCCGCTTTCGACAGATCCAGCTTATTCAGCTCAACGTTCTGTTTTGCGACGTCCAGTGCTTCCTGTGAGGTGTCAACGCTGACCACCTGACTGCAGCCACCCATCAATGCGGAAATGGCAAAACCACCGGTATAGGAGAAGCAGTTCAGCACACGCTTATCAGCAACATAACGACGCGTCGCCAGACGGCTGTCGCGCTGGTCGAGGTAATAACCGGTTTTGTGACCGCCCTGAATGTCCACCAACAACTGCATACCATGTTCGGTAATCGGCAGCAGGGCAGGCGGCAGTTCGCCGACGACCGGGCCTTGCGCCAGATCCAAACCCTCTTTTTTGCGCACCGCGACGTCGCTGCGATCGTAGATAGAGCAGTTCGGGAATAGCGTTTGCAGCGCGCTAACGATAGGCGCACGCTGATATTCCGCACCGGCGCTCAGCAGCTGCAGAACAAAAAAGTCGCCAAAACGGTCGATGGTCACGCCCGGCAGGCCGTCGGATTCACCGGCAATCAGACGATAGCTATCAAGGCCGTCGCGGGCCGCCAGACACTCGCGCCAGGTTTGCGCCTGCTGCAGGCGACGCTCGAAGAAGGCGTTATCGATGGCTTCATCGCGATCAAAGCTCCAGACGCGGGCGCGGATCTGTGAAGAAGGAGAGAACGCCCCGCGGGCCAGCCATTTTCCCTGTGAATCAACGATATCGATGGTTTCACCGGAACGGGCTTTACCTTCCATCCGGGCGACAGCACCGGAGAAAATCCATGGATGGCGACGCAGCAGGGATTTCTCGCGTCCTTTGGTTAACACTAAGCGGGGAAAAACGGAATCTGTCATGGGGCTACCTTTAAGCAACAGGGATGTCGGCACCGAAAAATGGCGCGTAGGTTAGCACAAGTGGCCGATGCAAGCACCATTCCACCGGTATTGACAGGTGAGCGTTTCGGCACAAAACACAGGCGCTTTGGCACAATAAAAATCACGCCGGGATCTTACAGTGTTTTCCTCACGCATGGAGGAAAACACAATGAAAACAGAATTAAAATTAGTGGCTGCGATAATGGCTATGATGAGCGGCGTGGCGATTGCCGCCCCCTTTAGCGTCAGCAGTGCGGATATGCGCGAAGGTGCGACTCTGGCGCAGGCGCACTGGTTTGGCGGCTTTGGCTGCTCAGGCGGAAATATCTCGCCGCAAATCGCCTGGAAAAATGCGCCTGCGGGCACCCGCAGTTTTGCAGTGACCGCTTACGACCCGGATGCGCCAACCGGCAGCGGCTGGTGGCACTGAACGGTCGTCAATATCGCCGCACAGGTGGCGAGTTTGCCCGCTGGCGCTGGCGATAAAAATAACGTAAAACTGCCTGTCGGGGCGGTACAAGGGCGTAATGACTTTGGTTATGCGGGTTTTGGCGGCGCGTGTCCACCTGCCGGGGATAAACCTCATCGCTATCGCTTTACGGTGTGGGCGCTCGACACGCCGACATTGCCCATTGATGGTGAAGCAAGTGGGCAATGTCGGTTTTATGTTGCATAGCCACGTAATCGCCAGTGCGGAATTAACGGCTATAGCCGGGCGATAAACAAATTAAGGGTGGCCTGATGCGGAGTATCTACCGCCCGTTTTCGCCAGCATTATGGCGTATTGCCCAAGCATGTACATTGAAAGAATTTGCTATCCTCAGTAATGAGTTCATTAGCCGAAAAGGAGAGGGAACATGGCAACGGTTTGCACGATGGCGTGGGTATACGGCTCCGTTCAGGGCGTCGGCTTTCGCTATTCAACCCAGCGTGAGGCGCTACGGCTCGGGCTAACGGGTTATGCGCGTAATCTTGATGACGGTGGCGTGGAGGTTCTCGCCTGTGGCGAATCTCAGCAGGTGGATAAGTTAATTGACTGGCTGAAGGCCGGTGGGCCACGCAGCGCGCGGGTCGACAGAGTGCTGGCAGAACCCCATCAACCCACCAGAGAGTGGCTAAAATTCGCCATTCTGTATTAGATGCATTTGACCGGTTTGGGCAGCCCGGCAATTTTTGTCGCCTGCTTAGCCGGGCCTTTCGGGAACAGACGGTAAAGGTAGCGGCTGTTGCCTTTCTCTTCGCCGAACTTATTCGCCATCGCTTTCACCAGCATACGAATGGCTGGTGAAGTGTTGAACTCCAGGTAAAAATCGCGCACAAAGCGCACCACTTCCCAATGCTCAGCGGACAGGGTAATCCCTTCCTGCCCAGCGATAACTATCGCCATCGCTTCATTCCACTGGGTGGTATCTTTCAGATAACCGTCGTTATCGGTCTCAATTTCATTGTCTTCAAAGATAAACATAATTTTTCACATACCGCTGAAACTGGCGGCAGTGTAGCAAAAAATAAGGCCCCGCATAAGCGGGGCCTCGGAACTGTCGGGGAGAAGGTTAGTCTCTGCTGGCGAAGCCAAGGATGCTCAGCAGGCTGACGAAGATGTTGTACAGCGAGACGTACAGGCTAACGGTCGCACGGATGTAGTTGGTTTCACCGCCGCGGATGATGTTGCTGGTCTCAAACAGGATGGCGCCTGAAGAAATCAGGATAAACACCGCGCTGATCGCCAGGTGCAGAGCTGGCAACTGCAGGAAAATGTTCGCGACCATACCGATAAGCACGACCACCACGCCCGCCATCAGCATCCCGCCAAGGAAAGACATATCTTTGCGCGTGGTCAGCACGTAGGCCGAGCAGCAGAAGAACACCAGCGCGGTACCGCCCAGCGCCAGACCAATCAAATCGCCCATGCCTGCAGACAGGTAAGCGTTAAGCATTGGCCCCAGGATATAACCCAGGAAGCCAGTAAAGGCGAATGCCGACAGAATACCGACCGGCTTATTCGCTGTTTTATAGGTCAGGAACATCAGGCCATACATACCGACCAGCGTCAAAATCAGACCAGGAGAAGGTAGCATTAGCACGGTGCTGGCCGTCGCCGTAATGGCGGAGAATGCCAGCGTCAGGCTAAGCAGGAAATAGGTGTTTCGCAGAACTTTGTGCGTGCTGAGCAGCGATGAACGGTCACGCGACGATGTAATTATACGATCCATGAGTCACTCTCTTATGACAGATGTAATTAATAACCAAGCATAAAAAAAGCAGAGCTGAAGCCATAGTGCTTTTACCCATCTTTACTTAGCCCTGAACGGCTTTGTATAGCATATTATTCCGTAAAATATCACGTGAATAGCATGTTCTTATGTTCAGTTTGAAAAATTAGATCTAAACCTGATAAGTAACTGAAAAATATTGTGTTATTGCCATTCTACGACTAAGTCTGGAGAGGGTACAAACCAAACGTAATAAAGGCAAGGGATATGAAATCACAAAAATATAATCACATCACACGTGTGTTACTGGCGGTCGGCCTGTTCTCAATGGTAATCCCGGCGCTGGCCGCCCATGTGCCGCCGGGAACGGTATTGGCAGAGAAGCAGGAGTTAGTCAGAAATAACGGTAGCGAGCCATCATCGCTGGATCCGCATAAAGTCGAAAGTGACGTTGAGTTTAATATCCTCAGCGATCTCTTTGAAGGATTGGTTAGCGTTTCACCGGCGGGGGAGATCCAGCCTCGACTGGCGGAAAAATGGGAAAATAAGGATAACACCGTCTGGACATTTCATTTACGCCCAGGAGTGACCTGGTCCGACGGTTCGGCAATCACCGCGCAGGATGTTGTCTGGAGCTGGCAGCGCCTGGTCTCACCGCTTACCGCTTCCCCCTATGCGAGTTATCCTGGTAACATGCATATCGTCAACGCTGCGGAGATCGCGCGAGGGCAAAAAACGCCCGAGACGCTGGGGGTGAAAGCCATTGATGACACGACTCTTGAGGTAACTTTGAATCAGCCGAATGCGGCGTTCCTGGCAATGCTGGCACACCCTTCGATGGTTCCACTCGATAAAGTGCTCATCGCGCGTTATGGCGATAAGTGGACTAAGCCGGAGCACATGGTGACCAGCGGTCCCTATAAGCTCTCAACCTGGGTAGTGAATGAACGCATCGTGGCCGAGCGCAATCCGCGCTACTGGGACAATGCGCATACCGTTATCAATAAGGTGACATGTCTGCCGATAAGCTCCGAAGCCGCCGATGTGAATCGCTATAAAGCTGGTGAGATCGATATTGTTTATACCGTGCCGATTAATCAGTTTGCCCAGCTTAAGAAAACCATTGGTAATCAGTTGGATGTTTCGCCGCAGCTGGCAACCTACTATTACGAGTTCAATACCACCCGTCCACCGTTTAACGATCCCCGTGTACGTCGCGCGCTGAATATGGCGCTCGACAAAGATATTATCGCCGAGAAGGTGCTGGGGCAGGGACAGCGTCCGGCATGGCTTATCAGTCAGCCGGAAGTTGGTGGAGTCAAACTGCAAAACCCGGAGTATGCCAGCTGGCCGCGCGATAAACGTATTGCCGAGGCGAAAAAGCTGCTGAATGAGGCGGGCTATAATGAGGCCCATCCACTGGTGTTTTATCTGCTCTACAACACTTCGGAATCGCACCAGAGAATTGCCATTGCTGCCAGTTCGATGTGGAAAAAGAATCTTGGCGTTGAGGTCAAGCTGCAAAACCAGGAGTGGAAGACCATGCTCGATACCATGCATACGCATAATTTTGACGCTGTGCGCTATTCGTGGATTGCCGATTATGATGACGCGGCGACTTTCCTTAATAACTTCCGTACTGGCGATAGTGAAAACACTACCCAATACAGCAATCCTGCCTACGATGAGGCGCTGCATAATGCGGCCAAAGCGGCTGATGCGGCGACCCGAGGTAAGTTCTACCAGCAGGCCGAGGATATGTTGGGGCAGGATGTACCTGCCGTTCCGGTTTATCACTATGTGCGCACACACCTGGTGAAGCCGTGGGTGGGTGGGTTCATGCCTGACAAGCTGGGGTATTACTACACCAAAGATATGTACATCAAAAAACACTAACGCAGAGACGGTGCTTTTCGCTGAAATTCTGCGCAAACCGCCTGAATTTCAGGCGAATAGCACGATTTTGTTTATTTTTAAGGCGGTTGAATAAAATCGTGCTTTACAGCCCGAACGGAGGTGTTTATAGTGCGCCTCATTGGAAGCGTGGCCGAGCGGTTGAAGGCACCGGTCTTGAAAACCGGCGACCCGAAAGGGTTCTAGAGTTCGAATCTCTACGCTTCCGCCAAATAAAACAAGGGGTTACCGAAAGGTAACCCCTTGTTGCTTTGGGGTATTGGAATACTGTTGGAATATTCTGTTGGAATATTTTGAGGTTCAAGACCAAAAAAAGCCCGCCTGAGCGGGTTTTTTTATGCCTGTTTTTCAAGAAGTGGGGCATCGAGAGAAGGGGTGATCTTTACCTTCCTGTCGTACACCAATGTAAGTATCCCTGAAAAACGAACCATTCACTTTTAGAGATCTTCCGACATACTGATTATGTCCCCTGAGGAGATCGCTATGCGTAAGATCCGATTCACCGAGCACCAGATCATCGCCGTCCTGAAATCCGTCGAAGCTGGCAGGACCGTCAAAGATGTGTGTCGCGAAGCCGCTATTTCCGAAGCCAGTTACTACAACTGGAAGGCGAAATATGGTGGGATGGAAGCCGCTGATATCAAAAAAATCAAAGATCTTGAGGACGAGAACCGCCGGCTTAAACAGATGTTTGCGGACCTGAGTCTCGAGTGCCGTGCACTGAAAGACGTTATCGAAAAAAAGCTTTAAAACCAGCGATAAAGCGGGAGCTCGTCAGCTATCTGACGGCACAATTTGCCATGAGCATTCGCCAGGCGTGCAGGACATTATCGCTGAGCAGGACGGTATATTTTTATCAGCCCGATACCCGGCGCGATGAACCGGTGATCCAGAAGCTGACAGAGGCGGCTGAACGCTATCCCCGCTACGGATTTAAGAAGCTTTTTCAGGTGCTGCGCAGGCAGGGTAACACCTGGAACCATAAACGCGTTCACCGGATTTACTGCCTGCTGAAACTGAATTTTCGCCGTAAGGGAAAACAGCGTCTGCCGGTGCACAATCCTGCTCCGCTGGCGACGCCAGAGGCGATGAACCAGAGCTGGTCCATCGATTTTATGCACGATGCGCTGGTGTGCGGCAGACGCTTCCGGACTTTTAACGTGGTGGATGATTTTAACCGCGAAGCACTGGCGATCGAAATTGACCTGAATATCCCGGCGCAGCGGGTCGTGAGAGTGCTGGACAGGATCGTGGCAAACCGCGGATATCCGCTGAAGATGCGGATGGATAACGGCCCGGAGCTGGTCTCGCTGACACTGGCACAATGGGCAGAAGAACATGGTGTAATGCTGGAATTTATCAGGCCCGGCAAGCCAACGCAGAATGCCTTTATCGAACGGTTCAACCGGACATACCGGACAGAAATACTGGATTTTTATCTGTTCAGAACACTGAATGAAGCACGGGAAATTACAGAGCGCTGGCTGGCTGAATATAACGGCGAGCGCCCCCACGAATCCCTGAATAACCTGACACCGGAAGAGTACCGGCTGATGGCTGAAACCCCGGAAATCTCAAAAAGTGCGTGGAACTAAAACGGGTGTGCTTACAATGATTCTCCACTCAGACGAGGAAAAAGTCGCCGAAGCCCATTTTCTTCAGCCCGCGCCGATAGGCGATAGAGCTGCGATCGGCGGGGATATGCGCTTCGAGGGTTAAATCCAGCGGTAATCTTTCCGGGCGCTGGGTCTCCACCATCAGGCGATCTTCCTCAAAGACGCGCAGGTTAAACGCGTGGACATCTTCCACCGGCACGTGCAGGTCGAAATTGCGTGCGATGGGTGCGAACATCTGGGTTATCCGCGAGGAAACCGGTGAGGCGGCGTTCATAATCACCAGCCTGGCGTCACCGGGGAAATGAATCGTCAGGGTGGCGGTAAACGGCAGATGCATCTCGAAACGGCGCAGCCACTGGAAGCCTTCCGGCGCGCGAAATTCGGAGCTGGCGGGATAGTTGCCGACCGAACTCCAGTAATCGGCGATAAAACCAAACGCCGTTTCCTGCGGATTGTAGTTCGGCACCACCTGATTATCCGGGTCGGCGAAGGTATCGGTATGGATCCACGCAAAATGGGCGACATCAAGAAAGCCCTCTACCTGGCGGCCCGCAAAGCCGTTGACTTCAAATGCCGGGCAGTTAATTTGCTGGAAGCCGTCGTCGTGCCAGTGCGGCATCACCGGTAGCGGCATGGGATTTTCCGGGTCGAAGGCCAGGCAGGTCCAGATCAGCCCATAGCGCTCCTCCATCGCAAAAGAGGTGAGGTTAAGCTTTGCCGGCACCGGCTGGTCAGGACTGGAAGGGATGCGGTTACAGCGGCCATCTTCGCCGAAGCGCAGGCCATGGTAGGGGCAGACGATCCCTTCCTCATCATGAAAACCGAGCGTCAGCGGCACGCCGCGATGGGGGCAGACGTCGCGAGCGACCACCACCTGTCCCTTAATTCGATAGATAACCAATTGCTCATCAAGCAGGACGGCTTTCACCGGCGCGGGGCCAATATCGCAGGCGCGGGCGACCGGGTGCCAGCATTTCGCCAGGCGCAGCCAGTCTTCAGGCTCAAAGGTGCAATGGGCGGGTGGGGTGGGTTGTTGTCTGTTCATGGCTTCTCTTCCTGCTCACAAAAAACATTTGTTTAATTGTTGTGAGTTTATTGTTGCCATATTAGGGTGTTGACATCCATCGCCATTAAGTCAGTTAGCTGTTGCAAAAAAGAGAACAGGTACTCATGAGCCCATTTTCGCGTTTTGCTCTCTATTTTGCCGAAGTAGCCCGCAGCGGCAGCCTGCGGCGGGCGGCGGAAAAACTGCATATTTCCGCCTCGGCCATTAACCGGCAAATTTTGCAGGCGGAAGAAGCCTTCGGCACGCCGCTGTTTGAGCGCCTGCCGGAAGGGCTGCGCATGACCACCGCCGGAGAGTTGCTGTACAACGACCTGCTGCGCTGGCAAAAGGAGTTTCATCTGACGCGGCAGAAGTTTGATGAGCTGCAGGGGCTGAAGCGCGGTACCGTTAGCGTTGGTATGGTGCAGGCGCTGGCGGAAGGATGCTTTGCCGCCGCGCTGGCGGAGATCATCGCCAGCTGGCAGTGGCTGGAGCTGAATCTGCAGGTGGCGGACAGCCATACCGTCAGCCAGAAGGTGCGGCAAGCGGATCTCGATTTTGGCTTGATTCTGGACCCCGAAGGCCAGGCCGGGCTGAGCGTGCTGGCCTTTGCAGAGCTGGAGATGGGCGTGGTGATGCGCCCGGCTCATCCCCAGGCGCATGCTGCGATGCTCTCATTGGGTGAACTAAGCGAGGAGCGGCATATTCTTCCCGGTGCGCCGCTGATCGTCCATGAGCGGGTTGCGATGCTCTATCGGCATTATGATTTTTCTCCGGCGAACAGCATCAGCTGCAACGATATCCGGCTGATTAAGTCGCTGGTGCTCAAAGGCAGCGGTGTGACCATCCTCAGCCGCCTGGACGTGCTGGATGAGGTAAAAAGCGGGCAGCTGGCGTTTGTCCCGCTGCGCAACAAGTTGCTACGACCTCTCACCCTGGCCCTGTGTACCGCTCCCTCGCGCCAGCTTTCCCGCCCGGCGCAAATGGCGATTCAGAAACTCACCGCGGTGATGGAGGAGATGCAGACGCCATCCCCTGCGGACGAGTAGCCCGGACAGATGCGCAGCATCGCCTCCGGGAAGATTCTACAACACCCTCCGGTCTTCCCCCGGGCAAGGCGTTTACGCCGCGAGCCGGGAAGGGCGCAGATGCCAACATCTTTACCCCAACGGGCCGCCCTGAATGGTTTCGCACAGACCGTTGATAATCCGCTCACCGGTCTCGGTTTTCAGCTCCTGGTACCAGGCTTGCGTCTGCGCCATATCTTTGCCATGGGTCACATCACAACGTTTACGCGCTTTCAGCACCAGGTCGCGAACCCGGTCGCGGCGCAGCGCTTCATACTGCTGCAATCCCCCGGCAATATCGTGGCTCTGGCGGAACAGATCTCCCAGCACCACCGCATCTTCCATCGCCGCGCAGCCGCCCTGGCCGATATCCGGGGTGGTGCTGTGCCCGGCGTCGCCCAGCAGAGCGACCCTACCGCGGATCAGCTTATCAAACGGCTCAATATCATGGATTTCAATCCGGTTGGTGGTCTGCGGATCGAGAGCAGCAATCAGCTTCTGCACCTGCGGCGCCCAACCGCTGAAATAACGGCTGAGATCCGCCCGCAACGTGTTGCGATCCTCAGCAAGCCCTGCCGGAAGCGGAACATCAAAGAAAAAGTAAAACCGCCCATCAGAAATCGGCATCAGCGACACGCGTTTGCCCTCGCCGACAAAGGTCGTCCACTGATTACCCGGCGCAATCGCCTCATCGATTTCTACCAGACCATTCCAGTTAACGTAGCCCGCGTAGCGCCGCTCCGGGCTAAAGCCGAGAACGTAAGGGCGCAGCGCTGAATGGCTACCGTCGGCGGCAATTAAAAAATCCCCCTCAGCCATCGACCCGTCGGTAAACCAGACGCGAACGCCGTCAGCGTGTTCTTCGCAGCGGGTGACCCGTTTACCAAACTGCACGTCATCGCGCCCCCAGAAGTCGAGCATTTCTCGCTGCAACTCGGTGCGGGACACCGGGCAGGGACGACCTCCGGTGCGCTCCACCAGCGGAGCAAGGCTGAACTGGGTAAGGTTCTCTCCCCGCAGGTAATCCTTGTAAGCCAGAAAATGCATCGGGCCGCCGTAGTTCTCGATAATCTCGCCCATGCCCAAATGCTGCATACACTTCACGCCGTTGGGCCAGATAGAGATAGCCGCGCCCACCGGCTTAATTTCTTTAACTGCTTCAAACACTTCGCAGTCTACGCCTGCATTTTTCAGCGCCACCGCCGCGCTCAGGCCGCCAATTCCGCCGCCGATAACTAATGCTTTCATTTACTTCTCCTTTGCCTGGGTCGTTATTGGCTTGAGCAATTTGCGTACCACCCTGTTGAACGGCGATATTTACGGCAAAGGGCGGCGTAAATGCGCCAAAGTAGTGCGTTTTGCCACCGCGAGTGCCTTTTTATGAATCAAAAATTGCTAATTGAGTTATGGGGAATCTATTGTTTCACGTGGGGGCGGTTTGGCGTGGTTTATGCAAGGTTCAGGTTGTGAGTAAGGCTAAAGGAGCCACTATGATTTCTCTGGAACGCTTTAATCAGCTCAGTCAAGACGATGCTCGCGCTGTGCTTCAGCCTTGCGTAGCGCTTCCAATCTGGTCAGCGTCGCTGATACAGGCACGACCATTTGCTAATTTTGCCGTGCTGCTCAGCACCGCGCAGCAGCTGATGCAGGAGTGGGGGGAAGCGGAGCTGAATGAGGCGCTGAGCGCCCATCCGCGTATCGGCGAGAAGCCCGCAGGGCAAGAGGCGCATGCGGCGCTCTCACGTCAGGAACAAGGGAACGTTAACGATCGCGATGTCCGGCTGACCCAGGCGCTGAAAGAGGGCAATGCCCGCTACGAAGCACGGTTTAGCCGGGTCTTTTTGATTCGCGCCAAAGGGCGCAGCGGGGATGAGATCTTAGCGGCGTTATCGCGTCGGTTGCACAACGGCGATAGCGAAGAAGTACAGGACGCGTTAGCGCAACTGCGCGAAATCACCTTATTAAGACTGGAAGGAGTTATTGGCGAATGAGCACCTTAAGCACCCATATTCTGGATATTTCTACCGGTCAACCGGCACAGGGCATCAGGGTTGTGCTGGCGCGGGAGGGCGTGCGTATTGCTAGCGGCGTTACCGATAATAATGGCCGTATCGGCGCGTTCGGCTCGGGGCCAATGACTGTAGGGCGTTACCAACTGACGGCGGAGATTGGCGAATGGTTTGCCGCCAGCGGGCGCGAGACGCTGTATCTGAACGCGCAGATTGATTTTGCCATCCGCGAGGCGGCGGACGACCATTTTCATCTACCATTTTTAATTGCTCCCGGCGGCTGGTCGACCTATCGCGGCAGCTAAATTCCCCCGGAGGTGGCGCTGCGCGCCTGTCCGTATATGGACACCTCCCGTTATGCAAGACATCTTTTCATCTGTTTAACGCGGTAAGTTGCGTGCGTATATCCGGCCTCTCTTTCGATACCGTCGTATCCGGCCATGATGTTATCTGCGCACCTTCTTCCTGTCGGGCTAGCGGCTTTGTTTTTCAGGGAGCCTGCGGCCAGCGCGGATTTTAAGGTGCCGGTCTTACCTGTTACTCATCTGCTTCAATGTCTTCGCAATCTCACGACAGGTTACTGCTTTTTTACTCCATGGGTTACACACTGCCGGTTAACCGGCTGCCTGTAACCCATGGTAATCTTCTTCCCGACTCAGGATGGACCACGCTATTCGTGCATTCTTGTTCGCCAGCGCCACTGTCGCAATGTTTCGGTTACGCCTTTCTGCCAGCGCTTTCAGCCACTCGCTTCGTCTGTCCGTTTTCTCTTTACAGGCTTTTAACACCGAACGAGCTCCGTGTATCAGCAGCGTCCGCACATAGCTGTCTCCCCGCTTGCTGATGTGCCCCAGTCGCTCTTTCCCTCCGCTTGAGTGCTGACGCGGAACCAGACCCAGATACGCCGCCATTTCACGGCCATTTCTGAACTGCCGGGCATCACCCACTGCCGCCACCAGCGCACTGGCCACCACCGGTCCCATGCCTTCTATCGCCAGCAGCCGTTTTACCCGGATATCTTCACGGGCCGTCTGCTGAAGCCAGCTGTCATGGTGCGCTACCCGTTCATCCAGCCCCTTTAACTCTTCTGCCAGTTCACACAGCAGCCGCATAAAGCGGTCATCCCATTTATCCTGCTCCGACAGTATCTCAGGCAACGCTTTGCGCAACCGGTTTATCCCCACCGGCAGCACCAGACCGAACTCACCCAGGAAGCCCCGAATCTCGTTACTCAGCGCCGTTCGTTCACGAATGAGACGCGCCCGGACCCGATGCTCAGCCTGCAGTGTCTGTTGCCTTTCGTTTTTCATGGCAACAAAGCGCATGCCGGGGCGGCTGATAGCCTCGCAGATAGCTCCAGCATCATTGGCATCATTTTTGTTGCCTTTGAGATAAGGTTTAACGAATTGAGGGGGAATGATACGCACGGAATGACCCATGCGAGTCAGTTCGCGAGCCCAGTAATGGGAAGAGCCACAGGCTTCAATGCCGATAAGGCAGGGAGAAAGGCGGGTAAAAAATGCCGTCATGGCGTCACGACGTAAAGCCTGACGTAAGACGACCTGTTCATGGTGATCTACCGCGTGTATCTGAAAGATATTTTTAGCCAGGTCGAGACCAATGCGTTTAATATTCATGATGGGCACCTCCTCCGGGACTCTGAAGTTAACACCTCAGTCTGGCACTTTGATGCCGTAAGGTAGGAGGTGTCCATCACATCGGGCTACGCGTCCGCAGCCGCTTGTGGTCAGGTAGCCCGGGTAAGGCGCTTGCGCCGCGACCCGGGAAAAAGCTACTCCGCTATTGCATCACCCCATACGCGCTCGCCGTTCACCCACGTCTCGCTGATATTACGCTCATCGCCCAGGGTCATCAGGACGAACAGCTGCTCATAGATATCTTTGCAACGCCCGTTGCGTAAGCGCTGAAGAGGCGTGACCGCCGGATCGATAACCACAAAATCGGCTTCTTTTCCAGGCTGGAAATTACCAATCTTCTCATCGAGACGCAGGGCGCGCGCGCCGCCGAGAGTGGCATGGTAGAACGCTTCGCTGGCGCGCAGGCGGTAGCTTTGCAGCTGGCTCACTTTATACGCCTCACCGAGGGTTCGCAGCATACTGAAGGTGGTGCCTGCGCCAACATCGCTACCGATACCCATCCGCACCTTTTTTTGCCAGCAGGTCGGTAAACGAAACAGTCCGCTGCCGAGAAACAGGTTTGAGGTCGGGCAAAAGGCCAGCGCTGAACCGGTCTCGTGCAGGCACTGCCACTCTGCATCCGCCAGATGAATACCGTGGGCGAATACGCTGCGCTCGCCGGTCAACCGATAGTGATGGTAAACATCAAGATAGTGCTCATGTTCCGGCCACAGGCTTTTCACCCAAGCGACTTCGTTGAGGTTTTCGCTCAGGTGGGTATGCAGCCAGGTATCGGGAAACTCTTCCCGCAGCTGCTGCACCGCTGCCAGCAGCTCCGGCGTCGAGGTTGGCGCGAAGCGTGGTGTAATGGCGTAGCCAAGGCGGCCGCGCTGGTGCCAGCGCTGGATCAGCTCGCGGGTTTGTCGGTAGCTTTGCTCTGCGCTTTCGCTCAGATAATCCGGCGCGTGGCGGTCCATCATCACTTTCCCGGCGAGCAAGCGCATATTCAGCCGTAGCGCTTCGCTAAACAACGCATCGACCGATTGCGGATGCAAAGTGCAAAATACCAGCGCGGTGGTGGTGCCGTGGCTCAGCAACTGGTTAACGAAAAATTGCGCGATCTCCGCGGCGTAGTCGGCGTCGGCAAACTGGCTCTCCACCGGAAACGTATAGGTAGTGAGCCACTCCAGTAGCTGCTCGCCGAATGCGCCAATCATTTCGGTCTGCGGATAATGCACGTGGGCATCGGCAAAGCCGGGGAGCAGCAGCTTACCGCGCAGGTCGCGATAGCCCTTCAGCGGATGCAAATATTGTTCGCCCTCCTGCCAGGGCAGCAGCGCCTGAATGCACCCGTCCCGGAGAAACAAAATACCATCCTCCAGATAGCGCGCGTGGCGGGCGATATCGTCAGCGCTATCGGCAACAGCGGCGATATCGAAAAATGCGCCGCGAACTGCGGCATGGTAGTCCATCATCTTGGCTGCCTTGTGGATTAGCGAAAGGATAGGTTAATTGAGCAAGATTGATGCCAGTTTGCGCAGGAGGAGAACCGCCGCGACAGGATGCCGCGGCGGGGGGAGCAGAATCACTCTTTCTGGGCGAGAGCGCTAAAACCGGCAGTGGCGCCGACCCGTTCGTCGCGGGCAATCCAGCGATAGGCCGCGCCGCTCAGGAACACGCCGATAAACCAGCTAAAGTTAGCCACTTCGTGCAGGGCTGGAATAAAGCTGATGATCAGACCAATAGCGACGGAGGGCACCAGCGCGGCGATAGCTTTCGGATTAAAGCCGTTGCGGTACCAGTACTGGCCTTTTGGCGTGTCATCGAACAGGTCGTTGACCGAAACCTGCCCGCGCTTAATGATGTAAAAATCGACGATCAGGATACCGAACAGCGGGCCGATAAACGCCCCCAGGACGTCGAGGGTGTAGTGGATAAGCTCCGGTGAGTTAAACAGGTTCCACGGCGTCAGCAGGATTGACCCGACGGCGGCAATCATCCCTCCGGTACGGAAGCTGATTTTCTGCGGCGAGCAGTTCGAGAAATCGAACGCCGGAGAGACAAAGTTAGCCACAATATTAATCCCGATGGTGGCGGTGATCATGGTCAGCAGGCCAATGGCGACCGCCAGGTCGTTGCCCACGCGGCTGACGGTTTCAATCGGGTCGGTTATCATGCGGCCAAACAGCGACTGGGTGCCGGAAACAATCACTACGGTCACGATAGAGAACAGCAGGAAGTTGAACGGCAGGCCCCAGCGGTTGCCGCGGCGGATCTCGCCCATGCTTCTACCGTAGCGCGAGAAATCGCCAAAGTTGAGCAGCGGACCGGAGAAGTAGGAGACCACCAGCGCGGTGGCGGTGATCATCTGCCAGGTTTGCTCCCCGGCGCTCAGCGATTTGCTGGCGAGGGTAAAGGAGATCCCGTCAAAACCGGTTTTGTATACAATCCATCCCGCTAACGCCAGCATCACTACGTAGACCGCCGGACCGGCAATATCGATAAAGCGCTTAATGGCGCTCATCCCGTGCCAGAACACCATTGCCTGCAGTAGCCACATGGTGGCGAAGCACAGCCAGCCCAGATGCGACAAGCCAAGGAAGCTGGCTTCGGTGAACGTCGACAGCGAAGGAAAGAATTTCAGCAGCACCAGCATCAGCGCGTTGGCCGCCAGATAGGTTTGAATTCCGTACCACGCGAAGGCGATAAGTCCGCGGATCACCGCCGGAATATTGGCCCCGAAGACGCCAAACGCCTGACGACAAATCACCGCGTAGGGGACGCCCGCCATCTGGCTGGGCTTCGCCACCAGATTCGCGCACAGCTGAACGATACAAATCCCCACCAGCAGGCACAGCAGCACCTGCCAGCTTGCCAGGCCAAGAGTAAAGAAGCTCGCGGCAACCACATAACCCCCCATGCTGTGCACATCCGACATCCAGAAAGAAAAGATGTTGTACCAGCTCCAGTTCTGGTCGCGCGTCGGCGCCAGATCCTCATTGCAAAGTCTTGGGCTGTATCCAGCGTGGGGATCAGCGGCCTTAACCTGGTGCGTATTTTGTGTATTTGGCATGAAACCTGCTCCTGTAAATGAAAACCCGTTTAAATGGATTGCAGGGGTTGTTGCAGGATTCAGGCCAAAACAGTTAATTTTGTATGCAATAATTTATTTTTATGTATACGATTTGGCATCGAAAAGTAAAAATTGGAGTGGTTAATGAACAACCAACATCGCCTGCAGGCCGCGCCAGAGCTGCATGACAAAGACGAATCAATCTATCAGGCGCTGATGACCGCTATCGTTGAGCATCAGCTGCCGCCGGGAAGCAAACTGCCGGAAGAGGCCCTGGCAGAGGTGTTTGGCGTGAGCCGTACGGGGATCAGAAAAGTGCTGCAGCGACTCGCCACTGTGCAAATGGTCACTTTGACGCCCAAACGTGGTGCACAGGTCGCCAGCCCGACGGTAGAAGAAGCGCAGGAGATCTTTCGCACCCGCGCGTTGCTGGAGGTGGCGAATTTGCCGGATGTGCTGGCGCGCTGCCAGCCGCCGCATCTGGCGGCGCTGGAAACCATTACCCGTCAGGAGCAGCTGGCGCACGAAAGCTATAACGGCCCGGCGGCGATCCGCTACTCCGCCGAGTTTCATATACAGCTACAGGCGATTTCCGGCAATCAAGTGCTCACCGAGATGGTGACCCGCCTGAGCCAGCGCTCTTCATTAGTTATTGCGGCATGGGGATCGCCGTGGCGTCAGGGCTGCCGCTGTGACGATCATGAACAGCTTATTCAGCTATTACGCGACAAAGCGCTGCAGCCTCTGAGCGATGCGCTAACGCACCATTTTGAACATATTGTCGCCAGCCTCTGCTTTGAGCGTTCTGGCGTGACCTTACCTGATTTTGCCCGGCTGTTTGCCGGTTATAAGGAGCCGTAATGGCCGCTATTTGTATACAAGTGATAAATCCCAATACCAGCCCCGGGATGACGGAAACCATCGGTGCCGCCGCGCGGGCGGTTGCCGCGCCGGGAACCGAAATTCTGGCGGTCTGCCCCAGCGAGGGCGTGCCGTCAATAGAGGGCCATTTTGATGAAGCCATTGCCGCCGTCGGCGTGCTCGAGCAGATCAACGCCGCTCGTCAACAGGGGGTGGATGGTCACGTGATTGCCTGTTTCGGCGACCCGGGTCTGCTGGCAGCGCGTGAACTAGCGCAAGGGCCGGTGGTGGGGATTGCGGAAGCGGCGATGCATATGGCGACGCTGGTCGCCACCCGTTTCTCCATCGTGACCACGCTACCGCGCACCTTAATTATCGCTCGTCATCTCCTGCATCAGTATGGTTTTCACGACCACTGCGCCGCGCTGCACGCGATTGATTTACCGGTGCTGGCGCTGGAAGACGGCAGCGGTCTGGCGCAGGAGAAGGTGCGCGCGCGTTGTATTCAGGCGCTAAAGGAGGATGGCTGCGGGGCTATCGTGCTGGGCTGCGGCGGAATGGCGACGATCGCTCAGGAGCTGACTCGCGAGCTGCGCGTGCCGGTAATTGATGGCGTCAGCGCGGCGGTCAAAATGGTTGAGTCGCTGGTGGCGTTAGGTCTGTCGACCAGCAAGTACGGCGATCTAGCCTTTCCCGAAGCTAAGGCGTTGAGCGGCAAATTTCAGGCATTAAATCCATTTTAAATTGAAGAGGTGGTAGATGGCATTTTGGGCAGACGATTATCCGCGCGACCTGCGCGGCTACGGCGGGCAGCCGCCGCACGCGCAGTGGCCGAACAACGCGCGGGTTGCCGTGCAGTTTGTTTTGAACTACGAGGAGGGTTCGGAAAACCATGTGCTGCATGGTGATGCCGGTTCCGAACAGTTTCTGTCCGACATCATCGGTGCCGCCAGCTATCCCGACCGTCATATGTCGATGGACTCATTATATGAGTACGGCAGCCGCGCGGGTTTCTGGCGCATCCATAATGAGTTCAGCAAGCGTGGGCTGCCGCTGACCGTGTTCGGCGTCGCCATGGCGCTGGCGCGTCATCCCGAGGTGGTCGAGGCGATTAAAGCGGCGAACTATGACGTGGTCAGCCACGGCTGGCGCTGGATCCATTACCAGAATATGCCCATTGAGCATGAGCGGGAGCATCTGAATAAAGCGGTGCAGGTATTAACCGATCTTTTTGGCAAACCACCCACCGGCTGGTACACCGGGCGCGATAGCCCCAATACCCGCCAATTGGTGGTTGAACACGGCGGTTTTGATTATGACAGCGATTATTACGGCGACGATTTGCCGTTCTGGAGCGAAGTGGCGTGCAGCGACGGTACGCGTAAGCCGCATCTGATCGTGCCTTATACCCTCGATGCCAACGATATGCGCTTCGCCACTGCCCAAGGGTTCAATACCGCCGAGCAGTTTTACACCTATCTGAAAGACAGCTTCGATGTGCTGTATGAAGAGGGGGCCAGCGCGCCGAAGATGATGTCTATCGGCATGCACTGCCGCCTGCTTGGGCGTCCGGGCCGCTTCCGTGCCCTGCAGCGTTTTCTTGATTATGTTCAGCAGCACGACCAGGTTTGGGTCTGTACCCGTCAGCAGATTGCCGACCACTGGCGCGAATTTCATCCGTTTGGTGGGTAACGTTGTTCCCCGGGTCGCGCCGCAAGCGGCTTACCCGGGCTACCGGCCTGCAGGCGACGCTGAACCGTAGCCCGGGCAAGGCGCACCGCGCCGCCCCCGGGGTAAGGCCGCAGAGTGTTGCAGGATTTCCCGGAGGCGAAGCGCCACCGGGAAATGCACAAGGACTTAACTCATCAAACTGACCTGGGCGGCGACGATGCGCCAGCCAAAGGGGAAACGCACCCAGGTTTGCTGCTGACGGCCAATGCGCTCGCTGCCTGCTCGGGTGAATTCCGTGCTGCACACCGCGTAATCTTCACCGAAAGTGGTGATGGTGGTGTGCCGCAGTTCGCGCTGCAAACCGGCCGCAGGACGGGCGGCGCGGAAGGCGCGTATTTCGTCGATACCGTATAAGTTTTCCCCGGCTCCCAGCCGTACCGTGCGCTTATCGTGCCAGAACAGCTCATCCAGCACCGCAATATCATTGCTCACCAGCGCCTCCTCATAGCGGTAAAACGCCGCCGTTACCTCGGCGAGGACGAGCGGGCGGTTAATATGCTCTTGCGTCATCATGCTGCTATCTCCGCAGGTCGGGCATCGGTCATGCCCATTTCTTCCAGCGCCCGCGCCACGCGCAGGCAGGCTTGTTCATTAAACGGCGCGGCAATTAATTGCAGGCCAATCGGCTGCCCGCTCGCCGTGCGCAGCGGTACCGTGGTCACCGGTAACCCAAGGAAAGAGATAGGCTGGGTCAGCATTCCCATACTGGCGCGAATGGGCAGCGGCTGGCCGTTGATCTCCATCGTCTGCGCGCCGATGAGCGTGGCGCTGCAAGGCGTCGCTGGGGCGATCAGCACATCGGCGTGGGCGAACAGGGCTTTGAACGCCAGCTGCGCGTGGCGGCGGAAGCGCTGGGCCTGAAGATACCAGGACGCTGGAATCATCGCCCCTGCCAGCAGGCGCTCGCGGGAATTTGGCTCAAAACGTTCAGGTTCGCGGCGCAGGGCTGGCAGGTACTGATTTCCCCCCTCGGAAGCGCTGATAATAAACGCTGCCGACCGGGCCAGTTCGGCCTCCGGGAAGATCAGCTCTTCATGCGCCCCAAGCGCCTGGGCTACGCGGGCGACAGCGGTACGCGCATCGTTATCGCACCAGGTTGAAAAATAGCCGCCGAGGGTGGCGCAGCGCAGGCCTTCCAGGCCCCGCAGCAGCAGATTAGCCGTGCGTTCGCTGGCCTTGTCGGCCTGAAAACCATCGGCGGGATCGCGGCCCTGTAGCGCATCATAAACAGCTGAAAGGTCGCAAACGCTGCGGGCAAACGGGCCGATATGGTCGAGACTGGCGACGAACGGATGGCTACCGGATCGCGACAAGCGGCCAAAGGTCGGCTTCAGGCCAAATATCCCGCACAGCGAGGCCGGGACGCGAATAGAGCCGTTGGTATCACTCCCCAGCGAAAAATGCACCAGCCCGGCGGCCACCGCTGCCGCCGAACCGCCTGAAGAACCTCCGGCGATCCGTGAAAGATCGTGCGGGTTATGCGTCGCCCCGTAGTGGCTGTTTTCGGTGGTAAAACCGTAGGCGTAGGCATCCATATTCAGCATGCCGGATAGCAGCGCGCCCGCGCTATGCAGCTGGCGTACCGCCCAGCTATCGGCAGTCGCCGCAGGACGGTCGCTCAGCAGCTGTGCTCCGGCAAGGGTCGTGTGCCCGGCGACATCAAACAGATTTTTCACCGCATAGGGAACGCCAGCCAGCGCGGGCAGAGGCTTTTTTTCCCGCCGCAGGGTGTCGATATTCTCCGCCTCAGCCAGCATTCGCTTTTCGCTGACATGGGTCCAGGCGTTGATTTGCGGGTTAACGCGGGCGATGTTCTCCAGCGTATGGCGGGCAATCTCTTTGGCGCTGAGTTCACCGCTGGTCAGCGCGCGCTGTATTTCGTGAATCGTCATTTCATTGAGCTTCATGCTTTATACACTCCGGCAATTTCGACCCGCTCGTCGAGGGGGAAGACCAGCAGCGGCCCGGCCATCGCGGCAATGCGGCTGAACTGCACCCTGAGCTCTGCGCGGCGTTCATCGTCCAGCTCCAGCGCCAGCAGCTGTTCCATTTGTGTGAGATAAGCATCCCATTCGGGTTGTGGTGTGTTCATCATCGGCTCCTAATATCCGGCGGCGGAGCCGTTGCTGCGCGGATCGCTGGCCCCCTCAAACAGGCCATTGGGGTGGCGAACAATCGCCCCGGCGTGGCCCATGACTTCGCTAAAATCGGCCAGAACTTCAACGTCGTGCCCCAGCTCGCGCAGTTGGGCGATGCTTTCAGCGCTGAAGCGGCCCTCCAGCTTGAGTGAGTCCGAAGTCTGCCCCCAGGTGCGCCCCAGCAGCCAGCGCGGCCGGGTGATGCTCTCCTGCAGTGGCGCATTTTGCATTACGTAGCGGGTGAAGATGGCGGCCTGGGTTTGCGGCTGGCCGTCGCCGCCCATCGAGCCGTAAACCATCACCCGGCCATCGTTTAGCCGTGCGGCGGCGGGGTTCAGGGTATGGAACGGTTGTTTACCGGGGGCCAGCGCCAGCAGGTGGCTCGGGTCAAGGCTGAACGACGCTCCACGGTTCTGCCAGACGATCCCGCTATCCGGCAGCACCACGCCGCTGCCGAACTCGTGGTAGAGGCTCTGGATAAAGGAAACCGCAAGGCCGTTTTTATCGATCACGCCCATCCACACCGTATCGCCCGGACCTTTGCCTGTGCCCCACGGAGCGGCCTGCTGGTCGTTGATTTTATCCGCCAGCGGCTGTAGCGCGGTGGGTTCCAGCAGGCTTTGAATATCGACATCCAGGTGGCGTGGGTCGGTGATATGCGCGTCGCGCAGACTGAAGGCCAGCTTGGTGGCCTCAACAATGCGGTGGACGGTCATCGCTTCGTCAGCCTCGGCCATCGCCAGCCGGTCGGTAATGCCGAGAATGGCCAGCGAAACCAGCCCCTGAGTCGGCGGCGCGAGGTTCCACAGTTCGCCGTGCTGATGATCGAGCCGGAGCGGCAGCGGACGGCGGGCGCGATGCTGCTGCAGGTCGCTGAGGGTCACCGGCAGCCCGTACTTTTCCATGCCGCGAGCCAGATGCTCCGCCAGCGGCCCGCGATAGAAGCTGTCTAATCCTTCCTCTGTTAAACGACGCAAGGTGTTCGCCAGCGCCGGCTGTAAAAAGCGGCTGCCGGCTTTCGGCGGCTGGCCGTCGACCAGATACGTTTCGGCAAAGCCGGGCTGGTCGCGCAGCTCGCTGAATTTACCGGCGGTTGCGCTGGCCTGCGAGGCGGTGACCGGGATGCCGTTTGCTGCGTAGCCGATGGCGTCCTCCAGCAGGCGCGTCAGCGGCAGCTCACTTGCGGTTAAATCGCGCGAAATCTTCAGCGCTTCATCCCAGCCGCTAACGGTACCCGCCACGGTCAGCGCTGCCTGCGGGCCACGATGGGGAATGTGCGCCAGCCCGGCATAAGCCTGCATTGTCGCCCGCGAACCCGCCGCGCCGCTGGCGTCGATGGCAATGGGGTCGCCCTCGGGCGGGACGATAAGCCAGAAACCATCGCCACCGAGTCCGTTCATATGCGGGTAAACCACGGCAATCGTCGCGGCGGCGGCGACCATGGCTTCGATCGCGCTTCCTCCTTCGCGCAGAACCGCCAGCGCGCTTTGGCTGGCCAGATGATGGGGGGCGACCGCCATCCCGTGGGCGGCAACATGACTTTGCATGGAGTGTCCTCAATTAACAGAATCGTTTGCTGAGGGTTGCAAAAGCTGTTCCATGTCTGAACGTAAAGTTTCAACCGCTGCCGACACCGCGCATTTTTTGCGGAACTGGCATGCATTATGAAAGCGGATACGGTTATGATGCGGTGAAACGAAAGTTACAGAGGTCTTATGCAACAGCTTGATGAACGACTAAAAGAGCAGTACGCGTCTTTATCGCCCCAGGAGCAGCGGGTGGCGGATTTTATTTTCGATCATTTTGATGACCTGATTAGTTACAACAGCGCAGAGCTGGCACAGCTTAGCGGCGTATCGAAGGCCACGGTCAGCCGTCTGTTCAAGCGTCTGGGCTATGAGAAATATAAAGATATGCGCGATGAGCTGCGCACTCTGCGCCAGAGCGGCATGCCGCTGACCGACAACCGCGATGCGGTGCAGGGCAATACGCTGCTGGCGCGCCACTATAAACAGGAGATGGCGAACCTGACCCAGTGGGTCAACGCGCTGGATGTGCAGCAGTTCGCCGAGGCGATTCAGGCGCTGGTTGCCGCCCGGCGTATTGTTATTGTCGGCATGCGCAATGCTTATCCTGCGGCGCTGCACCTGCGCCAGCAGCTATTACAGGCGCGTGGGCAGGTGCAAATATTGCCGCAGCCGGGGCAAAGCTTAAGCGAAGAGCTGGTGGATTTAACCGCCGAGGATCTGGTGGTGGTGATGGCGTTTCGCCGCCGCCCGCGAATTATTCGCCCGCTGTTGCAGCAGCTACAGAGCAGCGGGATCCCGGTTCTGCTGATGTGCGAGCCGCAGGCTCATGGCCTGTTTCCGCTCGCGCGCTGGCAGCTCTGCGCGCCGCTGGATAGCGTATCGGCCTACGACAGCTACGCCTCGGTCAATAGCCTGATCAATCTGCTGGCGAACGCTTTCCTGCATGAAATCCTCGATAAAGGGCGTCCGCGCATTCACGACATAGCGACCCTTTACCAACAACTGGAAGAACTTGAACAACGATAATGGGGCGTCAGCGTGGTGCTTTGCATTATTTCGGTGCGATAAAATGAAGAGGAAACGGTGCTGCGTTTCCTCTTTTCCTTTCTCTGTTCCTTGTTTTTCCCGCATTTAACCGCGCTATTGCCGATTACGTTAGCGTCAATTTTATTTGGCACATTAGTTGCAAAAGTGACTTTAAAGAATCTTTTGTTTCATGCTAACGTAACGGGTAAACATCATGAAGAAACTGTTGATCGCACTGGCCGGGGCCGCTTGTCTGTTAACCAACCTGTCGGCGGCGAAGGCTGACCAGCTCCAGGATATTGAAAAACGCGGCGTTATCCGCATTGCGGTGCCGCAGGATTTCCCGCCGTTTGGCTCGGTGGGCACCGACCTTCAGCCGCAGGGCTACGACATCGATATGGCGCGCTATCTCGCCAAAGAGATGAAGCTCAAGCTGCAACTGGTGCCGGTCACCAGCGCCAACCGCGTACCTTATCTGCAAACCGATAAGGTGGACCTGGTGATTTCCAGCCTCGGTAAAAACGCCGAGCGCGAGAAAGTGATTGATTTCAGCCGCGCCTACGCGCCGTTCTTCCTCGGCGTGTTTGGCCCGAAAGGCGCGGAGCTGAAAGATCCGGCGGCGCTGAGTGGTAAAAGCATTGGCGTGACCCGTGGCGCGGTGGAAGACATGGTGCTGACTGGCGTCGCACCGAAAGAGGCGCAGATTAAGCGCTACGAAGATAACAACACCACGCTGTCGGCGTATCTGTCCGGCCAGGTGCAGTATGTGGCCACCGGCAACCTGGTGGTGGCGGCTATCTCCCGGCAGAACGCCGACAAAGCCCCAGTACCGAGCTTTATGCTGAAGGATTCGCCGTGCTTTATCGGGCTGAAAAAGAATGAACCGGCGCTGAAAGCGAAAGTGGATGCGCTGATTGAGCAAGGCGTCAAAGACGGCACGCTGAACGCTCTGTCTGAAAAGTGGCTGAAAGCGCCGCTGCCTGCCAGCCTTGGCGCGTAAGGCCCGGGCATGACGGAGCAACTTCATTTTTCTGAGCTCTGGCCGCACTGGCCGGAGCTGCTGGCGGGGCTGTGGGTGACCATTCAGCTGACGGTGCTGGCGACCATCGGCGGCCTGACGATAGGCATTTTTGGCGCGGCTATCCGCAGCGGGCGCACCACGTGGTTCAGCCGAATTTGGGGCGGGTATGTCGAACTGATTCGCAACACGCCGTTTGTGGTCCAGCTATTTTTTATCGTCTTCGGCTTACCGAATCTGGGGCTAAAGATGACGGCAGGCGAGGCCGCGCTGCTGGCGATGGTGGTGAACCTCGGGGCCTACAGTACCGAGATCGTGCGCGCCGGAATTCAGGTGACGCCGAAAGGGCAGTGGGAGGCAGGGCGCGTGCTGGGATTGACCCGAACGCAGACCTTTATTCAGGTGATTTTGCCGCCCGCGCTACAGCGTATTTATCCGGCGCTGGTAAGCCAGTGCATTATTGTGATGCTCGGTTCATCGGTGGTATCGCAGGTCTCTTATGAAGAGCTGACCTTCGCCGCCAACCTGATTCAGTCGCGCACCTTCCTCAGCTTTGAGGTCTATCTGGTGACGACGGGAATTTATTTAGTGCTGTCGATAACGATGCGCCAGCTGCTGATGGCGGCAGGGCGCAAATGGCTGGGGGTGCAGGCATGATGACCACCTTTACCGATTGGGACATTGTCCGCAATCTGCTGCTCGCCGGGCGCTGGACGGTGCTGCTGTCGCTGGTGGCGTTTATTGGCGGTGCGTTGGTCACTCTGCCGTTATTGCTTCTGCGTATGACCGGTGGACGCCAGGTAAAACGCCTGATCCGCGGCTATATCGAACTGTTTCAGGGAACGCCGCTGCTGATGCAGCTGTTTCTGGCTTTTTTCGGCGTGGCGCTGTTCGGCATCGACGTCTCGGCATGGACCGCGGCGTCGCTGGCGCTAACGTTTTATACCAGCGCCTTTTTGCTCGATATCTGGTTTGGAAGTATTCGCGCTCTACCAAAAGGGCAGTGGGAAGCTTCGCGCTGTCTGGGGTTGAGCTTTGGTCAGACTCTATGTCGGGTGGTAGCCCCGCAGGCGCTGCGGATCGCTATCGCCCCGACGGTGGGTTTTGCCGTCCAGGTGATTAAGGGCACGGCGCTGGCGTCGATTATCGGCTTCGTCGAGCTGACGAAAGCCGGAACGATGCTGACCAACGTGACGTATCAGCCGTTTAAAGTCTTTGCGCTGGTGGCGCTGGGCTACTTCATTCTGTGTTACCCGCTGTCCCGCTACAGCCGTTATCTGGAGAACAAATTCAATGCCTCTCATCACCATTAATCAGATGCAGAAGTATTACGGAGATAACCACGTGCTCAAGGGTGTCGATCTGGATATCGATATGGGCGAAGTTATCTCGATTATCGGCCGCAGCGGGTCCGGCAAAAGCACGCTGCTGCGTTGCATTAATGGTCTTGAAGGCTATCAGGATGGCAGCATTAAGCTCGGCGGGATGACCATTACCGACCGCGATTCCCAGGCGCGGGAAATCAGCCGTTCTATCGGCATGGTGTTCCAGAACTTTAACCTGTTCCCGCATATGACGGCGCTGGAAAACGTCATGCTGGCGCCGCGCCGGGTACTGAAAAAGAGCGCCGCCGAGTGCCGCGAACTGGCTCAGCGGATGCTGGAAAAGGTGGGACTTGGCGACCGGCTTGATTACTACCCGTCCAGTCTTTCCGGCGGCCAGCAGCAGCGCGTGGCGATTGCCCGGGCGCTGGCAATGTCGCCAAAAGTTTTACTCTGTGACGAGATAACCTCGGCGCTGGACCCGGAGCTGGTTGGCGAAGTGCTCAAAGTGCTGGAGCAGCTGGCGGCGGAGGGAATGACGCTGATTCTCGTGACTCATGAAATGAATTTTGCCCGCGAAGTGGGCGACCGCGTAGTGTTTATGCATCAGGGACGCGTCTGGGAGCAGGGCGACAGCAAAACGCTGTTTGCCAACCCGCAGACCAGCGAGCTGAAGCAGTTTATTTCATCCGTGCGCGGCCTCAATCAATAAGGACTTAAAGATGGATATCACTCAGTTTTCGCAAATCAACCCGCCGTCGCGCCTGCTGATGGGGCCTGGTCCGATTAACGCCGACCCGCGCGTGCTGCGCGCCATGTCGAGCCAGCTTATCGGCCAGTATGACCCGGCGATGACCCACTATATGAATGAGGTGATGGCGCTGTACCGTGGGGTATTTCGCACCGAAAACCGCTGGACGATGCTGGTGGACGGGACCTCGCGGGCGGGGATTGAAGCGATTCTGATTTCGGCTATTCGTCCCGGCGATAAGGTGCTGGTGCCAGTATTTGGCCGCTTTGGTCATCTGCTGTGTGAAATCGCCCGCCGCTGCCGGGCGGAAGTGCACACCATCGAAGTGCCGTGGGGCGAAGTGTTTACCCCGGATCAGGTTGAAGATGCCATCAAACGTGTGCGCCCGCGCCTGCTACTGACGGTACAGGGCGATACCTCCACCACTATGCTGCAACCGCTGGCGGAGCTGGGGGAAATCTGCCGCCGCTATGACGTGCTGTTCTATACCGACGCCACCGCCTCGCTGGGCGGTAACCCGCTGGAAACCGATGCCTGGCAGCTGGATGCGGTGTCGGCGGGGATGCAAAAATGCCTCGGTGGCCCGTCCGGCACCTCGCCGATTACCCTCAGCGCGCGCATGGAAGAGGCCATTCGCCGCCGTAAATGCGTGGAAGAGGGGATCCGTACCGATGCCCATCGCGACGGCGACGAAGAGATGATCTACTCCAACTACTTCGACCTCGGCATGGTTATGGATTACTGGGGGCCGGAGCGCCTGAACCACCATACCGAAGCCACTTCGGCGCTATTTGCTGCCCGCGAATGCGCGCGTCTGATCCTGCAGGAAGGTCTGGATAACGGTATCGCCCGCCATAAACTGCACGGTGACGCGCTGGTAAAAGGCATCCAGGCGATGGGGCTGGAGACCTTCGGCGATCTGAAACATAAGATGAACAACGTGCTGGGCGTAGTGATCCCGCAGGGCGTCAACGGCGACCAGGCGCGCAAGCTGATGCTGGAAGATTTCGGCATTGAAATCGGTACCTCGTTCGGCCCGCTGCACGGCAAAGTGTGGCGTATCGGCACCATGGGCTACAACGCGCGTAAAGATTGCGTGATGACCACCCTCAGCGCGCTGGAGTCGGTGCTCAACTATCTCAAATTCTCGACCACTCAGGGCGCAGCGATGCAGGCCGCGTGGGATCACTATCGCAGCGAGAGCGCGCAATGAGTCAAACAACACGCCAGCAGGCGGCAGCGCGAGTTATGGCTCGCGCCGATGAGTTGGCTACGATCAGTGAATCACCCGAGGGATTGACCCGGGTCTATTTGTCACCCCAGCATCTGCAGGCCAACCAGCAGGCGGCGCTGTGGATGACCCAGGCCGGAATGACCGTCTGGCAGGACAGCGTCGGTAATATTTGCGGGCGCTACGAAGGGGAACAGGAAGGCGCACCGGCTATTCTGCTGGGATCGCATCTCGATACCGTGCGCAACGCCGGGCGCTACGATGGCATGCTCGGCGTACTGACAGCGATTGAGGTAGTGCACAGTTTGCACCGACAGGGGCGGCGGCTGAAAAAGGCTATCGAGATTGTCGGTTTTGGTGATGAAGAGGGGACGCGGTTTGGCATTACGCTGCTCGGCAGCCGTGGGCTGACCGGTACCTGGCCTGAGAGCTGGCTGGCGCAGACCGATGCCGATGGCGTTAGCGTGGCGCAGGCGATGGTGCTGGTCGGGCTGGATCCGGCGCGTATTCACCTTGCTGCCCGCAGCCAGGAGGAGATTGCCGCTTATCTGGAATTGCATATCGAGCAGGGGCCGTGTCTGGAGCAAGAAGGGCTGGTGCTGGGCGTGGTGGAGGCTATCAACGGCGCACGCCGCCTGAACTGCTGCTTTACCGGCGAGGCAGGGCACGCCGGGACGGTGCCGATGAGTCATCGCAAAGATGCGCTGGCCGCCGCCGCCGAGTGGATGGTGCTGGTTGAGAACCTGACCCGCGAGCAGGGTGGAAATCTGGTTGCTACGGTAGGGACGCTGCGCTGCGCCCCCGGCGCGGTTAACGTTATCCCCGGCGAAGTGACGCTGACCCTGGATATTCGCGGGCCAAACGATCAGCCGCTCGAGGCGTTGCTGAACAGATTGCTGGCGCGGGCGCAGGAAATTGCCGCTCGTCGCCATCTGCAATTCAGCGCCGAAGAGTTTTACCGCATTGCTGCCACCGCCTGCGATAGCAAATTGCAGCAGGTATTAAGCGAGGCGGTGCAGGAGGTGCAGGGGTGTTCAATTAGACTGCCGAGCGGCGCCGGGCATGATGCCATCGCTATCGCCGAGCGTTGGCCGTCAGCGATGCTATTTGTGCGTTGCAAAGGCGGCATCAGCCATCACCCCGCCGAGTCGGTCACCGCCGATGATGTGGCGCTGGCAATTGACGCGTACTCGCGCGCGGTGTTGAAGCTGTAAACGGATCCCGGAGGCGGCGCGGTGCGCCTGTCCGGGCTACTTGTCCGTAGGCCGCAGTGAACCTGTAGCCCGGGCAAGGCGCTCTGCGCCGCCCCCGGGAAAGGCAGACCAGCATCAGCATCAACATCCCCCGGGTTGCGGCTGACGCCTTACCCGGGCTACCCAACCTTCAGACCGCACGAACCTGTAGCCCGGGCAAGGCGCTCTGCGCCGCCCCCGGGAAAAGCAGACCAGCATCAGCATCAACATCCCCCGGGTCGCGGCTGACGCCTTACCCGGGCTACCCAACCCTCAGACCGCACGAATCTGTAGCTCGGCTAAGCGCAGCGCGAGCCGGGAATGGCTTCAGCGCTGCGTCTCCATCCTGTGTCTCTTGTAATTAAGACACCATCAGCCATTCGACCGATCACTATTCCTAAAATGGTCATTTTTCAGCCGCAATTGTGGAGGAATTATGGATTAAATGGCGTTGTTAATGATAATTATTTGCACCAAGTCACGAAAATGGAGTTTCGATGCCTGTGCAATCTGCTTTCCCCTGCGCGCTTTTCAGCGCCGCTATTCTGCTGGTTTTCCCCATTTCTCTGGCGGCTGCACCGCTAAGCCCGGCTGACCACAATACTATTGAGCAGCAGCAAAAAGCGCTGCTGGAACAGGCCCAGCAGCAGCGTGACTCGCTGCAGGGTACTTCGCCGCCCCCGCGTCTGCCCGATGCGCCAGCTCTGACCGAAGACAGCCGTTGTTATGCGCTTCAGCGCGTGGAGGTCTCCGGCGTGACGGTGCTCTCCCGTAAGGCGCAGACGCGCTTTGCCGCTGTTCCGGCTCGTGGCTGTATGACCTTTCAGGATATTCGCCAGCGCGTTCGGGACATCACCCAGGCCTATCTCGAAAAAGGCTATATCACCTCCAGCGCCTGGCTGCCGGAACAGGATATCTCCACAGGAAGGCTGAACATTGCCGTGACCGAAGGGCGAGTGGAATCGGTCCGCGTCGACGGCGAAAAAGAAGCGGCGCTGCGGATGGCTTTTCCCGGCGTGGAAGGGCAAGTGCTTAATCTGCGCGATCTGGAGCAGGGGCTTGAGCGCCTCAACCGGCTTGCTTCCCGCCAGTTAACCATCGATATCCTGCCGGGAAACACTGCCGGATACTCGCGGGTTCAACTGATCCCGACCAGCACCCGCTTTCCCGTCAGCCTGACGCTTGGGGCGGACAATAGCGGGCAAAAAAGCACCGGACGCGGGCAGATGAACGCCGGGCTGGTGGCAGACAACCTGCTGCGGCTGGCGGACCAGTGGTCGCTCTCCGCCGCCCGCGACAGCGAGTTTCACCACGATCGACGCAGCCGCAGCCTGCAGGCGGGCGTTACCCTGCCTTATGGCTACTGGCTTTTCAGTGTGCAGTACGGCTGGTCAGACTTTTATCAGCCTGTTTCGACAGGGCAATCATCCGCCAGTTGGCGTTATGACGGCAGCGTGCAGACTCAGCGAGCGACGGTGAACCGTACCCTGTGGCGAGATGGCAAACAGCGGCTGGCGCTGGATGTCGATTTCACCCGGCGTAAAACCGAAAACAGCCTCGGCGGCGTGCGTCTGAACGTCAGCAGTCCAACGCTCACTAGCCTGACTACCGGCCTTAACTACAGTCGCTCGCTGGCAGGCGGCTGGCTGACGCTTGGTCCCGCTTTCGCTCATGGTCTGGATCTTGCCGGTTCAACGGAAGATGACCCGGCGCATCCGTCGCTCCCGCGCAGTGAATATCGTCGTTTCAGCCTCAACGGCAGCTGGTTTTATCCCGTGACACCTTCTCTGTACTGGCTGACCTCCGCATACGGCCAGACCACCCCTGACACCCTCTATGCCAGCGAGCGCATTTCCGTTGGCGGCCAGTATTCGGTCAGAGGATTTAAGGAGCAGTATCTGACCGGCAACCGCGGCGGCTATTTGCGTAATGAGCTGACCTGGCAGTGGCTGACCCTGCCGCGATTGGGGACGCTGTCGCTGACTGGCGCGCTGGATGCGGGTCATGTGATGAGCGAGAACGGAAAAATTGCCGGCGGCAACGTAGTCGGATCTTCTCTGGGACTGGAGCTGAGCGGGCGCTGGTTTACGCAGTCGCTCTCCGTGGGCTTCCCGCTCGCCTGGCCCGATTCGCTGAGCCCGGATAAACCGGTGGTTTACTGGCAGGCCACCCTCACGCTTTAGAGCCTATCCCAGTAGGCGTAATCGTTGCAGGCAGTTTGGACACGGACAGCGCGCAAGAACCGGAGCGTACACGTAGTACGTGAGGGTTCTGAGCACTGCCCAGGGCCAAACTGGCAAATAAGATAGCCCTAATGGGATAGGTTCTTAACTGCTGGCACAACAAATAAGGATGTTTATCACAATGGAAAAACCACTCCACCCGTTAGCGCGGGCGGCAGGCTGGCTGTTGATTTATCTGACCGCCGTGCAGCCCATGCACCCCGCCATTGCCGCCGGTATCACGGCGGCGAACGGCAACAGCAAAGTAGTGATGAAGCCGGGCAACGTCCCGGTGGTCAATATCGCCACGCCCAATTCTGCGGGGATCTCGCATAACCGCTACACCGATTTCAGCATTAATGCGCCCGGCGCGGTGCTGAATAACGCCACCGCTGCGGCGAAATCGCAGCTGGCCGGACAGCTCGGAGCAAACCCGAATCTCAAAGGCAAGGCGGCGGAGCTGATTATCAATGAAGTGACGAGCGGCACCCGCTCGACGCTGAACGGCAAGCTGGAGGTGGCCGGGAAGAAGGCTAACGTGATGATTGCCAACCCGAACGGTATTACCTGCGACGGGTGCAGCTTTATCAATACCCCTGGCGTGACGCTGACCACCGGTAAACCGCAGCTGGATAAGCAGGGGGCGCTGAGCGCGCTGGAGGTGAAAAAAGGCAGCGTGATTATCGGCAGCAAGGGCCTTGACGGCGGTTCGGCGGAATATGTTGATGTGATCAGCCGGGCGACGGAGCTGAACGGTAAAATTCGCGGTCGCACGGTGAGCCTGACCCAGGGGGCGAACAGGGTTAATTTTCAGGACGGCAGCATTAAACCCATTGCCGGAGAGGGAACAAAGCCCCAACTGGCGGTAGACACCAAAGCCCTTGGCGGCATGTATGCCAATAAAATACGTCTGGTCGCAACGGAAGCAGGCGTTGGCGTCAATCTTAATGACATCACCTCGACCCAGCGGGACATCTCGCTGACTACGGCGGGGAAAATCACCCTCGGCAACGTGAAAGCGCAGACCGACCTGAACGTCAGCGCCCGTAGCCTCTCCACCACGGCGGGTGCTAGCGTCAGGGCCGACCGCGATATGACCCTGGCTGCCACCACGCTGGAAAACCGTAGCTCCACCACCGCCCACGGCGATATGCGTATTTTCGCTGACACGGTGCGCAATACCAACGGCGCAGCGCTGCACAGCAACAAGAATATGTGGATCCAGAAGGACGCGAAGGGGAATAAGGCCAGGCTGGTGGAGAACCGCTCGGCGCGTATTCAGACCAACAGCGGCGATTTGGTGATACGCACGGACCGGCTTGAGAATGTGATTAATAAAGTCGAGGCGGTGGTGCGGACGGAGAAGCCGGGAAGTGCGCTGGTGTCGAATAACCGGCTGGGTTGGTACTGGACACATTTAGGGCCGCACGGAACTGCTGTCATGGTTCCAGCAGGGGTAATTGGGGTGATGGATACCGGTGAGCCTGTGCGTTGGTTCGGATCGGTAGATTTTGCAAACCTGACCTGGCTGAATACTGAAAAAACGCGCTATACCGTGCAAATTCAGGGGGCCAGACCGGTTATCAGCGCGGGGCAAAATCTCTATATCCATTCCAGTAGTCTGGTTAACCGGCTGGGAGATATTAGCGCTGCTCGTGATGCAATACTGACCGGACGTTCACTGATTAATGAGAACCGTTATGAAGGGGTTTTGAAAAAGTATTTCTTCTTCGGAAGTAATCCTGTTCCCCGAGCCCTTGCCCCGGAGAAAGAAAAAGGGGTTTCTAGAATATATGGTTTTCAACAGGAGCATAAATTCCGCCATTCAAGCGAAACAACCGACTGGGTGCAGAGTAAATTACATGTTTCCCGTCTAAAAGCAGGCGGCAACCTGGTTGCTGACTTCTCCGACCGCATCGAAAGCAGCGAACCACATCCCGGCGGCGCTAAATACGCCAGCGTCATTGCACGCCCCGACACCATCACTGCCAATAATATCCTCCTGCGCTCCGGCACGATTATTACCAGCGATGTGATGAAGGCGACCGGCGACATCACGCTGCTGGCGGATAAAACCACCCGCATGATGCAGGCGCTACTGACGGCGGGGAAGGATATCTCCGTACTCTCCGGCGGCGGGCTTGAAGCCAGGCAGAGCGAACTGAAAGGGCGCAATATTACCCTCGTCAGCCGCAGCGGCAACGTCACCTCGCACACCAGCGAAGCGCCGCATTACTTCCATGCCGACGGCACCCGCTGGCAGGGAAGCCTCGAAGCCACTGGCGATCTGTTCATTAACGCGGGCGGCAATATTCTGCTCAAAAACACCCGCCTGCCGGTGCAGAGCAAAAACATCGCCATGACGGCGGGCGGTGATATCACCGTCGATAAAAATGAAGCGATGCTGGACCATCAGCGCCCCGGCGTTCAGCTTTCTACAGAGCGGAAACAGGAACTGTTTAACCGCATGCTGCCGGGCGACCCGCTGCGAGCATCGGGCGATATTACCCTCAGCAGCGGTAAAAACCTGACCTTAAAAGGCATTCGCGCGGAGGCTGGCGGGAACATCAGCATGACCTCAAGGGCGCAGGCTGATTTCAGTATGCGTACCCTCAGCGAACGTTTCAGCCCGTATTTCCCCACCAGCCGTACGCCGGAACTGCGTAGCGTACTGAAGGCAGGCAAAAACCTGCTGATCAACGCAGCGGCGGATATCTCGCTGCCCGGCGCCAGCGTGGTCGCCGGAGATAAAGCCACTCTGCAGGCCGGAAGGAATATCCTGCTGCCAGCTAAAGGCTACAGCGTCACCGACAGCAAGAATGACAATAACCGCGATGAACTCAACGTACTCAGCAGCATTCGTGGGGTAAAACAGCTGACGCTGGCCGCTAACGGCACTATCCAGGCGGCGGGAAGCAGTCTGACCTCCAACGGCAATATCTTCCTGACCTCCGGCGGCAATATGCGCTTTGAAGCGGTGAAGGGGACCCAATATAGGGAAAAGGGCAGCAGTTGGAGCGAAGCGGTCACCCAGACAGGCGTCACGCTGAATTCAGGTGCGGCGCTGACGGTGATTTCCGGCGGCAGCATTCTGTTCCAGGCGACCCGGCTTATCGCAAAAGGCTCAATGGACGTGGCGGCAAAAGGCGGCTGGCTGTATGCCCAGGCGATGGAGGAGTCGAGCCACTACGAGAAGAAAACTGTCAAACGCAAGTGGTGGGGTAAGAAAACCACCATCAAAAAGACGAAGCACGAGACGATCAAAAGGGTCACCGAGTTTACCGCTGGTGGCGATATCAACCTGCTGAGCCGCGACGACAGCACCTACGAGGCGAGTAAAATCGCGGCAGGGAAAAACGCGCGCCTCACCAGTACCAACGGGAAGGTCAACTTCCGGGCAGTGAAAAACACCACTTTCGAGCAGACGGTGACTAACTCGAAAGGTTTTTACATCAAGCAGAGCAACCGGGGATATAACGAAGGTAAATGGGTTCTGCCGTCAATTCATGCGGGCGGCAAGCTGACCATCGATGCAGCCAAAGGCATTAGCGCCGATGTGCGTACCCAAAACGCCCAGACGCTGCAGGGGGCCGTTACGGCACTGGGGGCTTTGCCAGGTACCGCGTGGCTGAAGGGGTTGAATACCCGCAGCGATGTGCAGTGGAATGCGGTTAAGAACGCTTACGATGGCTGGAACCACCAGAGCCAGAGCCTGAATCCGGTGGTGGCGGCGGTGATTGCCGTTGCCGTTGCTGCTGTGACGGCAGGTGCCGGACTGGCCGCAGCGGCGGCGACAAGTGCGGTATCGGCCACTGGTGCGGCAGGCGCGACCGCGACGATGGTTTATGGTTCTGCCTATGCCGGGATGTCATCGCTGATGTCTCAGGCGGCGGTGGCGCTGGTTGAACACAAGGGCAACCTGTCGAAAACCCTGAAAACGATGGGCAGCAGCAGTTCGGTGAAATCGCTGGCAACGTCGATGGCGATTGGCGGCGCGCTGGCCGGGTTCGACAAGATGATGGCGCTGGACGTTCCGGCAGATAAAGCCCGTTTACCTGTGCTTATCAAAGATGAGGGCTGGACCAAAATCGCCCAGCGGGTTGCCGGGCAGTCGGTTATCAGCTCCAGCCTGAACACTGCCATCAACGGCGGAAGCTATAAAGACAATCTGACCACGGCCCTGCTGGCTAACGTCGCTGGTCAGATTAATGCCGAAGGGGCGGGGCTGATTGGCGACAACGGTCAGGTGCTTGGCCCGCAAGGTAAAATGCTCAGCCACGCGGTGCTGTCGGGCATCAGCGCCGAAATTGCCGGCGGCGATGGTAAGGGGGCTGCGGCAGGGGCGCTGGCGGCGGAACTGGCGGGCATTGTGATGCAGAGTTCGCTATTTGAACCTGCGTATCTTAATGAGAAAGAAAGACAGTTTGCGCTGCTTAAGGAAGCGATAAACGGGAGCGAAGGGAAAGAGCAAACCGCCCGTTTCTTTGGCGCATTAGCCGGTGCGCTGGTCACTCATACGCCGGAAGGAACATACAGCGGTGCCGACAGCGCCCAGTCGGTTTACCGTTACAACATGACGGAGCATATGCTTCAGCAATATGCACTGGATAATCAGCGGGACATTCTTGCGGCGTCAAAAGGAGACAAAAATGCAGCAAAACGTGTAACAGCACGTCGTGAAGCGGCTGTTATGGCGGCGCTGGCTGGGGCTGGAGGACAGGTATTAACCGTTGGTGGCATGACGCTCTTAGGCGTAGCACCAGAAATGGTGTTGGCTGCTCGACTGGTTATTGCTGGTTGTAAAACGAATCCGGTGTTATGCCTGAATCAGGCTGGAATATACGCTGCTGATATTGTTGCACCTGAATCTGTGATAACTACGGGAGCTCTGGGGGCGGGTAGTACTCTGGTTGTAGCCAAATCTTCGGAAGCTGTGAAAAAGCTGGCATCAGAGGTAGTTAAAAATGCAGATGAGACCTTAAGGGGGAAGGTGTTTAACGTTCAGCCTGTTGCTGATATTGTTAAAAAGGAGATATCGGCAGGTAGTGGATTGCCGAAAAAGACGGTCGACTATCTAAATAACAGTAACTTTGGTATTGGTAATAAGGGCCAGACTGCAGGGATGGCAGGTAGAAGGCACCCTTTATTAGACAATGCTATCCCTCGCAACGGAGATCGAGCAATTGTTAATCAAGGGATGTTGCCAACATGTGGTCACAACTCGTGTGGTATGGTTTTGGATACGATGGGTAAACCAGTAGATATTGTTAAATTAATATCTAATACGCCGCCAACATCTCGCGGTATAACACCATCACAAGTTTCTAATATACTAAAATTAGAAGGAGTCGACTCGATTGCCTGGGGGAATCGAAATGTGAATGACTTGTCTCGTTACACCGCAAATGGTACGCCAGTTATCACCCGTATCGAAGATAAAATTGGAGGGAGTAGTTTTTCTCATTTTGTTGTTGTCGATGGAGTTACTACGCGAAATGGCGTATCGGTTGTAGCTATAAGAGACCCTTGGGGTATACAATATTTTAGTCCAGTGAGCACATTTGCGAAAAATTTTACTGGGGACGTTATTGTTCCTAAAGGTTGGCAAAAATGATGTTGAAGATTAAATTTCCAGATAACTTAATTACCGGAATGCTCTCAAAGCAAAAAAATATACCATGTAGAGTTCAGGTTTCTGATAAATTTGAGATCATGTTTTTTACAGTTATTCCAGATACACTAGGTGTTGTCTATGATTGGGACCGAGAACTCTTTGAGGAACGAGCCATGGCAGGAGCAGGAGGCTTGTATACCCATTACGAACCTGCACTAATAACTTTAAACCAAGAAAGTGATGATATATATGAGATTGTTGAACTGTCTTTATTTTATAATGATTTTGGATGGTGTCCTGTAATACATAATGGCGTATATGCCTCTCCAGTTAATTTTTGGGATTCTGATGACGAGGATCCTGACTACGTTCCCGGATCTAAGCTAGATTGAATACATTAATCGCCTGAACAGTGGTGAACGGTCGATTGTTAAATGCCCCTTTTATTTTTAAAGGGGCTCATTACAATGAAAATTTCAAATCGGATGTTTGTTATGCCCATTACCAGTGATAGAGTGCCTATGACTGACCTATAGGAATGCTGATAATCGACGAATTCACATTAACTACGCTGATTGAAAATTAATCAGTCATAATTGATATAACTTTACGATTAAGCATTCAAAAAATTCTTGAAGAGAGTTCGCTGGCGGATTTGCTTCAAATCAGGTGACATAATATGAAAAAAACAGAGGAATTTGATCGGTGGGAGAGAGCGGTTGTTTTTCCATTTATACGTCAAAGGTTTGAGTATGCCTCTTCAGCATGCCTTATATATCATATGATAGAACAGTACGAAGATATTTATACTTATCTTATTGACGGTGAAGAAATCATCAAGATAGAAATATCCAGAGTTGATGGAGGTATTACCATTGATAATGTTAAATCTGTTTTGGAATATATGAAGGAAACGAAGAAGAGGAATTTTCAAGAATATTTAAAAGAATTACTAGAGTTATCTAATCGGGATGATTGTCAACTTTGAATTGTAACTGTGTCACTATTGAGGAGGTCAGATGTTATCAGATAAATATAAAGGATTGATGTTTATATCCTTGGTTCAAGTAATGCGACAACAATCTTATAAATCCAGAACTTATTGACCTGCCAGAGAACGATCACCATACGGAAGGGTTTTTCAATAATGTATAGGGACTCTTACCATCCAAACTGATGATGCATGGGCTTGGACAGGTGATTTGCATATTATATGCATAACTACGGTGAATTATTACCTCTGGAATGAAGGTGTTTGCTTCAAGTATACTTGTATTGCTTGCGAAAAATATCTTCAATTACATCGTTGAGTAACGAGAGGTAATTGAAAAATAACTCGTCAAAATTGACTAATTATAGTATGATTTTATATCAACTTAAATGATTAATAAATGAATCTGAATACTATTCATAATGAATGTTTATAGGGTGTAAATTCGACATAAGTTTTCATGGATTTGACCAGTCTTCTATTAGAGGTAAGTAATGTCAAAGTTGAGATGTAAATGTGGCCATGTTATGGCAGTGCACACAATGGATGAGGGGTTTTTATATGATATCGTTCCTCAAAAAAATATAATGGATATCGTCGGGCTATGGGAGGATGTCAGGGAAAACAAATACCCGGATTTACTGACTAAACTATATGATCGGTCGGCAAAAGATGCGTATATATGCCCTTGCTGTGGGCGACTCTTGATAGAAAGTGAATTAGATCCAAATAAATTCGACTCATATGTTAAAGAAGTTGAGTAACAGAAAAATCCATCACTGTTACAGGAAGGGTATTAATCTGTAAGAGGTTTTCATGTCAAAATTTGCATGCTGTTGTGATTATGTAATGTATTTACCCGATATTTGAAATAATTGTAAGTGTTATTTTTTATGGAAAGTAATTTAAATAAATTATAGGTATTCTGGTGGCTGGTAATAACCATATGGATGTAGATTATTTTATGGAAAAATTGATGTGGGTAGAAGGAACGCTTTGCGCTGCCCGGAGTGTGGCAGGTTCTGGCTAGAAAAAATGATGACTTATACAATTCTTATATTCAAGAAATTGAATAATACACTAAGAATATAGTTTATTTTTCACGGATATGCTATCTATTTTGAGGGGTATCATGATTTCATTCAATTAGTGCGGTGAAAAATATCAGCCTTGAACGAGGATTGACATGAAAGTATTGTTTGTGAAAATATACATGCTTATCTGAGGGTAAAATGGAATTATTATCTGAGTGGTGCAGTCTGGAATTGTCATCGATAGATTATGATATGCATACGGGATTAATAAAATATCAGTTGAGTGGTGATGGTGTTAATGGACTTTTCCGGGCAAAAGCTTTTTGTGGGAATGAGATAAAGCATATTGCTTTTGAAATTGATTTTGATGAATTTCTAATGTCATTAATGCGTTTACAGCCAAAAAATATATTCAATTTTAGGTGGTTTAATATTGAATTATATCAATTGGGGAAATATATCTTTTCCTCAAAAGTTAATCGATTGACTTCAGTGGAAACCTATTTTAATATTAAATAGATCTTAAGAAAAGATAGGGAATATTAAGGGTGAATTATGATGAGCTGAGCTGAGCTGAGCTGAGCTGAGCTGAGCTGATAAATATTTATGTGGTTTATTTTATAGATGAAGTGAAAGGAGGGTAATAGAACTATGAATGTTAATGATTTTAAAAATAAGATAGAACCTGCTCTCCCTGAGTATTTGTTTGAGTACAGTTTCTTTTCTGATGGTGATTTTGGAGATCTGGATCGTGCCGAGTTTAAAGGTCATCAGAAAATAGGCGCGGTGGAATTTTGGTCAAAAGGTTATATTGGTATTGACATTTATGATATTCAACTTGATGAACAAATATTTAATATATTGATTAGCCCTGAGGAAGAACCATCGGAAGCTATAGAAAGGCTGATGAAAATTCTAAATGATATAGAAATTAATAACAATTAGAATGATGGTATTAAATATTGATGAGTTTGTTTTAGATGGCTGGGAAATATATTCCGAAGCTGACTTTTATCGCGAATTTTCTGCATTGTTAAATTTTGGCGATTATTATGGCTGTAATCTCGATGCTTTATGGGGCAGACTAAGTACAGATGTAAAAAGACCAGTAAAAATTATTTGGTTACACTCTGAATTATCAAGGTTAGTTTTCAGAGGCTCTTTTGATAAAATTGTAATGATTCTCGAGAAGATTAAATAATGAGATATCCAGTTCGACTGGAACGAAATGTTTGACTATATTTTAAAGTAAAAATTTTACGTTATCGTGTCAGAAGTTTTTGCTTGGATTCAAACCCGGTAATGTATGTCAAACTCTGTATGCAATAGTTATTTTTAGTGATGGTGGAACTAACTCATTTGGTAAACAATAGGAGGACATATGTGGCATAACTTAAAATTAGAAAATGTTGGCAAAATTGAAAAAACAGTAGCCGAATTTATTATTTGGATGATTGATATTTTACCATATGCAAAAATGAAAGTTAAAATTTACGAAAATCAATCAGGTGAATATACCGGAATAACAGATCTTAGGATAAAAAGAAAATTTGATGGTAGTCCTGAATCAGTTATAGGATACGGCAGTAGTATCGAAGAAGCTTTAGAGGATACTATAAAGTACTTTAATACCATGTTGAAAGAAGATGGCTTTGACAGGTTAACAGAAGATAACATCGAATATAGCGAATCTTCTGATTTTTAATAATAAGATTCGCTATGGTTAGATGGTTGATACTTATTGAGTACCAACGGAAATGCAACTTTTACCCCATGATTATTTAGCAAATGATCATGGGGATTTAGCATAGGTATGTGTGATATGGGGACAGTTAAAATTGAGACTGTAATTTAAATTGTGTAATTCCCTGTTTTTGATATGTTCATTTCGAAAATTCCCACTGTCCAAAAAAGTCCTCCCCAACCCGCACCGATAGCTAAATCCTTATCAGGATAACCCTATACCATCCGCGCCACTGACTTCGTCGCCATGGACTGGTAGTACGTTGGAAAAATTCCGCGGGGTCAGTCCACTCTCTCTTTTGCTGATTTCCCCCATCAATAGGTAATGTGCCGTTAAAGTTCGCTCGAACACCGTTGGCTGGTATGCTTAACACATGGTAAGCCACGTTGTTGAGAGACCTACCCATGCCTGAACGCGAAAAAAATATCAATATTCAACCACTCTCCGCTATTTCCCGAACGCATTTTCTTCCCGCACTGCTGACGATCGTTGCCGTATCCGGCCTGTGTGCATTTGTATCGCCGCCGCTGGGGCCGTGGAGCGTGATTTTGTCTAATCCTGGAATGTATATCGATCTCCTGGCGCTGCTTTTTCTGCTGTTTATATTGTGGAGTTCAACCAAAGTACGCATGAACCATGTGGCGGTTAACTGGGTACGCTACGGACTGCTGCTGTGGATTGCCGGGGGAACGTTTGACCTGATGGACGAAATCTTCCATCAGCCGCGCTGGATGGGCTACTACTGCGAAGATCTCTTGCGCTTGTCCGGGATGCTGCTGACCGCTATTGGGATCTACAAAATCATTGAGCGTATCAATCTTCTGTACGTCGATGCGCGTTCTCAATCGCTGAAGGATGAGCTGACCCAGTTGCCAAACCGCCGCTTTTTTATCGACACCATCCGCGAGAAAGAGGGGCATCCGCTGGCGCTAATGATTGTCGATATCGATTTCTTTAAGAAAATCAATGACACCTACGGCCATCTGGTGGGCGATGAAGTCTTGTTTGCCCTCGGTAAGCAGCTGGCGAAGCTCACCAGCGAAAAAGTGCTGCCATCGAGGATCGGCGGAGAAGAGTTCGCCATTATTGTTGATGGTCTGTCGGCGCAGGAAGTTGATGAGCTGGCGCAGTCAATTTTGCAAAATGCCCGCGCGATCCTGATTAATCACCATAATCCGCTGTCGATCAGCATTGGCGTCGGCCTGCGCAATCAGGATGAACCGCAGAATGAGTTTATTAAAAAGGTCGATGACGTGCTCTACAAGGCGAAAAATAACGGTCGCGGGCGCGTGGAGTGGGCCGCATAGCGCGGCCTGAATCATCCCTGCTGAGCGCTGCGGCAGTGACGGCGATATTCGGAAGGGGAGCGCTCGGTATAGCGTTTAAACACCCGGCAGAAATAGTTGCTGTCGACAAATCCGCAGTTATGGGCGATCTCTTTCACCTTCAGGTCGTAGCCGCGCAGCAGCTTTTTCGCTTTCTCCAGGCGCACGCTGGTGAGGAATTCGTTGAAGCCGACGGAACCTGATTTCTGGAAAATATGCGAAAGATAGTTGGGCGTAATATGAAAACGTTTCGCAACCGACTCGCGGGTCAGGGGTTGGCTGAGATGCTCTTCCAGATAATCCTGTACCGCCATAAACAGGTCGCGGCTGCGGCTGACCCGCATCTCCAGGCCAACCAGTTGCTCAAGGCAGTGGCTCAAGAGCGCAGCGACCACCAGCCTGGCGGTCACCGGATCCGGCTGCAGGCAGATTTCATTGAGCGACAGCAGCAGGTAGGAGCCCACGCGTGGCCCGAGGCGAGCAACGTTCTGCTTTTCCGTTCGCAGCTGTTTGCCATCCCAGTATTGCACGCAAAACCCGAGCTTCTGGCGACCAAACAGGATGCTTAGCGTTGATGCCGGTCCGGTCCATTCCGGCTGGGTCCATTTCCCCGCCTGGACGTAAAGCACCTGCGAGGTGGATAGCATCGTCTCCGACAGCGGCAAGCCATTTTCCTTCAGTTCACCCTCCAGCACGATTTCCAGCCGAGGAAAGGGCACTTTAAACGCCAGCGCAGGCTCGGAGATATCCGGTTCGGGAAACCTGACGTGCAGATTATCCTTCTGATTTACTAAACGATTTAAAATGTCTGCCAGATCGTCAATCATCCCGTTAGCCTTAGAGTGGAGCTATTATCCTGTTGATTATAATCTATTTTGTCGGGGCTGATTTGTTCTGTATCAGGCTACCCCAGTATTGATAGTCCTGGTGAGGATCAGGTGGTGACTGGATTTTGATAGCCATCACACTTTTCCCTGCCGTGTATGCTTGTCCAGTTTTTTGTAGTTTTAGCCTCATGTATTCCCGGTCGGCACAGATTAGAGTTTGTTTTGTGTTATCGATAAGTTAAGGAATATAAATATGGAACAACAATCTGCGGTTTATCTGGAAGCGCTGGGAGCGAACATTGCGCTGACTGAGAAAATGAAACAGGAACTGGATACTCTGGGCTACACCGTCGTGCATAACGTGGCGGACGCGGAATGGCTGGAGGCGATGCGCTCGCTGATTGACGCCATCGTTGAGAAAGAGGGCGATAACCTGGCAATTGAGCACCATCAGGAAGCGACGGCAACGCGCATAGCCAACCTGATTAATAAAGGGGTGGTTTGGGAGAAAGTCTGGTCCCATCCGCTGGTCCTTTCTGCCTGTCAGTATATTTTTCAGGGGGATTTTAAAATCTCCAGCCTGAACGCGCGGGAAGCGCTGTTTAACGGTGGTCATCAACCGCTGCATGCGGACTGGAAAAAGCCGCGTCCGGATTTCCCGAAAGTGCATCTGGTTAATGCTATCTGGGCTATTGATGATTTAAGCGCGGAAAACGGCGCACCGCGCATTATTCCTGGAACGCATCACCGACCGGAGCTGCCGGAAGAGGTGTTGGATAATCCAGAGCTGACGCATCCTGATGAGGTGGTGTTTGCCGCTCCGGCGGGTAGCGTAATGATTTATAACGCCCATGCCTGGCACGGCGGGACGCGCAATCGCATCGGCAGCAGACGGCGCGTATTGCACAGTTTGTATATTGACCGCGAAGATACGGCGCAGCAGGATCAGCAGCGCTGGCTGACGCCGGAAACCGCCAGCCGCCTGACGCCTGCGCAGAAATGGCTGCTGGGTGTGGAGTAAATTGAATTGTAGCCCCGGTAAGCGCAGGGTATGAACCGGAAACATGGGTAACACTTTAGACCGGATACATGGGTAACAGTTATAACTGACATAGAAGAGGAGACTCACTATGCCCTGGACTGAGACCCGACCTATGCAACGTCTTGATTTTATCCGTGCCTGCCATGCAGGTACGGGCTCCTTCTCTGCTCTTTGCCGTCTTTTCGGCATCAGCCGAAAAACTGGCTATAAATGGCTTGAACGTTTTGACCCTTCTGACCTCTCATCTCTCTCTGACCGCTCACGCGCTCCCCACTCCCACTCCCGGACTGTTCCTGATGATATCGTCGGGCATCTGACTGCCCTGCGTCAAAAACACCCTGACTGGGGGCCTAAAAAACTGCGGATGTGGTTGCTCAATCACCATGTCGATTTTACCGTACCTGCTGCCAGCACTATCGGCGATATCCTCAAGCGTGAAGGCCTGGTCCCGGATAAAAAGAGAAAACGCAGAACACCGGGTAATCGCCAGCCCCTGACCCTCATCACTGAGAACAATCAGGTCTGGAGCGCTGATTTTAAAGGCAAGTTCAGGTTGCTGAGCAGAGAGTACTGCCATCCCTTCACTCTGACCGACAATCACAGCCGATATCTGCTGAGCTGCCGTGGAACATTCCGGGAGAGTGAATCCTTTGTCAGAGAGTGCCTGACTGATGCGTTCCTGGAATATGGCCTGCCGGAAGTCCTCAGAACTGATAACGGTCAACCCTTTGCGGGAACAGGTATAGCCGGATTAAGCCGTCTTGCCGTCTGGCTAATCAAGCTGGGCATCAGACCGGAACGTATCAGAAAGGGTCATCCGGAAGAAAATGGCCGCCATGAGCGAATGCATCGCTCCCTGAAAAGTGCGGTGAAATATGGCAACACCTTCATGACGATGGCAGAACAACAGCGGTGGTTCAGTGACTACCGGGAAGAGTTTAACCACGAGAGGCCGCATGAAGCCCTGGCAGGCGCAACGCCCGGAACGGTGTGGCAACCGTCGGGCCGACAATGGGATGGCAGTGTTCCGGAATATGTGTATCCGGCAGGAGGCACGGTCTACAGGGTGAAATCGAGGGGAACACTTTATATGGGTAAAAAGGGGGCGGTGTTCCTGAGTGAAGCGCTGACTGACGAGTACATTATGCTGAAAGAACAAGATGATGGCCTGGAAGCCATCATCTTTAATGGAATAACGCTTGCGTACTATGACCAAAAAAACCAGAGTGTGCTCCGGATAGACTAAAAAGTGTTACCTATGTTCCCGGTCTGATCTGTCACCTATGTATCCGGTCATACAGCAGCGCGACCGGGGGAAAGTTCGACGCTGCCGAAGTGCTATTTCCCCGGGCCGCGGCGCAAGCGCCTTGCCCGGGCTACAAAATCGCAGGCGCACTCAAGGGATCTCAATATAAACAACCGGCTTTTTCATGATGCATTTCACCGCCTCGACAATCTGCTGCGGCTGCAACAAGAAAGTTTTGATGCTGGTCTTAATGGTACGGATGCCGCTAAAGCGTTTGGCATCGTCAATCTCAATATCCGTCACCAGCAGAACGACATCGACATGGGCAATATCGTCCGCCGTGATTTTGTTCTCAACCCCCAACGCTCCTTGCGTTTCAATTTTGATATTCCATTTCTCATGGTGGCCGACCTTTTCCAGGCGCTCGGCTGCCATATAAGTGTGAGCGACACCGCTTACGCAGGCCGTTACGGCAACGATATTGAAATCCATAGCATCCTCCAGGCGTTATCCGCCGATGGTCACGCTAAAACCAGCCTGTTCAGCCAGCGTCTTGAATGGTTGAATCTCAGATTCTTCAGGTGCTTTAATCATCGACATCGACCATGTTTTTCCCAGTAAGTGATATTTTGGTTCGCCGTATTGATGGAACGGTAGAAGATGAATTTCGGGCAGCTTAAACGGGGCTAAAAACGCCAGGATCTGGCGGAAATTCTCTTCATCAAGCGTAAAACCCGGAATTAACGGCACCCGAGGAATGACGTGAATATTGGCTTCCACCAGGCGGGTGAAGTTATCCAGCACCCGTGGCATATTCATCAATAGCTGCCCTCGGGCCTGTGCTTCATCCATAATTTTAAGATCAAATAAGACTTCATCACACTCTTTCGCCAGCGGGAAAAAACGGCTGAACGCGGTATCGCCAGCCGTTTCAATCGCGGTTCTGATCCCCCACTCGCGTAAGCTGCGCAGAAGACGAGTGGCAAACTCGGCCTGCATCAGCACTTCGCCTCCCGATAGGGTGACGCCGCCGCCGGAGGCGCGGAAGAAAACCTCGTCTTTTAGCACTTCCTTCAGCAGATTATCCAGCGTGACGTCGCGACCAATTTGCTCCCACGCGCCGGAAGGGCACTCGACAACATCCTGCTGGCAGCGGGAACAGTGCAGGCATTTGCTCTCCCGGCGCACGGTCTGGATTTTCGGCGAGATCGACTCCGGGTTGGCGCACCACGGACACGTATGCGGGCAGCCTTTAAAAAAAACGACGGTGCGGATCCCCTGACCGTCATTTAAAGAGTAGCGCTGGATGTTAAAAATGCGCGCCTTATCGGCGCGCGTTTCCATCACCTCACAGCTGATGCGCGGTGCGGCGGATAATGTCATCCTGAATCTCCTGCGACAGCTCGACAAAGAAGGCGCTGTAGCCCGCGACGCGTACCACCAGACCGGCAAAATCCTGCGGTCGCTGCTGGGCTTCACGCAGCGTGTCGGCGTTGACCACGTTGAACTGAATATGCTGCAGCTTCAGCTTGGTGAACGCCTGTAAAAAATCGGCCAGCTTGTTCAGTCCGCCGTCACCGGCAAGCGTCGCCGGGGTGAATTTGACGTTCAGCAGCGTGCCGTTGGACAGCAGATAGTTATCCAGCTTGCTCACCGATTTGAGCACTGCGGTCGGGCCCTGAGAATCCTGGCCGACCATCGGCGACAGCCCTCCATCCGCCAGTTGTTCCCCGGCCAGACGCCCGTCCGGGGTCGCGCCAACCACTGAACCCAGCGGCACGTGGGCAGATACGGTATATGAACCCGGCGTGAAGTGGCCGCCGCGCGGGTTCTGGTACTGCTCAACTTCTTTGCAGTAGAAGCGCAGCAGGTCGGCGCTGATGTTATCCACTTCGTCGATATCGTTGCCGTATTTCTCAAAGCGGTTGATCAGCCGTGCGCGGATTTTCTCGCCTTCCGGCGTCTGGAAGTTGGCTTTTAGCACCGCCATAAGCTCGGCAAAGCTCAGGCGTTTTTGCTCAAACACCATTCCTTTTAGCGCGTGCAGCGAGTCGCTGAGGTTGGCGATGCCGATGCCCTGGACTCCGGAGAAGTTATAGCGCGCGCCGCCTTCGGTAATATCTTTGCCGTGCTGCACGCAATCTTCAATAAAAGAAGAGAGCAGGGGAACCGGTGCCCAGTCGCGGTGGCCAATATCGCAAATATTGCTGCCTTCGACCATCAGACGAATGTAGTAGCGTGTCTTGTCGCGGATCTGGTCAATCAGTCCGTCCCAGGTGATGTCAGGATTGCTTTCGTTCTCCAGCATCACGATTTCCATCACCTTCAGCAGGTTGAACATCGCGATATCGTGCAGGCCGTAGGTGCGCCCCGGGATCGACAGCTCAACGCAGCCGACGACCGAGTAATCCCGCGCGTCTTCCAGCGACACGCCGCGGTTGAGAAACGCCGGGATCACCACTTCATCATTAAAGATTTGCGGAATGCCGGTGCCGAGGCGAATGGTCTCTGCGGTTTTGCGCAGGAAAGGGCGGTCGATCAATTCATTGACCCGCACGCCGAGGTTCGGCTGCGGCAGACGCACGTTCTGATAGGCGTCGAGGGACAAAAACGACAGGATATTCACCGCGCTGCGCCCGGTCTCGGTCAGGCCGCCGAGCAGGGCCGTGTAGCCGGTTGGGAAGCCCGCGAAGTAGCGCGCGCTGCTGGTGGAGCGCAGCAGAACGATATCGTTGCACTTCACCCACAGCGATTCCAGCAGCTCTTTGAGGAACTGCGGGTCCTGGCCGCGATTCAGCGACACCTGATAATACGGCAGCATGTACTGGTCAAAGCGCCCCAGCGAAATGGAGCTGGCGTTGGATTCATATTGCAAAATGATATTCATATACCAGAAGAGCTGGCTGGCCTGCCAGAAATCCTCCGGGCGATGCACCGCGTTATGGCGAGAAATTTCGGCGATAGTTTCCAGCTCTTTACGCCGCTGTTCATCAACGCAGCTGGCGGCCATTTCATCGGCCAGCGCCGCATAGCGCAGAATATGACGCTGAGAGGCTTCCAGCAGGATCAGTACCGCCTGATAGAAGCTGTTTTGCGGATGCTGTTTGTTGACCGCTTTAAGCTCTGCCACCAGCGCGGAAAGGCCGTTTTCCAGCAGGCGAGGGTAGTCAATAATGATGTGCCCCTGGCCCTTATCGGTCTGGTTAACGCTAAAAATCTGCGTGCTGACGGCGGTTTTCACTTCATCCGTCATCTGGCTGTTGATGAAGTCCTTCATCGAGCGATTTTCCCAGTACGGGAACAGCTCTTCACGATAGATACGTTTGTCTTCTTCGCTAATGTTGAAGCGGTCCTGCGGGCGGGTCGGGAATTGATCCAGCTCTTTGAGCAGCCAGTAGGGGTCCATCTCCGGGGAGACAATTCCGGCGCGCGGTTTAATCGTCCGGTTACCGGCGATCAGTTCATCATCACGAATCGAAATCTGTACGTGGTCGAGGACCCATTCGGTCGCTTTCGCCCGGCGGATCATCACCGGCTCCCCCTCCGTCTGCTTATGGCTGGCGGTATAGAGCAGTGCGCGCTCGAGGGAGATCTCGCGCGGGTTAGCGAACAAACGGTCTTTTAAACGTTGAGTGCGATTAGTCATGACAAACTCCATGTTGTTTTTGCGGGGCGCAGACCGCACCCCGCGATTTTATTCAGGCATTCTGGGAAAGGTGGCTGTCAATTTTGTTCATAATGGCTTCGGCGCGCTTAACGGCGTCACTGATGTTGACGCGCACGATGGTTTTACCGGCAAAACGCTCTTCGAACTTGATGCCGATATCTTTGGTCAGGATAACCATGTCGGCGCTGGCGACGTCTTCTGCCGTCAGTTCATTCTCAATGCCGATGGAGCCCTGAGTCTCGACTTTGACCTGCCAGCCTTTGGCTTTAGCGGCGCTTTCCAGCGACTCAGCGGCCATATAGGTATGTGCGACGCCAGACGGGCAAGCGGTAACGGCGATAATTTTGGTCATAAAATATTCCTTCCAGTTTTTCAGTTAATTTCGAAATCAAGATCCATCTCGTCATCAGCTTTGGCGTCTGACGTTTTCTTCTTAGCAAGGGCTTTGAACAGAATGACGCAGGCTGCGCTAACGATGGCACCAACCGCGAGACCCGCGATAAAGCCGAATTTACCTTCAACGACCGGCAGAACGATCAGTCCACCCCAACCGGCGTAGCACTGCGCGCCGAGCAGCGCAGCGGTCACACAGCCGGCGGCGGCGCCAATCATGTTGGCCGGGATCACGCGCAGTGGGTCGGCGGCGGCGAAAGGAATCGCGCCTTCGGTGACGCCAACGCATCCCATAACCAGCGCGGCTTTACCGGTTTCGCGCTCTTCAGCGGAGAAGTATTTACGGCCAATCAGCGTTGCCAGCCCCATGCCCAGCGGCGGTACGGCGATGCCAACGGCGGCAATCGCGACGACGCTGTAAACACCTTGCGAAACGCAAATCAACATAAAGGCGTAGGCAACTTTGTTTACTGGCCCGCCCATATCGAAAGCCAGCATCAGGCCCATAATGATGGCCAGCACGACGATGCTGCCTTCGCGCATCCCTTGCAGCCAGCCGGTTAAGCTGGCAGTCAGCGCGCCAATCGGTTCACCGAGGCCCCACATCATGATCCCGGCAGTAATAAAGGTGCCGATAATCGGGATAACAAAGATAGGCATCACCGAGCGCAGGACTTTGTGCACCGGGATTTTCTTCAGGTAGTAGACCACCAGGCCGCCGATCATCCCGGCAATCAGCGCACCGAAGAAACCAGCACCGAAGCTGTTGCCAACCCAGGCACCAATCGCGCAGGGGGCCAGCGCCGCGCGGTCGGCAATGGAGTAGCCGATATAGGCCGCCAGGAACGGCACCATTAACGTCAGACCGGCCACGCCGATATCAAACAGCTTTTTCAGATTAGGATCGGTGGCAACATCGGGCACCGCGCCCTTGCCGTACAACATGACGGAGACGGCCAGCAATATTCCTCCGGACACGACAAAAGGGATCATATGTGAAACCCCGGTCATGAGGTGCTGGCGTGTATTTTTTAGTATTTGCACCAGTTCGTTCATTGTTTTCTCCTGAGCCTGTGCGGCTCGTGACTGAGTTGATGCATCAACCTTAGAAAAAGGGCGGCTTATAAAACAGTAGAGAAAAAGTGCATTTACTGGATATTTGTAAGGCGAGAAGAAAATTGCGATCCACCTCAAATCTTAGTCCTGCTGGGTTTTTAAGCTATTTGGCTGGCGTATTTGTGATGTCGAGCATAAAAAAGATCCGTGCATACAATTATCCAGTAATTACCAGTTTTGTCGCGTAGTGGCTGGCGGCTTCTTTCTTTACTTTTGAGGCAATAACGTATTTTCAGGAGGAAGACGATGGCTCTGGTAATTGAATTCATATGTGATTTGCCCAACGGCGTACATGCGCGTCCGGCAAGCCTGGTAGAAACGCTGTGTAATACTTTTTCGTCTTCGGTCGAATGGTTGAATACCCGCAGCGAAGGGCGCGGGAATGCGAAAAGTGCGCTGGCGATTATTGGTACCAACACCATTAAGGGTGATAGCTGTCAGCTGATCATCAGCGGTCAGGATGAGCAGCAAGCGTTTGACGCGCTGTCGGCCTTTATCACCGACGAATTTCCGCACTGCGATGCGCCGTTGCCGACGGTCGATCAAATGGACGTTCAGCCGGTTCCGGAATCGCTCTCACGCCTTAATCCCACGCTGTTTCATGCCTTACCTGTCTGTGCCGGAAGCGCGGGCGGACGGCTCACGCATCTTAAATCGCTGGATCTGCGCGATTTAGGCACGCTGCCGGCGGCGGGAAATATTGAACAAGAGCAGGCGTCGCTGGATAAAGGGTTGATGCTGCTGGTTAAAAATATTGAGTTCCGTTTGCTGGATAACGACGGCACCGCCAGCGCGATCCTTGAAGCACATCGTTCTTTAGCGACCGATGCCTCGCTGCGCCAGCATCTGCTTGGCGGCCTGCTGACCGGCCTGAGCTGTGCTGAAGCAGTGGTGGCGACCAGCGAACATTTCTGCGCTCAGTTCAGCGCCTCCGGCAATAGCTATTTGCAGGAGCGCGTGCTGGACGTTCGCGACGTCTGCTTCCAGCTGCTACAGCATATCTACGGCGAATCGCGCTTCCCGGTGCCGGGCAAGCTGACGGAAGAGTCTATCTGTCTGGCTGATGAATTAACCCCCAGCCAGTTCCTCGAACTGGATAAAACGCTGCTCAAAGGACTGCTGCTGCGCAGCGGCGGCACGACCTCACACACGGTGATCCTCGCGCGCTCATTTAATATTCCGACCCTGGTGGGCGTCGATATGGATGCGCTGCTGCCGTGGGTTGATCAACAGGTGCAGATTGACGGCAACGCCGGTTTGGTGGTGGTGAAACCCGATGAAGCCGTCGCGCGCTACTATCAGCAGGAAGCGTGGGTACAGGAGCAAATTCGCCGTCAGCAGCAGACCTGGCTGGATAAAGAAGGGCGCACGGAGGACGGCATTCGTCTGGAAGTGGCGGCGAACATTGCCCACTCGGTAGAGGCGATGGCGGCATTTAATAACGGCGCGCAGTCGGTAGGGCTGTTCCGCACCGAAATGCTGTATATGGACCGCCCGAGCGCGCCGTCGGAAAATGAACTTTACAACATCTTCTGCCAGGCGCTGGAACCGGCCAACGGGCGCAGCATTATTATTCGTACCATGGATATCGGCGGCGACAAGCCGGTGGCCTATCTCAATATTCCGGCGGAGAACAACCCGTTCCTCGGCTATCGCGCGGTGCGTATTTACGAAGAGTATCAGGCGCTGTTCCGCACCCAGCTGCGGGCAATTCTGCGCGCTTCGGCGCACGGTTCGCTGAAAATCATGATCCCGATGATTTCATCGATGGAAGAAATTCTATGGGTCAAAGAGCAGCTGGCGGATGCTAAACAATCGCTGCGCAGCGAGCATATTCCGTTTGATGAGAAAATCCCGCTGGGCATTATGCTCGAAGTGCCATCGGTGATGTTTATCATCGATCAATGCTGCGAAGAGATTGATTTCTTTAGTATCGGCAGTAATGACCTGACCCAGTATCTGCTGGCGGTGGATCGCGATAACGCCAAGGTAACGCGTCACTACAATAGCCTCAATCCGGCATTCTTACGCGCGCTGGATTATGCGGTTCAGGCGGTGCATCGTCAGGGGAAATGGATTGGCCTGTGCGGTGAGTTGGGAGCTAAAGGTTCGGTGCTGCCGCTGCTGGTAGGGCTGGGGCTGGATGAGCTGAGCATGAGCGCGCCGTCGATTCCGGCGACCAAAGCGCGTCTGGCGCAGCTTGATAGCCGCGCCTGCCGTCAGCTGCTTAATCAGGCGATGCAGTGCCGCACTTCACTTGAAGTCGAACACCTGCTGGCCCAGTTCCGCATGACCCAGCAGGACGCGCCGCTGATTAGCGCCCAGTGCATTACGCTGAACAGCGACTGGCGCAGCAAAGAGGAAGTGATTAAGGGCATGACTGATAACCTGCTGCTGGCCGGGCGCTGTCGCTACCCGCGCAAGCTGGAGGCCGACCTGTGGGCCCGCGAAGCAGTGTTCTCTACCGGGTTAGGGTTTAGTTTTGCCATTCCGCACAGCAAATCGGAGCATATTGAGCAGTCAACCATCAGCGTCGCTCGTCTGGCGCAGCCGGTGGTCTGGGGCGACGATGAGGCGCAGTTTGTCATTATGCTCACGCTGAACAAACACTCGGCTGGCGATCAGCATATGCGTATTTTCTCGCGTCTGGCGCGGCGTATTATGCATGAGGAGTTCCGCAAGGCGCTGGTGACGGCTGAGAGCAGCGAGGCGATTGCGACGCTGTTGCAGCGCGAGCTGGAGCTGTAGTTCGGGCCGGAGAATCTCCCCGGTGGCGCTGCTGTATGACCGGATACATAGGTGACAGATCAGACCGGGAACATAGGTAACACTTTTTAGTCTATCCGGAGCACACTCTGGTTTTTTTGGTCATAGTACGCAAGCGTTATTCCATTAAAGATGATGGCTTCCAGGCCATCATCTTGTTCTTTCAGCATAATGTACTCGTCAGTCAGCGCTTCACTCAGGAACACCGCCCCCTTTTTACCCATATAAAGTGTTCCCCTCGATTTCACCCTGTAGACCGTGCCTCCTGCCGGATACACATATTCCGGAACACTGCCATCCCATTGTCGGCCCGACGGTTGCCACACCGTTCCGGGCGTTGCGCCTGCCAGGGCTTCATGCGGCCTCTCGTGGTTAAACTCTTCCCGGTAGTCACTGAACCACCGCTGTTGTTCTGCCATCGTCATGAAGGTGTTGCCATATTTCACCGCACTTTTCAGGGAGCGATGCATTCGCTCATGGCGGCCATTTTCTTCCGGATGACCCTTTCTGATACGTTCCGGTCTGATGCCCAGCTTGATTAGCCAGACGGCAAGACGGCTTAATCCGGCTATACCTGTTCCCGCAAAGGGTTGACCGTTATCAGTTCTGAGGACTTCCGGCAGGCCATATTCCAGGAACGCATCAGTCAGGCACTCTCTGACAAAGGATTCACTCTCCCGGAATGTTCCACGGCAGCTCAGCAGATATCGGCTGTGATTGTCGGTCAGAGTGAAGGGATGGCAGTACTCTCTGCTCAGCAACCTGAACTTGCCTTTAAAATCAGCGCTCCAGACCTGATTGTTCTCAGTGATGAGGGTCAGGGGCTGGCGATTACCCGGTGTTCTGCGTTTTCTCTTTTTATCCGGGACCAGGCCTTCACGCTTGAGGATATCGCCGATAGTGCTGGCAGCAGGTACGGTAAAATCGACATGGTGATTGAGCAACCACATCCGCAGTTTTTTAGGCCCCCAGTCAGGGTGTTTTTGACGCAGGGCAGTCAGATGCCCGACGATATCATCAGGAACAGTCCGGGAGTGGGAGTGGGGAGCGCGTGAGCGGTCAGAGAGAGATGAGAGGTCAGAAGGGTCAAAACGTTCAAGCCATTTATAGCCAGTTTTTCGGCTGATGCCGAAAAGACGGCAAAGAGCAGAGAAGGAGCCCGTACCTGCATGGCAGGCACGGATAAAATCAAGACGTTGCATAGGTCGGGTCTCAGTCCAGGGCATAGTGAGTCTCCTCTTCTATGTCAGTTATAACTGTTACCCATGTATCCGGTCTAAAGTGTTACCCATGTTTCCGGTTCATACCCTGCGCTTACCGGGGCTACGGATTGGCATCGTCTGCGGTTTTGTAGCCCGATGTGATGGACACCTCCCACCTTACGGCATCATAACGTGCCAGACTGGAAGTGTTACCTGCAGTCCACAGGAGGAGGTGTCCACCATGAATATTAAACGTATCGGTCTTGACCTGGCAAAAAATGTCTTTCAGATCCATGCTGTGGATCACCATGAACATGTCGTCGTACGGAAATCTCTCCGCCGCGCCCACATGCACGCTTATTTCTCTCAGCTGGCTCCCTGCACCATCGGGATTGAAGCCTGCGCATCATCCCACTACTGGTCCCGCGAACTCACCCGCATGGGGCATACCGTGCGCATTATTCCCCCGAAATTCGTCAAGCCTTACCTCAAAGGCAACAAGAATGATGCCAACGATGCCGAAGCCATCTGTGAAGCCATCAGCCGCCCCGCCATGCGCTTCGTCGCGGTTAAGACAGAGCGCCAGCAGACTCTTCAGGCTGAGCATCGCGTGCGGGCCAGAGTGATAAAAAGCCGCACGGCGCTGTGCAACGAGATACGGGGCTTTCTGGGCGAATTCGGCGTGGTGCTGCCGGTCGGCATCAGCCAGTTGCGTAAGGCGCTGCCGGAGATACTGTCACAGCAGGAGCAGTGGGATGACCGGTTTATGCGCCTGCTGTGCGAGCTGGCCGAAGAGCTGCGGATGCTGGATGACCGGGTGGCGGGGCATGACCGGCGGCTCGCAGAGGCGGCGCGGGAAGATATCTGCATCCAGCGGCTGATGAAAATAGAAGGTATCGGCGTGATAACCGCCAGCGCGATGGTGGCGTTGTTGGGTGACGCGACGCAGTTTAAGAACGGTCGGGAGATGGCGGCTTATGTGGGGCTGGTTCCCCGGCAGCACTCAAGCGGCGGTAAGCAGCAGCTGGGGCATATCAGCAAGCGGGGTGACAGCTACCTGCGTACGCTGGTCATCCACGGGGCACGGTCAGTTCTGAAGACATGTGCAGGCAAAGAAGACCGGCGGAGCCAGTGGCTGCAGTCGGTGGCGGAAAGACGGAACCGGAATATCGCGACGGTGGCGCTGGCGAACAAGAATGTGCGGATAGCGTGGGCGGTGATGAGTCGCGGAGAAGATTACCATGGTTCACGGGTCGCCGGTTAACCGACGCCCCGTGAGCCATGCAGTAAAAAGAGCAGTAACCCTGTCGTGAGATTGCGAAGCGATTTAGCGTGATGAGTAACCGGTAAGACCAGCACCTGAGAAATCCGGCCTGTCCGAAGGCTCCCTGCGAAGCAAAGCCGATAGCCCGAAAGGAAGCAGGTGAGCAGAACACATCATGGCCCGGGTACGACGGTACCGAAAGAGAGGCCGGATATACGAACGCAACTTACCCTGGTGACTCACACAAAAAATAGCTTGCATCACGGGAGGTGTCCATATACGGACAGGCGCGTCAAGCGCCGCCTCCGGGAATGTATATGGATTCCGTTCACCGCTATCCCGCAGAAAATGTATTTCTGTCGAACGTGAACGGGTAAAGGGGGAGAAAACCGTCTCCCCCTTTACAATCCCCGCGGTCCCGCAAAGAAATCGGTGCTGCGCACTGCGCTCACCTCCCGGTCCTCAGCCTGCGGTCGGCTCAACTCGACACTACTCGTCCCATCCCTGGGACTCGCCCCTCCGGGGCCAGCGCAAGCGCTGTTCAAAATTGCTCCGGGCAATTTTGTCCATGTCTCGATTCGCCTCTGTCCGCCATCCCTGGCGTCCAGCTCTTGTCTTCGGACCTCCGGTTCGCCGATTTCAGCGGGGGCCTGGGCATCGCTGTGAGTTTTTCTGTTTCAGTGGGATTCAGTTGCTGCATGAAAATCTTCCCGGAGGTGGCGCTTAATGCACCTGTCCGGGCTTTTATCCGGCAATGGCCTGACAAATCGCTTCGCCCACCTGCTGGGTGGAAGCGGTGCCTTTCATATCCGGCGTTTTCGGCCCGCTGGCGATGGTCTGCTCAATCGCCGCCAGAATGCCGTCATGAGCGGCCTGATAGCGTTCATCCCCGTTGCCGAGGAAATCGAGCATCATCGCCCCGGCCCAGATGGTAGCGATAGGGTTGGCGATATTTTTGCCGTAGATATCCGGCGCTGAACCGTGGACCGCCTCAAACAGCGACGGGAAGGTTCGATCCGGATTGAGATTCGCCGACGGGGCAATACCGATGGTGCCGGTACAGGCCGGGCCGAGATCGGAGAGGATATCGCCGAACAGGTTTGAGCCGACCACCACATCAAAACGCTCCGGCTGCAGCACAAAGCGGGCGCACAGAATATCAATATGCTGCTTATCCCACTTCACCTCTGGGTAGTGCTGCGCCATCGCTTCCACGCGTTCATCCCAAAAGGGCATACTGATGGCAAGGCCGTTGGATTTGGTCGCTGAAGTTAACGTTTTGCGCGGGCGGCTTTGCGCCAGCTCAAAGGCGTAGCGCAGGATCCGGTCAACGCCGCGGCGGGTAAACACCGACTCCTGAATCACCACTTCATGCTCGGTTCCCGGATTCACATGTCCGCCGAGGGCGGAATACTCCCCTTCGGTATTCTCGCGCACCACGTAAAAATCGATATCGCCCGGCTGCTTACCCGCCAGCGGGCAGGGCACGCCGGGAAACAGGCGCACCGGGCGCAGGTTGACGTACTGGTCAAATTCGCGGCGGAACTTCAGCAGCGAACCCCAAAGCGAAATGTGATCCGGCACGATATCCGGCCAGCCGACCGCGCCGAAGTAGATAGCATCAAACTCTTGCAACTGTGCGTGCCAGTCATCGGGCATCATTTTGCCGTGTTGCGCATAGTAATCGCAGCTGGCCCACTCAAAATGCTCAAAGCTTAACGCCAGTCCCCAGCGTTCAGAGGCGGCCTGCAGTACGCGAACGCCCTCAGGCAGCACTTCTTTTCCGATGCCATCGCCGGGGATGGCGGCAATACGTAAGGTTTTATTCATCGTTGTTCTCAGTTTGCGGTAAGGGAAATTGACTTCACCTCTATCCTATAATTGACTGATTCATAATTAATCCCGTTAACTGGTGAAACATAAAACACGAATCATGAATAATCTGCCGCTGCTGAACGATTTACGCGTCTTTATGCTGGTCGCCCGCCGCGCCGGTTTTGCCGCCGCCGCTGAAGAACTGGGCGTCTCTCCGGCTTTTGTCAGCAAGCGGGTGTCGTTGCTGGAGCAGACGCTCAATGTTCAGCTATTGCATCGCACCACCCGGCGGGTCGCCATTACCGAGGAGGGCGAACGCATTTACGAATGGGGGCAGCGCATTTTGCAGGATGTTGATCAGATGATGGATGAGCTCTCCGATGTGCGGCAGGTGCCGCAGGGGACGCTGCGCATTATCAGCAGCTTCGGCTTTGGCCGTCAGGTTGTCGCCCCGGCGCTGTCCGAGCTGGCCCGCCGGTATCCGCAGCTGGAGATCCGTTTTGACGTCGCCGACCGGCTGGTGGATTTAGCCAATGAGGGAGTCGATCTGGATATTCGCGTCGACGACGATATTGCCCCCAATCTGATTGCCCGTCAGCTTGCGACTAACCACCGTATTCTCTGCGCCTCGCCGGAATTTGTGGCCCGTCATTCGCGACCAAAACAGCTTAGCGATCTCGCCGCGCTGCCTTGCCTGGTGATTAAAGAGCGCGACCGGCCCTTTGGCGTTTGGCAACTGCACAGTAAAGAGGGCGAACACGCGATTAAAGTGACCGGGCCGCTGTCGTCAAACCACGGCGAGATCGTTCATCAATGGTGCCTGGACGGGCAGGGGATCGCGCTGCGTTCTTGGTGGGATGTGCGTGAAAATATCGCCAGCGGGAATTTGGTGCACCTGCTGCCGGAGTACTATCAGCCCGCTAATATCTGGGCTGTCTATGTGTCGCGGCTGGCGACCTCAGCGAAGATTCGCACCACCGTGGAGTTTTTGCGTCACTACTTCCCGCAGCAGTACGTCGAGGTGAAATTGCCGACGGCGGGTCCCGTCGGCCGAGGGGATTAAACGCCGAGTCTGTCGCGCAGGCTGTAGTAGGCCGCGCCCATCGCGGTAAACGGAATGCGCAGGCTACGCCCCCCAGGGAACGGGTAGTGCGGCAGCTTCGCGAAGGCGTCAAAGCGTTCGGCGTCACCGCGCAGCAGCTCTGAAATCAGTCGTCCGGCGAGGTGGGTACAGGTGACGCCGTGGCCGCTGTAGCCCTGCATATAGTAGATATTGTTATCGAGACGACCAAACTGCGGCATCCGCGAGAGGGTCAGCAGGAAGTTGCCGGTCCAGCGGTAGTCGATTTTCACCCCTTGCAGCTGTGGGAAGGTTTTCAGCAGCTTCGGCATGATCATACGTTCAACATCGTCCGGGTCGCGTGCGCCGTACACCACGCCGCCGCCATACAGCAGGCGGTTATCGGCGGTCAGACGATAGTAATCCAGCAGATAGTTACAATCTTCCACGCAGTAGTTTTTCGGGATCAACGAACGAGCCAGATCCTCAGACAGCGGTGCGGTAGTGACGACCTGGGTACCGCAGGGCATGCTGCGCTTCGCCAGTTCCGGTTCGACTTTATCGCCGAGATAGGCGTTACCGGCGACAATCACGTAGCGGGCGGTAACCTGACCGCGTTCGGTGGTCACCACCGCCGGGCTGGTGTGCTGAATACGGGTGACCGGCGATTGCTCGTAAACCCGGCCGCCGTTCAGCCTAATAGCGTTCGCTTCGCCGATCGCCAGATTCAGCGGATGGATATGGCCGCCGCTATGGTCCAGCAGCGCGCCCGCGTAGCGATCGCTGTCCACTTCGTTACGTATAGCGCTGGCATCTAGCAGTTCCAGTTGTGTATTGCCGTAGCGCTCCCAGTTCTCTTTCTGCTCTTCGAGCGTCTCCAGCTGTTTATGATTCAGCGCGACAAACAGGCCGCCGGGGCGATAGTCGCACTGGATTTGATAGCGCTGGATGCGCTCGCGGATAATATCGCCGCCTTCAAACATCATGCTGCCGAGCATTTTCGCCGCGTCCGGACCGTAGGTTTTCTCGATAACGTCGATATCGCGGCTGTAGGAGTTAACCAATTGACCGCCGTTGCGCCCGCTGGCGCCGAAGCCGATGCGCGCGCCTTCCAGCAGCACCACATCGTAGCCCATTTCGGCTAAATGCAGTGCTGAAGATAGTCCGGTATAGCCGCCGCCAACGATGCAGACGTCGCAGCTTATCGATTCGTCCAGCGTTGGAAACGGTTCATAGCGATTGGCGCTGGCGGCGTAATAGCTGGTGGTATGTTCGGTCATGATTAAGCCTCCAGGGCAATCCAGATAGTTTTCAGTTCGGTGAATTTTTCCATTGCGTGCAGGGACTTATCGCGTCCGTTGCCGCTCTGCTTGTAGCCGCCAAAAGGCACGGTCATATCGCCATCGTTATAGTTATTCACGAAGACGGAGCCGGCTTTCAGGCGGCGGCTGACGCGATGGGCGCGGGAAAGATCGCGGGTCCAGACCGCCGCGCCGAGGCCGTAGCGGCTGTCGTTAGCAAGACTCACGGCCTGTTCTTCGGTTTTAAAACGGGTCACCACCAGCACCGGGCCGAAGATCTCTTCCTGACTGAGAGGAGATGCGGGGTCGACGTCGACAAAAATGGTCGGGCCGACCGCTGCGGGCCATGGATTTTTGCGCCCGTCCAGCAGCAGCGTGCTGTGCGCTTCCCCGGCGCGAATAAAGCTGTGGACGCTGTCGGCGTGGCTGTTGTCGATAAGCATGCCCATGGTGGTATTCGGGTCGAGCGGGTTGCCCGGCTGCCAGCCTTTTGCCTGCTCTTTTAACAGCTCGAGAAACTTATCGGCGATGCTCTCTTCGAGTAGCAGACGGGTTCCGGCAATACAGACCTGGCCCTGGTTATAGAAGATGCCGCCAGCGGTGGTATTGACCGCTTTTTGCAGGTCCGGACAGTCGGCAAAGACGATATTGGCGCTTTTGCCGCCTGCCTCCAGCCAGACGCGCTTCATATTGCTGTCGCCTGCATCTTTCAGCAGTTGCTTGCCGGTGCGGGTAGAGCCGGTGAAAGTGATGACTTCAACATCCGGATGCAGCGCCAGCGCCTGACCGGCTTCATAGCCGAAACCGCTCACCACGTTGAGCACCCCGTCCGGCAGCCCGGCCTCTTTTGCCAGGCCCGCCAGACGCAGAGCGGTAAGCGGGGATTTTTCGGAAGGTTTGAGAACCACGCTGTTTCCGGCGGCCAGAGCCGGGCCAAGCTTCCAGCAGGCCAGCAGCAGCGGGAAGTTCCACGGTACTACCGCCGCAATCACGCCAATGGGTTCGCGAACGATCATCGCCAGTTCGTTGATACCGGTAGGTGCGACTTCGCCGTACACTTTATCAATGGCTTCGGCGTACCAGCGAATCGCGCGGGCGGCGCCGGGAATATCATCGCGCAGGCTGTGGCGAATCGGTTTGCCGGTATCCAGGGTTTCCAGCAACGCCAGCTCTTCACGGTGAGCTTCCATTAGATCGGCGAATTTATTTAGCACGGCTTTGCGTTGAGAAGGGGACGCCTGCGACCAGTCGCCGTTCTCGAATACGCTGCGGGCGGCCTGCACCGCACGGTCCACGTCAGCTTTTTTGCCGCGAGCCACTTCGGCGAGCGTTTGCTGCGCGGCAGGATCATTGGTTTCAAAAACGCTATTATCGGCGGCGGCGCTGTATTCACCGTTAATAAATAAGCGCGTCTCAATCGTCAGTTCGCGTGCTTTTTGTTGCCAGTAAGCCAGGTTGTGAAAATCCATCATGACTCCTTAATGACATAATCGGAAAAATTAAAAAGTGGTGATTTCAGACCCTCAGGGCGCAGGACGTCCCCGGGGTTGAGTACCGTTTAAAATGCCTGTTAACAGGCATGAATTATCTGGGGCCAGCGGAATAAGTCTTTCCGCATTGCGCAAGGTGATCTGCGTTTTCTTCGCGCCGCCGGAATTAAGCTCCGACGGCGCAGGCCTGAAGAAAGCCTGAAAAATCTCAGGCTAAAAAATCAGAATGTGGTGGGGGTATGGGCACTGATAATTCGACAGATGCCTGCCGAGGTGTTGCTGAAGCTATGTGGTATGCCGGTGTTAATGGCATAGCTTTGCCCCGCCACCAGGTGATACGCCTGACCGTTGATGGTCAACACGACTTCACCCTCCAGTATGGTGCCTATCTCCTCGCCCTGATGCTTGATCCTCTCCCCGGTTGTGGTTCCAGGCTGGTACGTTTCAAAAATCATCGCCAGCGTGCGGTTCGGATTTCCATTATGAACCAGCTTCATCGACACCCCCTGACTGCCGATTTCAATCAGATCGTCCTGATTGATAACCACCTGCGGTTCAGCCGGTTTTTCTGGTTCAGAAAAGAATTCCGAGAGCGACAGCCCATAGACTTTCAGCAGCTTTTGCAGCGTGCTGATGGCAGGACTGACTTTGTCCTGTTCTATGGTGCTGATGGCACTATGTGTTAACCCAGACAGTTCGGCGGCACGACGCTGTGAGAGACCCAATTGCTGGCGGATCTCTGACAAACGTTTCCCTGGCGCCAGTCCGTCATCGCTCATATTTGCATTTCCTTAACGGTAGTGGTCAGAGTCGCTGTTTTTCAGCGACATATACCCGTCATACTTCAAGTTGCTTGTGCGTTGGCTTTGCTCGCTCACCCCAGTCACTTACTCCAGTAAGCTCCTGGGGATTCCCTCACTTGCCGCCTTCCTGCAACTCGAATTATTTTGGGCATAGTTCTGACAGGCGGTGATAAAACCTTCAAACAACATCCGCGACAGGGCGTATTCGCTACTGTTCCATTCAGGATGCCACTGCACGCCAAGAGCGAAAGGATGGTCATAAACGCTAACCGCTTCCGCCAGCCCGTCCGAAGAACGCGCCTCCACGCGCAACCGTGGACCCAGTGTTTTTGCTCCCTGTCCGTGTAACGAGTTGACCCAAAACGTGTTGCAGCCCGGTATTAACTGAGAAAGTAAACCTCCTTCCTGAACCTGGACTTCATGTGAGGGCGCATATTGCTGTTCTACAGGAAGTTCAGGATCTTCGCGGTGCTCAAGCAGTTCAGGCTGCTCGAACAGACGACGATACAGAGTCCCGCCGGTGGCGACAACCAGTTCCTGTAACCCACGGCAGATGGCGAAAATGGGGATGCGCCTTTCGAGCGCGGCGTTGATCAGCGCCATGCTCAGAAGATCACGCCCGGGATCGGCGTCAGGCTCATCGCCGTTTTCACCATAATGGTGCGGCTGCACGTTGCTCGGGCTGCCAGGCAAATAAATGCCATCCAGCTTAGGCAGTAACGTAGAAAGCAGGTCCGGTTCCGCTAACGCGTGCGGCAGGGCAATGGGTAACCCTCCGGCGTGAACAATCGCATTCAGATACTTCTCTTGCAGAGTTTGGGTCTGGTGACCCTTAAGCCTGTTCCGACACATCACCACGCCAACAACTGGCTTGTACATTATATTTTCCATGATCGCCCTCACAAAGTGGACTAAATTATGACCGGATTAGCGGGTAAAACGGCCATTTCGTTCAATATTTTCTCAATCTAGCAGTGGAAATAGCCCTTTGCAAACTTAATTTAACATTTGACAAACAATTTGTTTGCATACACATTCGAATGGTGGACATTATATTTAACAGTGCTTTTTCAGGGTCCGAAACTAAAACAACGGCGGTGAATCATGGAAACCAATATCGTAGAAGTTGAGAATTTTGTTCAGCAGTCGGAAGAGAGACGGGTAAGCGCATTCACTCATGAAGTGAGGCGCTACCTCGAGCGTTACCCGAATACGCAATACGTCGATGTCCTGTTGACTGACCTGAATGGCTGTTTCCGCGGCAAGCGTATTCCAGTCTCCAGCCTGAGTAAGCTGGAGAAAGGGTGCTATTTCCCGGCTTCGGTGTTCGCGATGGACATTCTTGGCAACGTGGTGGAAGAAGCGGGTCTCGGCCAGGAGATGGGCGAGCCGGATTGCACCTGCGTGCCGGTGCTGGGTACCTTAACGCCGTCGGCGGCGGACCCGGAATATATCGGTCAGGTGCTGTTGACCATGGTTGATGAAGATGGCGCTCCCTTTGACGTTGAGCCGCGGAACGTTCTGAACCGACTCTGGCAGCAACTGCGCCAGCGCGGACTGTTCCCCGTGGTAGCGGTAGAGCTGGAGTTCTATTTACTTGACCGCAAGCGCGATGCCGAAGGCTACCTGCAGCCGCCGTGCGCGCCGGGGACTGGCGATCGCAATACCCAGAGCCAGGTTTACTCCGTTGATAACCTCAACCACTTTGCCGATGTCCTTAACGATATTGATGAAATCGCCCAGCTTCAGCTGATCCCGGCCGACGGCGCGGTGGCGGAAGCCTCTCCTGGTCAGTTTGAAATCAACCTGCATCATACCGATAACGTGCTGGACGCCTGCGATGACGCGCTGGCGCTAAAACGCCTCGTGCGTTTGATGGCCGAGAAGCATAAGATGCACGCCACTTTTATGGCGAAACCCTATGAAGAGCACGCCGGTAGCGGGATGCATATCCATATCAGCATGCAGAACAACAAAGGCGAGAACGTGCTGGCGGAAGCTGATGGCGAAGATTCCGCGATGTTAAAACGTGCGCTCGCCGGGATGATTGACCTGATGCCGGCCTCGATGGCGCTGCTGGCGCCGAACGTGAACTCGTATCGCCGCTTCCAGCCGGGAATGTACGTACCGACCCAGGCGTCGTGGGGGCATAACAACCGGACGGTGGCGCTGCGTATTCCGTGCGGCGATCGCCATAACCATCGCGTGGAGTATCGCGTGGCCGGAGCGGATGCCAACCCGTATCTGGTCATGGCGGCGATTTTTGCCGGTATTTTGCACGGTCTGGATAACACTCTGCCGCTACAGGAAGAGGTGGAAGGCAACGGTCTGGAGCAAGATGGCCTGCCGTTCCCGATTCGCCAGAGCGATGCGCTGTGGGAGTTTATGCAAAACGATCATCTACGCGAGCGGCTTGGCGAGCGTTTCTGCCATGTTTATCACGCCTGTAAACATGACGAACTACTGCAGTTTGAGCGTCTGATTACCGAAACTGAAATTGAGTGGATGTTGAAAAACGCCTGATTGCCGCCCCGCGAGGGGCACCTTAGGTTTACCACAAGTAGCATCATACGGCCTGAGCGGAGCCTGGTCGGACGTTTGTGCTGGGAGCCCAGCCATTTCCCGGATGCCGCGTTAAGGAGCGCAGGCGGCAACGGGCTTCAGTTAACGACACAGTGTGTGACGAGGAAAGTGAGATGATGCAGATGTTCAAATATCCGCAGGGAGAAGGGGGCCGTCCTGGCCGCATGGAGTGCGCAGCCACCGCCGCTGGTCGGTTCTTTTTACCTTCTGATTTGCCATTAACCCCGTTGCGAAGTTGGTTTGTTTTCCGGTCATTACGACCGCAAACCCAGGTTTGCAGCGGGGGAAATGACCATGGCTATTAACACCTCTCTCGACAACGCTCCTGAAAAGAGCAAGCCCGGGCTGCGAAAATCGCTCAAGCTGTGGCAGGTAGTGATGATGGGCCTGGCCTACCTGACCCCGATGACGGTGTTTGATACCTTCGGTATTGTTTCCGGCATCAGCAACGGTCACGTACCGGCTTCTTATCTGCTGGCGCTGGCCGGGGTGCTGTTTACCGCCATTAGCTACGGCAAGCTGGTGCGCCAGTTTCCGCAGGCGGGTTCGGCCTACACCTATGCACAGAAGTCGATCAGCCCGCATGTTGGCTTTATGGTTGGCTGGTCGTCGCTGCTGGATTATCTGTTCCTGCCGATGATCAACGTTCTGCTGGCGAAGATTTATCTCTCCGCGCTGTTTCCGGAAGTACCGCCCTGGGTGTGGGTGGTGACGTTTGTGGCGATCCTCACCGCGGCGAACCTGAAAAGCGTCAACCTGGTGGCGAACTTCAACACCCTGTTCGTGCTGGTGCAGATCTCGATTATGGTGGTCTTTATCGTGCTGGTGGTGCAGGGGCTGCATAAAGGGGAAGGGGTTGGTACCGTCTGGTCGCTCCAGCCGTTTATTAGCCAGAATGCGCATCTGATCCCGATTATTACCGGAGCGACGATAGTCTGCTTTTCGTTCCTCGGCTTCGACGCGGTTACCACGCTCTCTGAAGAGACGCCGGACGCTGCGCGGGTGATCCCGAAGGCGATTTTCCTTACCGCCGTCTACGGCGGGGTGATATTTATCGCCGCCTCGTTCTTTATGCAGCTCTTTTTCCCCGATATCAGCCGTTTTAAAGATCCGGATGCGGCGCTGCCGGAAATTGCCCTGTACGTTGGCGGCAAGCTGTTCCAGTCGATTTTCCTGTGCACGACGTTTGTGAATACCCTTGCATCAGGTCTGGCTTCGCACGCCAGTGTCTCACGGCTGCTGTATGTGATGGGCCGCGATAACGTTTTCCCGGAGCGCATTTTTGGCTACGTCCACCCGAAATGGCGCACCCCGGCGCTGAACGTCATTATGGTCGGGATTGTTGCGCTGTCGGCGCTGTTCTTCGATCTGGTCACCGCCACGGCGCTGATTAATTTCGGCGCGCTGGTGGCATTCACCTTCGTTAATCTGTCGGTGTACAACCACTTCTGGCGGCGTAAAGGTTACAACAAAACGTGGAAAGATCGTTTTCACTATCTGCTGTTGCCGATGGTTGGTGCGCTGACGGTAGGGGTATTGTGGGTGAATCTGGAGGCGACATCGCTGACGCTCGGTCTGGTGTGGGCGGGGCTGGGTTTACTCTATCTGACTTATCTCACCCGCCGATTCCGCAAGCCGCCGCCGCAGTTTGATGGAGCCAAAGCGGAACAGGCCTGGGAATCGTAACGATTTTTTACGCCGACACAAAGGCAGGCGAGCAAGCCTGCCTTCTTTTTTGTCATTATCGTTTGAAATCAGGCGGGCCGGTAAAAATAGTAGGGGCAGAAGGTAAGAATAGTGAGGATGTATTATTTCTTTTTCTTATGAATTGGTAGTTGTCCAGCGCGTCGATCCTTGATATAGGACACCAGGCTGTAGAGGGCTACTCCCAGCAAAACTACCGCGACGATAAAGAGCAGGATACCTGACATATATTAACCTAATGTTATGTTTAACATGAAGAAAAAATACCGTGATATCGAGATAATAGCATCGGGATATTTCTTAAAGATGACCCTGTGAGTCAGACAACAATGGACTGCCAGTGAAGCTGTTAACTTATTATTTACATGAATAAATGTAAAGTGTAAAGCATTGGGGTGGTTAAAAAGTAAACTGAGTTACACACCTTTAAGCGAATTTACAGACGCGAGCCCGGCAGGCTGCTAATCTTGGCCCGCTTAAATATGGGTGAGAGTAATAAATGGGTAATAAGCATATCGTCGGTCTTGTTGGGCTGGCGCTGGTGGTGACTTCCTTTAGTAGCCTGGCTGATTCCGATCGCCAGTCAATTCGTGAACGTATTGTCGATCAGGTTTTAAAACCCTGCGAAGGTAAAAAGGCGGGAGACAAAGTACTGATAATCGATCATCGCGGTGGTGAGCATGAAGCCATCTGTACGCTGGCGGCGGTGCCGCTACCGGAGTAACGCCATCCCCTGATTTCACTATCCCTCCGTCATGGCCGAAACCATATTTCTTTCCATACTTTGCGAGCCATTGCCCGGAAAAATGTCATAAATTTGTCACAATTAAGGCGATGATAATCACTGACTGAGGGTTAAGGGATGAGAAAAAGTCTACTCGCCGCCGCCGTGGCAGGCGTTGTACTACTGTCCGCAGGCGTCCAGGCGCAGGAACAGACCGCACCGGAAGGGTACCAACTGCAACAGGTGCTGATCATGAGTCGTCATAACCTGCGTGCGCCGTTGGCGAACAACGGCAGCGTACTGGAGCAGTCAACGCCGAAGTCCTGGCCGGAGTGGGATGTGCCCGGCGGCCAGTTGACCACCAAGGGTGGGGTGCTGGAAGTTTATATGGGGCACTATATGCGCGAATGGCTGGCGCAGCAGGGGCTGGTGACCAGCGGTGAGTGCCCGCCGGAGAACGCGGTTTATGCGTATGCAAATAGTCTGCAACGCACCGTCGCCACCGCGCAGTTCTTTATAACCGGCGCGTTTCCTGGCTGCGGCGTAACGGTGCATCATCAGGAAAAAATGGGCACCATGGACCCAACCTTCAACCCGGTGATCACCGATGATTCCGCCGCCTTCAGTGAAAAAGCGGTGCAGGCGATGGAGAAAGAGCGCCAGGGAATGCAGTTGAGCGAGAGCTATAAGCTGCTGGAGGAGATGACGGATTATCGCAATTCGCCTGCCTGTAAAGAGAAACAGCAATGCTCGCTGAGCGATGGTAAAGATACCTTTAGCGCCAAATATCAGCAGGAGCCGGGCGTGTCCGGGCCGTTGAAGGTGGGCAACTCGCTGGTTGACGCCTTTACGCTGCAATACTACGAAGGTTTCCCCAAAGATCAGGTGGCGTGGGGCGAAATCAAAAGCGACAAGCAGTGGCAGGTGCTGTCGAAGCTGAAAAATGGTTATCAGGATAGCCTGTTTACTTCTCCAGAAGTGGCGCGCAACGTGGCTAAACCTCTGGTGAAATACATTGATAACGCGCTGGTGGGCGATGCCGCGAAGGCAGCGAAAGTGACGCTACTGGTAGGCCATGACTCCAATATCGCCTCGCTGCTGACGGCGCTGGATTTTAAACCTTATCAGCTGCATAACCAGTACGAGCGCACGCCGATCGGCGGCAAGCTGGTGTTCCAGCGCTGGCACGATAACAGCGGCAACCGCGATTTGATGAAAATTGAGTATGTCTATCAAAGTACCGAGCAGTTGCGCAATGCCGACGCGCTGACCCTGCAATCCCCGCCGCAGCGGGTGACGCTGGCGCTGAATGGGTGTCCGGTCGATGACAATGGTTTCTGCCCGATGGATACCTTCAAAAAGGCGATGGCCGAGGCGACGAAGTAACGAAGGTAATAAAAAACCCGGAGCAATCCGGGTTTTGGCTGTGTAGCCCGGACAGGTACGCAGTACCGCCTCCGGGAATGATGCAGGAGGTTCCCGGAGGCGGCGCGTTGCGCCTGTCCGGGCTACCGCGCATCAGACGTTTTTGCGCTCAATGGTTTGCTCGCCCCAGAACAGGGAATCTTTATCCGTTTTGGCGAAAGCGCGGGGCAACACTTCATCGCTGCCTTCTTCCCAGATTTTCTCCGCAAGCTTCTCATCGTAATTGGCTAATTCAAAAATTGCCTCGGCAATTTCGGGAGAGGTGTTGCGTAAACTTGCCCATTCACCCACGCGGTGGGCTTTAGCTTCTTGAGTCGGCATGCTTTTCCTCCTAACCGTTTAATTTAACCGCCAGACCGGCGACATGTTCACCCTGATAGCGGGCAATCGCCAATTCTTCTTCGCTTGGCTGACGAGAACCATCGCCACCGGCAATGGTTGTTGCGCCGTATGGCGTACCGCCGCGAACCTGCGACACATCAAACAGCTCCTGGGCACCGTAGCCAATCGGCACAATAATCATCCCATGATGGGCAAGGGTGGTCCAGGTGGAGGTAATGGTTTGCTCCTGACCGCCGCCGGTACCGGTCGAACTGAATACGCTGGCCAGCTTGCCGTACAGCGCGCCGGATGCCCACAGGCCGCCGGTCTGATCAAGGAAGGTGCGCATCTGTCCGGACATGTTGCCGAAACGGGTTGGGGTACCAAAGATGATGGCGTCATACTCTGCCAGCTCCTGTGGCGTGGCTACGGGGGCGTTTTGTGTTTTCCCGCCTGCTTTGGCAAAAATCTCTGCCTGCATGGTTTCCGGCACGCGCTTCACGACCACTTCGACACCGTCAACTCGGTTTGCCCCTTCAGCGACGGCATGCGCCATGGTCTCGATGTGTCCATACATTGAATAATAAAGCACCAGAATCTTAGCCATTTGCATCACTCCTCGGTTGCGTTATAGACCAGTTACTTGACTGGCTACCTTTAAAGATAAGACCTCTGGCGAAGAGTGCAAATGCAACAATCATTTGTTTGATTTATAACAAAATTGCAAAGATTAAAGACTGTTGCAAAAAGATACATATTTAACCCGACGTTTTTCGGCAATCATAAGAAGCGCTTAGCGAACGCGCGGCATGGTAATGGTCGTTCTTATGGAAAATCTATTTCAGGATGTGACTATATCCATTGAGCATGGTTTTCATTCGCTAACCTTAAAGGCACGCGATACGACACCTGTATCGTGGAGGCTACGGTCTTGTGATTCACTAATGCAGCATGTATGGAGGTCCATAATGGCAAACCATCGTGGCGGTGCCGGCAACTTTGCCGAAGACCGTGAAAGAGCATCAGAAGCCGGTCGTAAAGGTGGCCAGCATAGCGGGGGGAACTTTAAAAACGATCCCCAGCGCGCTTCCGAAGCTGGCAAGAAAGGAGGGAAAAACAGCCACGGCAACCGTGAGAGTTAGCGGTTAATCTGACTGTTTCCTGATGGGGGTTAATCTCCCGGGCCCGACCCCATCACCCTCGCCGCCGACGCATTATTGTCGGCGGTTTTTTTATGGCTGAATGGTTGCCTCTGCGGGGTGCAGACTGCACACTAGCGGGCTATTTATTATGATTGGCTGTGCGATGTCTTCGTTTAAATTCTCCCTTACCCGCCAGGAAGCCATCCTGCTTGTTATCACCATGTTCTGGGGTGGTACGTTTCTCGCCGTTCAGTATGCGGTGACGCTAAGCGGGCCGCTGTTCTTCGTCGGACTGCGTTTTGGTACCGCCGCGCTGGCGGTGGCTTTACTGTCGCTGCGTACATTACGCGGCCTGACATGGCTGGAGCTAAAAGCGGGCGTGGCGATAGGTATCTCGATTGCGCTGGGCTACGGCCTGCAAACCTGGGGGTTGCAGTCGATCTCCAGCAGTAAATCGGCTTTTATTACCGCCATGTACGTGCCGCTGGTGCCGCTATTGCAATGGCTGTTCCTCAGACGGATGCCGGGGATGATGTCCTGCGTCGGTATCGTGCTGGCGTTTATCGGTCTGATCCTGCTGGCCGGCCCGGAGAGTAACCTGCTGGCGCTGGGTGTCGGCGAGATGATCACTCTTGCCAGCTCGGTGGCGATTGCGGCAGAAATTATTCTGATTAGCGCCTGGGCGGGGAAGGTGGATATCCGCCGGGTGACGGTAGTCCAGCTGGCGACGGCGTCGCTGGTGGCGTTTGCCGGTATGGCCCCGGTTGGAGAAAGCATTCCGCCGATGACGTCGGGGCTGGTTGGCGTTGCGCTGGGATTAGGCATCTTCAGCGCCATTATTCAGGTGACCATGAACTGGGCGCAGCGCAGCGTGTCGCCGACGCGGGCAACGCTGATTTACACCGGAGAACCGGTGTGGGCGGGGGTGTTTGGCCGTATTGCCGGAGAGCGTTTGCCGCTGCTGGCGCTGGTCGGGTGTGTGTTTATTCTGGCGGGCGTGCTGGTTAGCGAGCTGAAGTGGAAGCGGAAAAAGATCCTGCCGCCGGAGAAACTCCCGGATGGAGGCGTGAACGCCTTATCCGGGATGAGGGATCGTGCCGAACCTTAGCTGAGTATTCCCGGAGGCGGTGCTGCGCACCTGTCCGTATATGGACACCTCCCGTGATGCAAGCTATTTTTTGTGTGAGTCACCAGGGTAAGTTGCGTTCGTATATCCGGCCTCTCGTTCGGTACCGTCGTACCCGGGCCATGATGTGTTCTGCGCACCTGCTTCCTTTCGGGCTATCGGCTTTGCTTCGCAGGGAGCCTTCGGACAGGCCGGATTTCTCAGGTGCTGGTCTTACCGGTTACTCATCACGCTAAATCGCTTCGCAATCTCACGACAGGGTTACTGCTCTTTTTACTGCATGGCTCACGGGGCGTCGGTTAACCGGCGACCCGTGAGCCATGGTAATCTTCTCCGCGACTCATCACCGCCCACGCTATCCGCACATTCTTGTTCGCCAGCGCCACCGTCGCGATATTCCGGTTCCGTCTTTCCGCCACCGACTGCAGCCACTGGCTCCGCCGGTCTTCTTTGCCTGCACATGTCTTCAGAACTGACCGTGCCCCGTGGATGACCAGCGTACGCAGGTAGCTGTCACCCCGCTTGCTGATATGCCCCAGCTGCTGCTTACCGCCGCTTGAGTGCTGCCGGGGAACCAGCCCCACATAAGCCGCCATCTCCCGACCGTTCTTAAACTGCGTCGCGTCACCCAACAACGCCACCATCGCGCTGGCGGTTATCACGCCGATACCTTCTATTTTCATCAGCCGCTGGATGCAGATATCTTCCCGCGCCGCCTCTGCGAGCCGCCGGTCATGCCCCGCCACCCGGTCATCCAGCATCCGCAGCTCTTCGGCCAGCTCGCACAGCAGGCGCATAAACCGGTCATCCCACTGCTCCTGCTGTGACAGTATCTCCGGCAGCGCCTTACGCAACTGGCTGATGCCGACCGGCAGCACCACGCCGAATTCGCCCAGAAAGCCCCGTATCTCGTTGCACAGCGCCGTGCGGCTTTTTATCACTCTGGCCCGCACGCGATGCTCAGCCTGAAGAGTCTGCTGGCGCTCTGTCTTAACCGCGACGAAGCGCATGGCGGGGCGGCTGATGGCTTCACAGATGGCTTCGGCATCGTTGGCATCATTCTTGTTGCCCCTGAGGTAGGGCTTAACAAACTTCGGGGGAATAATGTGCACGGTATGTCCCATGCGGGTGAGTTCGCGGGCCCAGTAGTGGGATGATGCGCAGGCTTCAATCCCGATGGTGCAGGGAGCCAGCTGAGAGAAATAAGCGTGCATGTGGGCGCGGCGAATAGATTTTCGTACGACGACATGCTCATGGTGATCCACGGCATGGATCTGAAAGACATTTTTTGCCAGGTCAAGACCGATACGTTTAATATTCATGGTGGACACCTCCTCCTGTGGACTGCAGGTAACACTTCCAGTCTGGCACGTTCTGATGCCGTAAGGTGGGAGGTGTCCATCACATCGGGCTACCGGCTGAACGGGAGGATCTCCCGGCTTGCGGCTGACGCCTTAGCCGGGCTACAGATCGACGCTGTTTTGTAGCCCCGGTAAGCGCAGCGCGACCGGGGATTTCCCGATACGGATCTGCTGGCGTCGGAAGCTTTTACACGGTTGTGACGTTAGCCTGCCCGGCTTCATGCGTGCGGCGGTTAAGCAGGGCGTGGAGCAGAATCGCGCCGAATGTCGCCGTACCGATCCCGCCGAGGGTAAAGCCGCCCAGCGATAGCGCAAAATCACCCGCGCCCAGTACCAGCGTCACCGCGACCATAATCAGATTGCCGTTCTGGCTCAAATCCACCCGGTTTTGTACCCAAATCCGCGCGCCCGCGACGGCAATCAAACCAAACACCACAATTGATGCGCCGCCGATAACCGGCCCGGGAATGGTGTGGATCAGCGCACCGAATTTCGGCGAAAATCCGAGCAGCATCGCAATCACTGCCGCCGCGACGAACACCAGCGTGGAGTACACTTTGGTTACCGCCATCACGCCGATATTCTCTGCGTAGGTCGTGACGCCGCTGCCGCCAACCGAACCTGAAAGCATGGTTGCCAGCCCGTCGCCGACGAACGCGCGTCCCATATACGGGTCCATATTGCGCCCGGTCATCCCGGCAACCGCCTTCAGGTGGCCGAGGTTTTCCGCCACCAGAATCACTGCGACCGGTGCGATCAGCATCATCGCCTGACTGTTAAACGTCGGGGTGGTAACCTGCGGCATGCCAAACCACGCTGCCTGCTCAAGCAGGCCAAAATCGAGCGGCTTGCCCAGCCCAAGCACGTTCGCCAGCAGCGCGTAGAGCGCGCAGGCGACAATCAGTCCAACGAGGATCAGCAGGCGCTGCAGCATCCCGCGGGTAAACACCGCCACCAGGCCGATACACAAAACGGTCAGTACCGCCATCCAGCCGTCGAACGGCGTTGCCGATACGCTGCGTACCGCGATGGGCGCGAGGTTCAGGCCGATCGCCATCACCACCGCACCGGTAACGACCGGCGGCATCATCCGCTCAATCCAGCGGGTGCCGATCTTCATCACTACCAGGCCAATCAGGGTATAAACCAGCCCGCAGATAATAATGCCGCCCAGCGCGACGCTGAGGTGCGGGTTCAGCCCCTGACCGTTGAAACCGGTGACGGCGATGACCACGCCGACGAAGGCGGCACTGGAGCCGAGATAGCTCGGCACGCGCCCGCCGGTAACCAAAAAGAACAGCAACGTACCAACGCCAGACATCAGGATCGACAGGTTGGGATCCAGTCCCATCAGGATTGGCATCAGCACGGTTGCGCCAAACATCGCCACCGCGTGCTGAACGCCCATCACCACGGTTTGCCCGGCAGACAGCCGTTCATCGGGAGCGACGACGCCGGACGCGGCGGAGGGGGAGGTTAACTGCCAGCGAGGAAAATCGAAGAGAGCCATGATGATATCCTGGGTTTAAGGTTAACAGGCCGGGCGCATTAGCGTGTGGTAGCCGCGATCGAACCACATCAGTCCGCGCGGTTGTGGATGGCGAACAATCGCCGCCACTTCGCAAAACAGAATGTCGTGAGTCCCGACGCTAACAATCTGGCTGATGCGGCAGTCAAAGCTCGCCAGCGCCTGTTCCAGACGCGGGCAACCAGTTACGCCGGTTTGCCAGTCAGCGGCGGCGAAGCGCTCCGCCATCGGCGTTTTGCCGCCAAACATGTTCGATAATTCCTCCTGGCCAGCCGCCAGCGTGTTGACGCACAGCGCCTGGTGCTGGCTGAATATCGGCCAGACCGAGGCTGAGCGATTCAGACACACCAGCAGCGTGGGCGGCGCGTCGGTCACGCTACAGACGGCGCTGGCGGTAAACCCCGCGCGGCCTGCCGGGCCATCGGTGGTAATAATGTTAACCGCCGCCCCGACGTGGGCCATGGCGTCGCGAAAGCTTTGTTTATCGGTAATAGACATGCGGGCTCCTTATGCCAGCTGGCAGGCATCATCAAAGGGCAGACGCGGCAGGCGAGCGTACAGTTTGCTGGTATCGCCGTAGCCGATATTAATCAGCAGGTTGCTTTTCCAGCCGCCGTCGGCAAAAAACGCCGCATCGACCTTTTCGCGATCGAAACCCGACATTGGACCGGTATCCAGGCCCAGCGCCCGGCAGGCGAAAATCAGGTATGCCGCCTGTAATGAGCTGTTGCGAAAGGCCGTCTCTTCCGCCAACTGTGGGCTGGAGGTGAACCAGCTACGGGCGTCACCGTGAGGAAACAGCTCCGGCAGACGGTCATAGAAAGCGCTGTCCCAGGCCACAATCGCGGTGACCGGGGCCTGCATGGTCTTCTCCAGATTGCCGCTGGACAGGGTCGGGCGCAGCGTCTCTTTGCCCTCCGGGGTGCGGATAAAAACGATACGCGCCGGTGAGCAGTTGGCGGAGGTGGGCCCCATTTTCATCAAGGCGTAGATTTCACGCAGTTGGTCGTCGGTGACCGGTTTGTCCAGCCAGCCGTTGTGGGTTCGGGCATCGGTAAACAGCGTGGCGCAGGCGGCCGGGCTAATGGCTTCGCTCATAGATTGTCCTTGGCAACGGGCAGCAGGCTGGCCAGCCCGTCGCATAAAATAGAGTTAAAGGTGGCGGTATCGGTCACGTTACAAGCGTGGCCGCCCCAGGCCATTTCCACCCGTTGGCTGGCGGGGATTGCCGCTTGCAGCACGCGGGAGCAGGAGGCCGGAACCAGCAGATCGTCAGCCGCGCTGATGATGAGCGTCGGGCAGGCTATTGCCGCTGCCTGCCGTGAAAAGTCAGCCTGCTTAAGGGCATTAAGCCGCTTCAGCAGATTATCTTTGCCCTGAAAATGGCTGATGGCGAGCGCGTCTTCGGCCTCGAGGCGCGGCAGGCGCGCGGCCATCCACTCCGCCGGATAGAGAAACAGCGGCTGCGCTTCGACCCATGCCTGAGCGCCGCCCGCGTGCAGCAGGCGCTCGCGTACCAGAAAGCAGCGACGGGTATGTGGGGAGAGCGTCAGCCAGCCGTTAACCAGAACGAGGGCGCTGATCGCCTCGGGAAAATCCAGCGCCAGCTGCAGGCCAATCAGCGCGCCCAGCGCGTGACCGACCAGGGCAAAACGCGAAACTCCCGCCTCTTGCAGCGCCGCGTACAGCTCCTGCGCCATGGTCGCCATGCTGTAGCCTGCGGGCAGCGGGCCGCCGTTTTCACCGGTGCCGTTATGGTCATAGCTCACCAGTTGATACCGTGTTTCCAGCACCGCCCGCTGCGCCAGCCAGTAGCCTCCCGCGCCGCCGAGCCCGGCGCTCAGCACCACCACCGGCGCGCCCGGATAAGGCGCCGGGGAGATATTGAGCTTAATCATGCCGGTTTCCCGATATGCGCGACGGTCGCTATCTCTACCAGCGCATCAGGCTTCACCAGCCCGCACTGAATGCAGAAGCGCGCCGGTTTATCGCCGGGGAAGAATTCAGCGTAGACCTCGTTAATCGCGGCGTAGTTTTTCCAGTCGGTGATAAAGATGCTGTTGAAGGTCACATCCTCCATACTGCCCCCCGCCGTCTCGATAACGCTCTTGATGGTTTCGAGCACGTGACGGGTTTGCGCCTTTGGGTCGCCGATATAAACCACATTGTTTTGCTTATCAAACGGCAGCGTACCGGAGACGTAAACCACGCCGTCGGCTAGCGTACCGGGGACAAAAGGCGCGATAGGCGTGGTGGTGCCTGGCGGAATAATTACCTGTTTAGGCATAACGTTTCTCCTCCGGGAATGAGAGCGGTGCTGCGGGCTCAAGAGCTGTGCAGAAGCTGGCGACGTCGCTGACCCAGCCAAAAAAGGTTTCAATATTGAACAGCGCCGCCTGCTGGGCGAACGACGGCCCGGCCTGGTGAGTGGCATCTTCAAGCACGATGCCGAAATATTCGAGGAAGAAGCCGTCGCGCAGGGTCGATTCCACGCAGACGTTGGTGGCGATCCCGGTGAACACCAGGTGGCGAATGCCGCGGCTGCGCAGGATGCTGTCGAGCGCGGTGTTGAAGAAACCGCTGTAGCGCGGTTTTGGCAGCACAATATCGCCCGGCAGCGGTTTGAGCTGATCGACCAACTGATAGTCCCAGCCGCCTTTTGCCAGCAGCTTGCCCTGCAGCTCAGGGTTTTTACGCATGGTTTTTAGCGCGTTGGATTTATGAAAATTCGGTGAGCCGGGGCCACCGGCTTCGACGTACTGGTCGTCCCAGCCGTTCTGGAACCAGATAATCAGCATTCCGGCGGCGCGCGCGGCGGCAACGGCGGTGTTGATATTGTCGATTACCGGTCGGGTGGCGGAAACGTCAAATCCGGCGAGGTCAAGATAACCCCCAAGGCTGGCGTAGGCGTTTTGCATATCCACCACGATCAGCGCGCTCTGCTGCGGCGCAAAGGTCAGGGATTCCGGGCGGGCGGGAAGGGTAATCATCAGGCAACCTCTTGAGTGAGTGTGGCGATATGGTCGCGGCAGCGCATCAGCGGCTGAATGCGCTGACCAAAGGCTTCGATACCGATAAGGAAATCATCAAACGTCAGCAGCACGCCGTCGGTGCCGGGGACAGCCGCCACTTCGTCGAGCATGCGGGCGACGTTGGCGTAAGAGCCGACGAGAGTGCCCATATTGATGTTGACCGCTGAGGTGGGGTCGGCCATCTGGCGGACGTTAGTGTCGCTGCCGGAGCGGGTATCTTTCTGGCTCTGTTCGGTCAGCCATGCCAGCGCTTCTTCATCTGCACCAGCTTTGTAGTGCTCCCATTTGGCGCGGGCCGCCTCATCGGTCTCGTCGGCAATCACCATAAACAGCACGTAGGAGCCGACATCGCGGCCGGTTTTTTCCGCTGCCTGCATCATCCGCGCTGCGGTGGGTGCGAAGGCGGCGGGAGTGTTAACCCCTTTGCCGAAGCAGAAGTTGTAGTCGGCGTGCTGGGCGGAGAACGCCATTCCGGCATCGCTCTGCCCGGCGCAGATCACTTTCATCGGCTGCGACGGTTGCGGGCTAACGCGACAATCGTTCATGGTGAAGTAGTCGCCTTTAAAGTCGCTGCGCCCGGTGCCCCACAGGTCGCGCAGAACCTGGACATATTCAGTGAGATAGTCGTAGCGGCTGGCGAAGTAATCATCCCCCGGCCACATGCCCATTTGCTCATATTCCGGTTTTTGCCAACCGGTCACCAGATTGACGCCGAAGCGACCGCCGGAGATGGAGTCGATAGTCGAGGCCATACGGGCGACGATTGCCGGGGGCAGCGTCAGCGTGGCGGCGGTGGCATAGATCTGAATGCGCGAGGTGACTGCCGCCAGCCCGGCCATCAAGGTGAAGGATTCAAGGTTGTGATCCCAAAATTCGGTTTTGCCGCCGAAACCGCGCAGTTTGATCATCGAAAGGGCGAAATCGAAATTATAGTGCTCGGCTTTCTGCACGATGGCCTTATTCAGCTCGAACGTCGGCATGTACTGGGGAGCATGGGTGGAAATCAGCCAGCCGTTATTACCAATCGGAACGAAGACACCAATTTTCATACCTACCTCTCTGCATGTCGTTGAACAAGAAGTCGCGCGGCGCTGCATCCTGCATCTCCTCTGGTCGCCCCGTGTCAAAGGTAAAGCAAAGGCGATGCCAGTTTTGCAAAGGCTAATGTTATTAACGTGTTGCTGAGTGGTTGCTGAAAATAACAGCGAAAAAGTAGACTAAATGGTCAAAATCAGTGCACGAAAAAACCGCAGTCATGCGCAATCGAGGTGCAGAGAGTCGTGTCGGCGTTGGGCTTTTGCTATGCTGATGGCGTAAAAAGAAGGAGATAATCAATGGCACAGGGCGCCGTGAAAAAGACCGGAAAACGTTCGCAGGCGGTGAGCGCGAAAAAAGAGGCTATTCTGGCCGCTGCGCTGGACGCGTTCTCGCAGTTTGGTATCCACGGTACGCGCCTTGAACAGGTCGCCGAGCTGGCTGGGGTGTCAAAAACCAATTTGCTCTATTACTACCCATCGAAAGAGGCGCTGTATATTGCCGTGCTGCAGCAGATTCTGGCTATCTGGCTGGCGCCGCTGAAGGCCTTTCGTGAAGATATCAGCCCGCTGGTGGCGATTGGTGAATATATTCGCCTCAAGCTGGAGGTGTCGCGCGATCACCCGCAGGCGTCGAAGCTGTTTTGTCTGGAGATGCTACAGGGCGCACCGTTGCTGATGGGCGAACTGACCGGTGATTTAAAAGCGCTGGTGGATGAGAAGTCGGCGATTGTTTCCGGCTGGGTCGAGAGCGGCAAGCTGGCACCGGTCGACCCGCAGCATCTGATTTTTATGATTTGGGCGACCACCCAGCATTACGCCGATTTCGCGACTCAGGTTGAGGCGGTGACCGGCGCAACGCTGCGCGATGAGGCATTCTTTCAGCAAACCGTCGATAACGTGCAGCGGATGATTATCGAAGGGATTCGCCTGCGTTAATTGGCGGGCGGCAGAGGGCAGCTTTGATCGCCATCTTCGCACTGTAGCAGCGAGGCAAGGAATGACTCGCGCTCAACGGTTTTATCGGACATGCACTGGTTGATAAGCATCGGCTGTACGCTGCCGCCGTCTGCGCCGGAGGCGAGGAATTTGCAGTCGTCATCGCGCAGGGTAATCCACGCCAGCTGCGCTTTTTTGAGTAATTCCTGCTGCTTGCCGGAGGCGCGCTTCAGTGCTTCCTGATAGGTTTCATTCAGTTTTTTATCTGCCGCCTGGTATTGGGCGGCGGTGCACTGATTCATCTCCGTTTGATTGCTGGCGTTATTGCATTCGTCCGCCAGCGCATGAGTGCTTGCCAGCAGCGCGGCAAGCGCGAGTAAAGTGCGTTTCATTGTTCAACTCCCATAAAAAAGCTCCCGTCCGGGAGCCTTAATTAACCACAGCCTGCGCCTGGTGTCATTAGCTGACGTTGATGCCGGTCTGTTTTCCCGGGGGCGGCGCAGAGCGCCTTGCCCGGGCTACAATACCAGCGGACCGTACGCAGCACCGCCTCCGGGAAATTACCTTAACCAATCGTCATCAGGCTGGCGTTACCGCCGGCCGCGGCGGTATTAACGCTGAGCGAACGTTCAATATAGAGACGTTCCAGCAACAGATTGCTTTCGCCGCGGGCGAAGCCCTGCACCGAAACAATCGCGCCATCGCGTGCCGCTACCTGCTCGCACAGTTCCCGCAGCTGATCGGAGTCGCCGTGATAGATAACCGCATCGAAAGGTTCGGTCATCAGGGTTTCCGTTTTGGCAAAGTGGATGCGTTCGCTGACTTCGCGCGGCAGCTTTTTCGCCAGCTCGCGCTGGAGAGGCGCATCCGGCCATAGTATTTCGCAACCGACGGCGGTGACGCCCGCTAGCTGGGTCAGCGCATCCTGCTCGTTATCGGCCACGCACAGCACCCGGTCGCGCGGCATAAAGGTCAGAGTGTTACGCTCGCCGGTTGGCCCCGGCAGCAGACGCTGGGTTCCGGCCTGTGCCTGTTCACTGAACGCCTGGCACAGGGCCTTCAGCTCCGGTCGATCTGCCGCCCACTGCTGTAGCGCAACCAGCGGTTTTTCCAGCAGCGTTTTCAACTGCGCATCCAGCGGGCGCTCGGCGTCCTGGCGGGCGAGGGTAATACCCACGGCGTTTTGCGGACGGCTGGAGAGCAGGCGGTACAGGTACAGCGGGCCGCCTGCTTTCGGACCGGTACCCGACAGCCCTTCGCCGCCGAACGGTTGCACGCCGACTACCGCGCCGACCATATTGCGGTTGACGTACAGGTTGCCGACGTTAGCGCTGCCGGTCACCTGAGCGATCGTCTCGTCGATACGGGTATGCACGCCGAGGGTCAGGCCGTAGCCGGAAGCGTTAATCTGTTCGACCAGTTGAGCCAGTTCATTGCGGTTATAGCGCACCACATGCAGCACCGGGCCGAAGACCTCTTTTTTCAGCTCGTCAAAGCTGTCGAGTTCGATAAGCGTTGGCGGAACAAAGGTACCGCTGGTCCATTCGCGGGAATCTTCTCCATTTTCGCGCACCGCCTGGAAGACTTTGCGCCCTTTGGTCCGCAGCGTCTGGATATGGCGCTCAATGTTCTCTTTGGCTTCAGCATCGATCACCGGCCCGATATCGGTGGTCAGACGGCCCGGATTGCCCATCCGGCATTCGGCCATCGCGCCGCGCAGCATGGTCAGCGTATGCTCGGCGATTTCGTCCTGCAGGCACAGCACGCGCAGGGCGGAGCAGCGTTGACCTGCGCTGTCGAACGCTGAGGCGAGTACGTCGATCACTACCTGCTCAGTCAGGGCAGAGGAGTCGACGATCATTGCGTTCATGCCGCCGGTTTCGGCGATAAGCGGCGTCGGGCGACCCTGGGCGTCAAGACGGCTGGCGATATTGCGTTGTAATAAGGTGGCGACTTCGGTCGAGCCGGTAAACATCACGCCGCGCACGCGCTCATCAGAAGTTAATGCAGCGCCGACGGTTTCCCCACGCCCTGGCAGCAGTTGAATCACCCCCGGCGGAACGCCTGCTTCCAGCAGAATTGCCACGCCCTGAGCGGCGATAAGCGGCGTCTGCTCGGCGGGTTTCGCCAGCACGGTATTGCCCGCCGCCAGCGCGGCGGCAATCTGGCCGGTAAAGATCGCCAGCGGGAAGTTCCACGGGCTGATACACACCACCGGGCCCAATGGGCGATGGGTTTCGTTATCAAAATCGTCGCGCACCTGTCCCGCGTAATAATGCAGGAAATCGACCGCTTCGCGCACTTCGGCGATGGCGTTGCTGAAGGTTTTACCCGCTTCGCGCACCAGGATGCCCATCAGAGTCGGCATCTGGCTTTCCATCAGTATGGCGGCGCGTTCAAGGATTGCCGCGCGCTCCTGCGGAGGGGTGGCGAACCAGATTGGCGCATTGTTGACCGCGTTGCTCAGCGCCTGCTGAACTTCAGCCTCGCTGGCTTCACGCACGTGACCGACAATATCTTTTGGCTCCGCCGGGCTAATCACCGCCTGCATTTCGCCTTCGGCAACCGGGTTTTCCAGCATCGGCAGCGCCTGCCATTTATGCAGGGCGCTATTTAATAAAGAAGAGGAGAGGGAGGCCAGGCGATGTTCGTTGGCCAGATCCAGACCGGCAGAGTTGCTGCGACCTTTGCCGTAGAGATCGCGCGGTAGCGGAATCTTCGGATGCGGCAGGCCGGTCTGACCTTCCTGCTGAGCCAGTTTTTCCACGGCGGTTACCGGGTCGGCAACCAGTTCATCCAGCGGCAGGGTATTATCGGCAATACGGTTAACGAATGAGGTGTTAGCGCCGTTTTCCAGCAGACGACGCACCAGATACGCCAGCAGCGTTTCGTGGGTGCCGACCGGGGCATAAATACGGCACGGTCGGTTGAGCTTGCCGTCGGCGACGGGGCCAGTGACCTGCTCATACAGCGGCTCACCCATGCCGTGCAGACACTGGAATTCGTACTGTCCCGGATAGTAGTTCTGCCCGGCGAGCTGATAAATCGCCGCCAGGGTATGAGCGTTGTGGGTTGCGAACTGCGGATAAATCAGGTTCGGTACTGCCAGCAGTTTCTTCGCGCAGGCCAGATAGGATACATCGGTGTAGACCTTGCGGGTGTATACCGGATAGCCTTCGAGGCCATCCATCTGCGCGCGTTTGATCTCGCTGTCCCAGTAAGCGCCTTTCACCAGGCGGATCATCAGACGACGGCGGCTTCGCGTGGCGAGGTCGATCAGGTAGTCAATCACGAACGGACAGCGTTTCTGGTAGGCCTGGATAACAAAGCCAATGCCGTTCCAGCCCGCCAGTTCCGGCTCAAAACAGAGTTTTTCCAGCAGATCGAGAGAGATCTCCAGACGGTCGGCCTCTTCAGCGTCGATGTTGATGCCAATATCGTACTGGCGCGCCAGCAGGGTCAGGGACTTCAGGCGTGGGTAAAGCTCTTCCATCGCGCGATCGTACTGGGCGCGGCTATAGCGCGGGTGCAGCGCGGAGAGCTTAATCGAGATCCCCGGACCTTCGTAAATTCCGCGCCCGTTCGAGGCTTTGCCAATGGCGTGAATCGCCTGCTGATAAGAGACCATATAGGCCTGAGCATCGTCGGCGGTTAGCGCCGCTTCGCCGAGCATATCGTAGGAGTAGCGGAAACCTTTATCTTCCAGCTTGCGGGCGTTAGCCAGCGCCTCAGCAATGGTTTCGCCGGTAACAAACTGCTCACCCATCAGACGCATCGCCATATCGACGCCTTTGCGGATCAGCGGCTCGCCGCTCTTACCGATAATGCGGTTCAGCGAGCGCGACAGGCTGGTTTCGTTATGCGTAGAGACCAGTTTGCCGGTAAACAGCAGCCCCCAGGTGGCGGCGTTGACGAACAGCGACGGGCTGCGGCCGATATGAGACTGCCAGTTGCCATTGCTGATTTTGTCGCGAATTAGCGCGTCGCGGGTGGCCTTGTCGGGGATGCGCAGCAGCGCTTCCGCCAGGCACATCAGCGCCACGCCTTCCTGTGAGGAGAGCGAGAATTCCTGCAACAGGCTTTGCACCATGCCGGCGCGACCGCTGGCGGTTTTCTGATTACGCAGCTTTTCTGCCAGTTGATAAGCCAGCTTGTGCGCCTGTTCGCCCAGGTTTTGCGGCAGACGGGCCTGCTCCAGCAGCATCGGTACAGCATCGGTTTCGGCCCAGCGCCAGGCGGCGGTAATGGAGGCGCGGGAGACGGACTGCGGCAGGATCTGCTCGGCGAATTCAAGGAACGGCTGATAAGGCTCGTCGCCCGGAGTGCCTGTCTCATCGCTTTCGTTAGCCGCGCCAGCGAGCAGCGCTGGCAGCTCCGGCAGCGTCTCGTCGTTTTCCAGCTTTTCCAGATAGTTGAAGATGGCCTGTTTAATCAGCCAGTGCGGCGTGCGGTCAATACGGCTCGCCGCGGATTTAATGCGTTCGCGCGTCGCGTCGTCAAGTTTTACACCCATGGTGGTGGTGCCCATGTCAGGAACTCCTGTTATTGGTCATTCGCTTCATCCTTCAACCTGCCTCTTTGTTGGCTGCATTTGCGCGCCCTGGTCACATAGTTATCTATGCTCCCAGGGTCTTACAAATTTGCCGCCTCGACGCAGATTGAATGATTTTGCGAACTTCGCTTCTGTGCAGTTATGCGGTTGCGTAGAAATATCTATCATGTTGCAACTTTGTGCAACCTTGTTAATTGAGAATTGTGTGGCAGGCTGAAAATTGCTTTGATTGTTAAATTTCATGGTGAAAGTGGTAGGTATTTATTCCCTGTATATGAGAGTCGTTATATGCGTGAGTTAACACTTTTGCGTGGTGCAACCGCTAAAAACGTGAGAGAGTGCAACCTATAACAAAATGAAGTTTGGTCCCGGAAGTATTTCGTGTAAATGCTGTGTTAAATCGTTTGTGAAAAAACAAAGCTTCCGTCAGGATACGGTCGCCCAATACAACCAATATGCCATTACCCCGTTCCGGTAGTGGAAAAAACGACAAAGTTGGACGCTGTCGACAAAAAATTCTGGAGATTTTTGCATGGCTATTAGCACACCCATGTTGGTGACTTTTACTGTTTATATTTTTGGCATGGTACTCATTGGTTTTATTGCCTGGCGATCGACCAAGAACTTTGATGATTATATCCTTGGCGGCCGTAGTCTTGGCCCATTTGTTACGGCGCTCTCCGCCGGGGCCTCGGATATGAGCGGCTGGCTGTTAATGGGATTGCCGGGGGCGATATTTATTTCCGGTATTTCCGAAAGCTGGATTGCCATTGGCCTGACGCTGGGCGCATGGGTTAACTGGAAGCTGGTGGCGGGGCGCTTACGTGTTCACACCGAGGTCAATAATAACGCGCTGACGCTGCCGGATTATTTCACCGGCCGTTTTGAGGACACCAGCCGGGTGCTGAGGATTATTTCAGCGCTGGTTATTCTGCTGTTCTTCACGATTTATTGCGCGTCCGGCATTGTCGCTGGCGCTCGTCTATTTGAAAGCACCTTCGGGATGAGCTACGAAACCGCACTGTGGGCCGGTGCGGCGGCAACCATTATTTATACCTTCGTTGGTGGTTTCCTCGCGGTGAGCTGGACCGATACCGTTCAGGCCAGCCTGATGATATTTGCCCTGATTCTGACTCCGGTCATGGTGATTATTTCCGTCGGTGGTTTTGGCGATTCCCTGGAAGTCATTAAACAAAAGAGCATTGAGAACGTCGATATGCTCAAAGGGTTGAACTTTGTGGCGATTATTTCGCTGATGGGCTGGGGTCTGGGCTATTTCGGTCAGCCGCATATTCTGGCGCGCTTTATGGCGGCGGATTCGCACCACAGCATCGTTCATGCCCGTCGCATCAGCATGACCTGGATGATCCTCTGCCTGGCGGGTGCCTGTTCCGTTGGTTTCTTCGGTATCGCTTACTTTAATAACAATCCCGGCGTTGCGGGCGCGGTGAATCAAAACGCCGAGCGGGTGTTTATCGAATTGGCGCAGATTCTGTTTAACCCGTGGATTGCCGGGATCCTGCTGTCGGCGATTCTGGCGGCGGTGATGTCGACCCTGAGCTGTCAGCTGCTGGTGTGCTCCAGCGCGATTACCGAAGATCTGTATAAAGCGTTCCTGCGCAAAAATGCCGGTCAAAAAGAGCTGGTGTGGGTAGGGCGCTTTATGGTGCTGGTGGTGGCATTGGTGTCCATCGCCCTGGCGGCAAACCCGGAGAACCGCGTGCTGGGTCTGGTGAGCTACGCCTGGGCAGGCTTTGGTGCGGCGTTTGGTCCGGTGGTGCTGTTCTCGGTGATGTGGTCGCGAATGACGCGCAACGGCGCGCTGGCCGGGATGATCATCGGCGCAGTGACGGTGATTGTCTGGAAGCAGTTTGGTTGGCTGGGCCTGTATGAAATCATTCCTGGCTTTATCTTCGGTAGCCTGGGGATTGTGGTATTCAGCCTGCTGGGGAAAGCGCCGTCGGCAGAAATGCAAAGACGCTTTGCCGAAGCGGATGCGCATTATCATACTGCACCACCGGTACGCGCTACTGCGGAGTAATCCTCTGAATTGACCTCAAGCCCGCATTCTGCGGGCTTTGTTATTTGTGCCTCTTGCTAATTGCTTGAAAATACGCTGATATCTCAGCACAAATAACAACGAGGGTAGCAAAATGAATTTCAGACAGGGTGCGCTGGCGCTGGTACTGGCAGGGATATTAAGCGGCTGCGTGGCGCCTGCCGCGAAGACGGCCCCGGCGGCAGACGCTAACGCCTGCCCGGCGGATAACGCCATGGTACAGACGACGCTTTATTTCGGCTTAAGCCGTCCTGCGGGGAAAGATATTACCGCTCAGGAGTGGCAGCAGTTCGTAGATCGCGACGTGACGCCGCGCTTTCGCGATGGCCTGACGGTATTTGATGCGCGTGGTCAGTGGTTGGGCAATGATGGCACCGTTGCGCGCGAGCAGAGCAAGGCGCTGATGCTGATCCATGGCAAAGAGGCGAAGAGCGAAGAGGGGATTGAGGCGCTGCGCAATACTTACAAATCACGTTTTGCGCAGGAGTCGGTGATGCGCGTTGACCAGCCAGTCTGCGTACATTTTTAAACTGTGCCCTGGTAAAATGGCCCGGTAGCGGCCGGGCTTACGAGATCTACGTTGCGCGCTGTTTCCCCGAGGCGATGCTGCGCATCTGTCCGGGCTACAACACCCATAAATCTGACAAATCCCGGGTTACCGGCCCGCAAACGGCTGTGAACCTGTAGCCCGGGCAAGGCGCTCTGCGCCGCCCCCGGGAAAACAGGCCAGCATCGAAGCCAACATTCAACGATTACAGCACCAGCCCCGCGAAGCTTGCGGAGAGCAAACTCACCAGCGTTGCGCCATACACCAGGCGCAGGCCGAAGCGGGAAACAATATTTCCCTGCTGTTCGTTCAGACCTTTAATCGCCCCAGCAATAATGCCGATAGAGGCGAAGTTGGCGAAAGAGACCAGGAAAACCGACAAAATGCCCAGCCCGCGCGGCGTCATGCTGGCGGCGATTTTTTGCAGCTCAATCATAGCGACGAATTCATTCGCCACCAGCTTGGTCGCCATTATGCTGCCCGCATTAAGTGCATCGCTTAGCGGGATACCAATCAGCCACGCCAGCGGATAAAAAACGTAACCAAGGATCTGCTGGAAGCTCAGGCCAAATATCATGGCGAACAGCGCATTAATCGCGCTAATTAAGGCTATAAAACCAATCAGCATAGCCAAAATAATCATCGCGACTTTGAAACCGGCAAGAATATATTCACCGAGCATTTCAAAGAAGCTCTGAGATTCGTGCATTTTTTCGAGCTTAATTTCCTCCTCGCTGCCTGGACGCGTTGGGTTAATTATCGATAGTACGATAAAGGTACTGAACATATTCAGAATCAGCGCCGCCACAACATATTTTGCATCGAGCATACTCATGTAAGCGCCGACGATCGACAATGAAACCGTCGACATGGCGGTGGCTGACATAGTGAACAGACGGCGAGAGGAGAGGTCGCCGAGCACGCCTTTATAGGCAATAAAGTTTTCCGATTGCCCGAGGATCAGCGAGCTGACCGCGTTAAAGGATTCCAGCTTGCCCATGCCGTTAACCTTTGACAGCAGGGTACCAATCAAGCGAATGAAAATGGGGAGAATACGCCAGTGCTGAAGAATACCGATCAGCGCTGAGATAAAGATAATGGGACAAAGTACGCCGAGGAAAATAAACGCCAGGCCTTTTTCGCCCATGCCGCCAAATACAAAATTGGTCCCTTCGGCGGCGAAACCAAGCAGTGATTCAAAGAAGCCAGCAATATTTTTAACCAGCCACAGGCCGCTTTCGGCGTGGAGAAAAAAGAAAGCCAGGGCAATTTCAATAATAATTAACTGGATAATATAGCGAATGCGGATTTTTTGTCGGTCATAGCTGGCGAGCCAGGCGAGGCCCAGAATAACCACCAGTGCCAGCAGGAAGTGCAAAAATTGAGTCATGTTGTTCATTTCGCAGGTCAATTAGGCCGCCATTTAGCCACAGCCGTCGGACCGGGTAAATATCCGCTGTGAAAAATTCCCTTATCCTGTGGTTTTCCAGGATGCCAGGCAGATAATCCCGCAAGTCATTATTTGTTAGCGATTAATTTACAACTCGTCATCATTCTCTACACATTTCACTTGTGTTTCTGATTATTGTAATGATAATCACTATCAGAAATATTTACCTATCTTTGCATCAATTGACTGCGGTTCACATTTAAGGGTGTCGGCATGTTTGTCCCATTTCTCATCATGTTACGTGAAGGCCTGGAAGCAGCGCTGATTGTCAGCCTGATCGCCAGCTATCTGAAACGCACTCAGCGTGGCAACTGGATAGGCGTAATGTGGATTGGCGTGTTCCTCGCGGCGGCACTTTGCCTTGGCCTGGGGATTTTCATCAACGAAACAACCGGTGAGTTTCCGCAGCGCGAACAGGAGCTGTTCGAAGGCATCGTGGCGGTAGTGGCGGTGTGCATTCTGACCTGGATGGTGTTCTGGATGCGTAAAGTCTCGCGCAACGTGAAGCAGCAGCTTGAGCAGGCGGTCGACAATGCCCTTCAGCGCGGGAACAACCACGGCTGGGCGCTGGTGATGATGGTCTTTTTTGCCGTGGCTCGCGAAGGTCTGGAGTCGGTTTTTTTCCTGCTGGCCGCTTTCCAGCAGGATGTGGGAATCTGGCCGCCGATCGGCGCTATGTTGGGTCTGGCAACCGCCATCGTTTTAGGGTTCCTGATCTACTGGGGCGGTATTCGCATGAATCTCGGCGTGTTTTTCAAATGGACCAGCTTGTTTATTCTGCTGGTGGCCGCAGGACTAGCGGCGGGTGCTATCCGCGCTTTCCATGAAGCCGGTTTGTGGAATCACTTCCAGGATGTCGCCTTCGATCTGAGCAACATTCTTTCTACGCATACGCTATTTGGCACGCTGCTGGAGGGGATTTTTGGCTATCAGGAAACGCCGACCATCAGTGAAGTGGCGGTCTACTTTATCTATTTGATCCCGGCGCTGGTGCTGTTCATTCTGCCGCCGAGCAATAAAACCACTGCATCCCGAGCTGCTTAGTTGGGCATCGCGGATTGAAATAGTTACAACATACTTATCGAAAGGGATGGTCATCACCATGAATCAATTTCGCCGTAATGCGTTGCAGCTCGCCTTCGCTGCGCTGTTCAGCTCTGCCTTTTATGCCCAGGCTGCCGAAATCCCGCAGGTCAAAGTGACCGTCACCGACAAACAGTGTGAGCCGATGAACGTCACCGTGAAAGCGGGCAAAACCCAGTTCATCATTCAGAACCACAGCCAGAAAGCGCTGGAGTGGGAAATTCTGAAAGGCGTGATGGTGGTGGAAGAGCGCGAGAATATCGCTCCTGGTTTTACGCAAAAGCTGACGGCGAACCTGCAGCCTGGCGAATATGACATGACCTGCGGCCTGCTGACTAACCCGAAAGGCAAGCTCACTGTGACCGGTGAAGCCACCAAAGACGCCGCCAAAGCTGATGCGCTGCTCAGCCTGGGTGAAGCTATTACCGCCTATAAAGCCTACGTTACCGCTGAGACCGCTGAACTGGTTAGCGGCACCAAAGCCTTTACCGATGCGGTGAAAGCGGGCGATATCGATAAGGCAAAAGCCCTCTACGCGCCGACGCGTCAGCACTATGAGCGCATTGAACCCATTGCCGAGCTGTTCTCTGACCTCGACGGCAGTATTGATGCCCGTGAAGATGACTACGAGAAAAAAGCAGAAGATCCGAAGTTCACCGGCTTCCACCGTCTGGAAAAAGCGCTGTTTGACGATAACAGCGTCAAAGGAATGGATAAATATGCCGATCAGCTGAACACCGATGTTCTCGACCTGCAAAAACGCATCAGCGAACTGGCTTTCCCTCCATCAAAAGTGGTTGGCGGCGCTGCGGGCCTGATTGAAGAAGTAGCAGCAAGCAAAATCAGCGGTGAAGAAGATCGCTACAGCCATACCGACCTGTGGGATTTCCAGGCCAACATTGACGGCGCGCAGAAAATTGTCGACCTGCTGCGTCCGCAACTGCAAAAAGAGAACAGTACGCTGCTGGCGAAAGTGGATGCCAACTTCAAGAAAGTGGATAGCATCCTGAGCAAATACCGCACTAAAGACGGCTTTGAGACCTACGATAAGCTGACGGATGCGGATCGCAATGCGCTGAAAGGTCCGATCACCACTCTGGCGGAAGATCTGGCACAACTGCGCGGGATCCTCGGTCTGGACTAAGTCGATGGCAGAGCAAAAGTATGATGTCAATGAACCGTCGCGTCGGCGGTTATTAAAAGGGATCGGTGCGCTGGGCGGCGCGCTGGCGATTACCGGTGGCTGTCCGGTGGCGCATGCGGCAAAAGATAACAGCTCTCCGGGGACGTTGTCGCCAAATGCGCGTATGGAAGCGCAGCCGTTTTATGGCCCGCATCAGGCGGGTGTGCTGACGCCGCAGCAGACGTCGATGATGGTTGTCGCTTTCGACGTGCTGGCTAGCGATAAAGCAGACCTTGAACGTCTGTTTCGCCTGCTGACTCAGCGTATTGCCTTTTTGACCAAAGGTGGGCCAGCGCCGGAGACGCCAAACCCGCGTTTGCCACCGATGGATTCAGGGATTCTGGGGCCGTGGATCGCCCCGGATAACCTGACGGTGACCGTGTCGGTTGGCCATTCGCTGTTTGACGAGCGTTTTGGCCTGGCCAACCGCGCGCCGAAAAAGCTGCAAAAGATGACGCGTTTTCCGAATGACTCGCTGGATGCTGCACTTTGCCACGGCGACCTGCTGCTGCAAATTTGCGCGAATACTCAGGATACGGTGATACATGCCTTGCGGGATGTGATTAAGCACACCCCGGACCTGCTCAGCGTACGCTGGAAGCGGGAAGGCTTCATTTCCGATAGCGCCGCGCGCAGTAAAGGTAAAGAGACGCCGGTTAATCTGCTGGGCTTTAAAGACGGTACCGCTAATCCTGTCAGTACCGATAACGCGCTGATGGATAAAGTGGTGTGGGTTACTGCCGACCAGGGAGAGCCTGTGTGGGCAACGGGCGGTAGTTATCAGGCAGCGCGTATTATTCAGTTTCATGTCGAGTTCTGGGATCGCACGCCGCTCAAAGAGCAGCAGACGATTTTTGGTCGCGATAAGCACTGCGGGGCACCGTTGGGTATGCAGCATGAGCACGATGTGCCGGATTACAGCAAGGACCCGGACGGTGACACCATTGCGCTCGATAGCCATATTCGTCTGGCCAATCCGCGTACTCTGGAGACCGAGTCCAGCCTGATGATGCGCCGGGGCTACAGCTATTCGCTGGGGGTGACTAACTCAGGCCAGCTGGATATGGGGCTGCTGTTTGTCTGCTATCAGCACGATCTGGAAAAAGGCTTTCTGACGGTGCAAAAGCGCCTGAACGGAGAAGCGCTGGAAGAGTACGTTAAGCCGATCGGCGGGGGCTATTTCTTTGTTCTGCCGGGAGTTATCGACAGTCAGCACTATCTCGGGCAATCGCTGCTCGAAGCCTGACGCTCCTGCCCGTAAGGGCAGGGCGTTTTCTGCTGTTTTTCCATTCTTTTTTTGTATTTCCTGCCTTGTTTAATTTTTCTGTAATCTTAATGTCGGAAACTCCTCCCAGCTGCAATGAGAATTATTTGTTGTTTTTGTGTGAAAAATAAGTTGCATTAAGAATTATTTTTGATGTACTTATTAAAGACGCGGTAGTTCCCGGCAGTGATGTCGTCTCACTATGGAGATCGCGAATGCCCGATTGCTGTAACGGAAAACGTCAAACCTCATACCGTACTTATCAGTACGGGGGCCACACTTCCGGCCGCGATTCTCACACCTCAAATTTATCCCCCACTACAACAGAAAACTCGAACCCAGACAGGGTGCGCGGTGCGCGTAGCCGTGACCCGTTGTCAATTCGACAGGCAAGCAATGGCTTACAAGGAAGCCAAACCTCAATCGTTCGTGCGCATAATCGCGTCGATGTTGACGCGTGTGATGTAAACCAACAACGCAAGGTGCTATCCATGGGAAGACAAAAAGCAGTGACCAAAGCTCGTCGTGAGGCCAAACGTGTGCTGAGACAGGATTCGCGCAGCCATAAACAGCGCGAAGAAGAATCGGTCACATCGCTTGTGCAAATGAGTGGCGTAGAAGCAATTGGTATGGCGCGGGATAGTCGTGATGCATCGCCAATTGAAGCGCGCAATGACGCTCAGGCGCATTATTTGAATGCCATCGACAATAAACAGCTGATCTTTGCGACAGGCGAGGCCGGGTGCGGGAAGACCTGGATTAGTGCGGCAAAAGCAGCTGAAGCCCTGATCCATAAGGATGTGGACAGAATTATTGTTACCCGTCCCGTTCTGCAAGCCGACGAAGATCTCGGCTTCTTACCGGGAGATATCGCCGAGAAATTCGCTCCCTATTTTCGACCGGTTTATGACGTGCTGGTGAAGAGGTTGGGCGCTTCCTTTATGCAATACTGCCTGCGTCCGGAAATCGGCAAGGTGGAAATCGCGCCGTTCGCTTATATGCGCGGACGTACATTTGAAAATGCGGTCGTGATTCTGGACGAGGCTCAGAACGTGACCGCTGCGCAAATGAAAATGTTTTTGACCCGCCTCGGGGAGAACGTGACGGTTATCGTCAATGGCGACATTACCCAGTGTGATTTACCCTCTGGCGTGAGGTCTGGCCTGGTCGATGCGCTGGCGCGTTTTGAAGAGGATGAGATGGTTGGTGTGGTGCGCTTCACGACCGATGACTGCGTGCGCTCGACGCTTTGTCAGCGCGCGCTTAAAGCCTACTACTGATTGTTTTTGAGCTTGCAAAGCCCGGGAAGACCGGGCTTTGAGACGGATGGCAAATCCGTTTTAAACACTGTGCCCATATTTTTACCGGGTAGCGGCTAATGCCTTACCCGGCCTACAAAACTTGCTATATCAATAGATTATGTAAATTGTTAGCAAGGAATTACAGACGAAAAAAAAGCCCGTACTTGCGTACGAGCTTTTCTCAAAATATGGCGGTGAGAGAGGGGTTCGAACCCTCGATACGTTGCCGTATACACACTTTCCAGGCGTGCTCCTTCAGCCACTCGGACACCTCACCATATTGTTTCGCTGCTCACCTTAGGTGGGCAACGGGGCGCTACTATAGGGAGTTGCGCTAAAACGGTCAAGCAGTATTTACTCTTTCTTTACCGTTCGGTCAAGCAATGAACACTACCCCACCGTCGGGCGGCAGGGCAGGCATTTTAACGCTGTGAATCAAGCTGTTCGTTGTTTTTCACCACGTCCTGCGCTTTGGCGTAGCTCTCGATCAGTAACTGGTAGGCCGGGAAGATTTTGGTATAAACCTCAGCCCACTCTGCGGCATCCGGGCGATTCCAGGTACGCTGTAGCTCGGAAGCGACGGCGGCGGTATCCATTGGCACCACGCCTGCCTGAACTACGCGGGCAAGGGTGATTTCCTGCGCCATTTTGCTGTAGGTACCGGAAGCGTCAATCACGGCGAAGACTTTATAACCCTCGGCAACGGCGGCAATGGACGGGAACGCCATGCAGACGCTGGTAATGGTTCCGGCGATAATCAACGTTTTACGCCCGGTTGCTTTTACTGCGTCAACGAATTCCGGGTTATCCCAGGCGTTGATCTCGCCCTTGCGCGCAATGTATTTCGCGTGCGGTGCGTTCTGGTGAATCTCCGGGATCAGTGGGCCGTTTGGCCCCTGCGGGACTGATGCCGTGGTGATCACCGGGATCCCTGCTAATGACGCCATTTTTGCCAACGCAGCGGCGCGGGCTCGCAGTTCCGGCATCGGCATGTCGCCGACGGTCTGAAACAGGCCGCTCTGATGGTCAATCAACAACATAGCGGTATCATTCACATCAATCACCGGACGAGAACCGTTAAAGTTAGCTGGAGTCGACATACTATTCACCTCTGTAATATTAGATTTGGCCGAAGCGGCCGCTGTTAAAATCACGAACGGCTTCCGCGATTTGCGCTTTGGTATTCATCACAAATGGGCCGTAACCGACAATTGGTTCCTGTAGTGGCTCGCCGGCCATTAGCAGGACTTTCGCGTTGGAACTCGCCTCAAGATGGAGTGATTCCCCTTTCTGGCTGAGCACCACCAGCTGGCCTTCACGGGCGCTTCCCTCTCCGTTCACCTTAACTTCACCTTCCAGCACGACCAGCGCGGTGCTCCAGCCATCGGGCTGATGCAGCGTTATGTCCTGACCCTGATTAAGCTGCAGGTCCCAGACATTGAGCGGTGAAAAGGTATGCGCCGGTCCGACAACATCGCCGTAGCGGCCCGCAATGACCCGCATACGGCCCGCGTTATCCGGTAGAGCAACGTTAGGGATCGCATCAGCGGTGATGCTCTGGTATCCCGGATGCGTCATCTTGTCTTTTGCCGGAAGGTTGACCCAGAGCTGAATCATTTTCAGCTCGCCGCCGGTACGGGTGAAATTCGCCGAGTGGAACTCTTCGTGCAGTATTCCGGCACCTGCCGTCATCCACTGCACATCACCGGGGCCAATAACGCCGCCTCGGCCGGTAGAATCTCGGTGCTCTACTTCCCCTGAATACACGACGGTGACGGTTTCAAATCCACGATGCGGATGCTCACCAACACCGCGTTTCTCTGTCCCTGCCGGGAAGTGGTGCGGGCCTGCATAGTCAAGCAGCAGGAAGGGGCTTAGCTGTTCGCCGTGAGTCTGATAAGAGAACATCGAGCGAACCGGGAAACCGTCGCCTACCCAGTGCTGCGAGGGGGCGGTATAGATGCCAGTAATCTGTTTCATGGTGGTCTCCTGCATGTCTGTTTCTGATGTGAATAAGCATATATTCAGTTCTAATTGCCCGGTAGATAGTGAAAATGGCCTATACTGTTCTAAAAATGGAACGATGGAGGAAGGATGCAGGATCTCAATGATTTAGCCTGGTTTGTCCAGGTGGTCGATCACGGCGGCTTTGCTGCGGCAGGAAGAGCGCTCGATCAGCCTAAATCAAAATTAAGCCGCCGGATTGCTCAGCTTGAAGAACGTCTCGGGGTGCGTCTGATTCAGCGTACAACCCGGCAGTTTGCTGTGACCGAGGTCGGACACACCTTTTATCAACACTGCAAAGCGATGTTGATAGAGGCGGAGGCGGCTGAGCAGGCGGTGGAAACGCTGCGTTCAGAGCCGTGCGGTAGCGTGAAGCTGACCTGCCCGGTGACGCTTTTGCATGTGCACATCGGTCCGATGCTGGCGCGGTTTATGCAGCGTCATCCGGGGGTAACACTATTATTGGAAGCGACGAACCGGCGGGTCGATGTAGTGGGGGAAGGCGTCGATGTGGCTATTCGCGTGCGGCCAAGGCCTATAGAAGATAGCGATCTGGTGATGCGCGTATTGGCCGACCGCGGGCATCGGCTGGTGGCGAGTCCAACGTTAGTTGAGCGGCTGGGCGTGCCCCAGGCACCGTCTGAACTCAGCGAGTGGCCGGGATTAAGTATCGGTGCAGGAAAACATCAGCATCACTGGCAACTAACCGGCCCCGAGGGCGCGCGGGCTGAGGTCTATTTCGCTCCCCGGATGGTGACAACGGATATGCTGGCGCTGCGAGAAGCGGCAATTGCCGGAGTTGGCGTGGTGCAGCTTCCTTTATTAATGGTGCGCGATCAGCTGGCGGCAGGGGAACTGGTGGTTGTGCTTGATGAGTGGCAACCGCGCAGGGAGGTGATTCATGCGGTTTTTGCTTCACGTCGTGGTCTGCTGCCGTCGGTCAGGGCGCTGGTTGATTTCCTGAGCGAAGAGTATCAGCGGATGGAGGAGGATTAGGATTTGATAAAATCCGTAAGGAGCAGCGCTGTCGAAGATAGTCTGAAGCCGCAGAAGGCTGGCTGTTCCCGGAGGCGGCGCGATGCGCCTGTCCGGGCTACCGGGTGGTGGGGTGCAACATGCGAAAAAAAAGCCCGTACTTGCGTACGAGCTCTTCTTAAAATATGGCGGTGAGGGAGGGGTTCGAACCCTCGATACGTTGCCGTATACACACTTTCCAGGCGTGCTCCTTCAGCCACTCGGACACCTCACCATATTGTCATTCCCGTTGCTGCCGGGAACGGGCGCTAATTTAGGGAAATACGTAAGTCTCGTCAATCAACTTTTTTAAAAAACCGTGCGTTTAGCCAAACTTCAAGCAACTTGCTTTCTAAATGCGCGAGAATCGATTTTTTTGTCACCATTTCTTTTTTAACACGATAGCCAGACGAAATTTGCTATGCTGACAAACCAATAGAAAACAACGAATAAAACACGACGCTAACCTAACCTGCCTAAGGCGTCGGCTATCAGGAGCCATCATGGAGATTATCTTTTACCACCCGACGTTTGACACTTCGTACTGGATTACGGAGCTGGAGAAACAACTGCCCGGTTCGCGAGTGCGCGAGTGGAAACCGGGCGATAACCAACCCGCCGACTATGCGCTGGTATGGCATCCTCCGGTAGAAATGTTGCAAGGGCGTGACTTAAAGGCGGTCTTTGCCCTTGGCGCTGGCGTCGATTCAATCCTTAGCAAGCTGCGGGAACATCCGGAAATGCTGCCGCTGTCGATTCCGTTATTCCGTCTGGAAGACACCGGCATGGGCTTGCAGATGCAAGAGTATGCGGTGAGCCAGGTTCTGCACTGGTTCCGTCGTTTTGATGATTACCAGGCATTAAAGCAGGAAGCCCGCTGGCAGCCGCTGGATGAGTATCATCGCGACGAGTTTACTATCGGGATTATGGGGGCGGGCGTGCTGGGCGCTAAAGTGGCAGAAGGGCTGCAAGCGTGGGGCTTCCCGCTGCGCAGCTGGAGCCGTAGCCGTAAGTCCTGGCCGCAGGTGACGAGTTTTGCTGGGGCAGAAGAACTGGGCGAATTTCTGAGCAGCACTCGCGTGCTGATTAACCTGTTGCCTAACACTGCGGAAACCGTTGGCATTATTGATAAAACGCTGTTGGCGCAGCTTCCGGATAATAGCTATGTGCTGAATCTGGCGCGTGGAGTTCATGTGGTTGAAGACGATCTGTTGGCGGCGCTGGATAGCGGTAAGCTTAAAGGGGCTATGCTCGACGTGTTCAGCCGTGAACCATTACCGAAAGAGAGCCCGCTTTGGGCGCATCCACGGGTTGCGATGACGCCTCATGTTGCAGCTGTCACCCGGCCTCAGGAAGCCATTGCTTATATTGCAGGAACTATCGGCCAACTGGAACGAGGCGAAACGGTAAGCGGGCAGGTCGATCGCCAGCGAGGATACTAAGAGATAACCCCGCTGCGGCGGGGTTTTTGCTGATCATGAGCGCATATTCCTGCTATTCTTGCCACAAACAGAGAAGGAGAATGTGATGTATCCTGTTGACCTGCACATGCATACCATTGCCAGCACCCACGCTTACAGTACCCTGCACGATTATATCGCCGAAGCAAAGCGCAAGGGGATCAAACTCTTTGCCATTACCGACCATGGCCCTGATATGGCTGATGCGCCACATTACTGGCATTTCATCAACATGCGCATCTGGCCGCGGCTGGTGGACGGCATTGGCATTCTGCGCGGCATCGAAGCCAACATCAAAAACACACAGGGCGAAATAGACTGTACTGGGCCAATGCTCACCTCTCTGGACCTGATTATTGCAGGTTTCCACGAGCCGGTGTTCCCGCCTCAGGATAAAGCGACTCATACGGAGGCGATGATCGCCACCATGGCCAGCGGCGCAGTGCATATTATTAGCCATCCCGGTAATCCCAAATTCCCCGTTGATATCCCGGCCATTGCTGCTGCGGCGGCGAAATACCATGTTGCGCTGGAGATCAATAACTCATCTTTTGTCTCATCGCGCATTGGAAGCGAAGATAATTGCCGTGCCGTCGCGCAGGCCGTGCGTGATGCCGGAGGTTGGGTTGCGCTGGGGTCAGATTCCCATACCGCATTCACGCTGGGCGAATTTACCGAATGTCGTAAGATCCTTGATGCCGTTGATTTCCCGGAGGATCGCATTCTTAACGTGACACCTCGGCGTATGCTTGATTTCCTTGAATCACGAGGAATGGCGGCGATCCCTGAATTTGCTGAACTTTAATTTGAATAACTGGAAGAAATGAATGAACGAGTTTTCTATCCTCTGCCGCGTGCTGGGTTCACTTTACAACCGTCAGCCGCAGGACCCACTGCTGGTCCCGCTGTTTACCCTTATTCGTGAAGGGAAGCTGGCGGCGAGTTGGCCGCTGGAGCAGGATGAGCTGCTGGAGCGTCTGCAAAAGAGTTGTGATATGCAGTCGCTGGCCGCTGAATATAACGCCCTGTTTGTTGGTGAAGAGTGCAGCGTTGCGCCTTACCGTAGCGCATGGGTGGAAGGGGCGACAGAAGCTGAAGTTCGTGGTTTTCTGAGTGCACACGGGATCCCAACCGGAGAAAGCGCAACGGATCATATCGGATCGCTGCTGCTGGCTGCCTCATGGCTGGAAGATCATGCCACTGAGGATGAAAGCGAGACTCTGGAAACGCTGTTTGCCGATTACATTCTACCATGGTGTGGGGCCTTCCTTGGTAAAGTTGAAGCGCATGCGACTACGCCATTCTGGCGTACTATGGCGCCGCTGACCCGCGAAGCTCTCTCTGCAATGTGGGATGAACTGCAGGAAGAAAATGAACAATAATTTGTGATGTAAATCACAAATTTAATGCAACGCAAAATTACACATCTCACATAATGTGTTCTATGTCGCATTTGCCAGGTGCGTATCTGCTATGATGCGCACTATGAACATACTCTTCGCAATCGCATTAACGACTGGCATTCTCTCCGGAATTTGGGGATGGGTGGCTGTCGCGCTTGGCCTGCTGAGCTGGGCGGGTTTCCTCGGCTGCACCGCTTACTTTGCCTGTCCGCAAGGTGGGTTGAAAGGGCTGCTCATTTCAACCTGTACGGTCATGAGCGGCGTGATATGGGCGCTGGTGATTATTTATGGCAGCGCGCTGGCGCCACAGTTGGAAATCCTGAGCTATGTTATGACAGGTATCGTGGCGTTTCTGATGTGCATACAGGCGCGTCAGCTGCTGCTCTCCTTTGTACCCGGTACGTTTATTGGTGCGTGCGCGACGTTTGCGACCAATGGCGACTGGTGTTTGGCGGTACCTTCGCTGGCATTGGGCCTGGTCTTTGGCTACGCGATGAAAAATAGCGGGTTATGGTTAGCGGCGCGAGCCGCGAAAAATAAATCACTGGCTAACGAAAACAGCTAATCACCTATAAACCACACGTTTTACCTTAAAACAGGGCTTCAGGTCCTGTTTTTTTGTGTCCGGAATTCCTTTCATTAAACCTCCCTCCCGTCTACACGTTCATGAGTCACTGTACCGTCAGTCAGTGAATCGATTTTGTTAACACAATTGGTATAAATTGAGTTTATTTGTTTTTATTTTGTTAATATAAATGTGTTGTTGTAAGTGGATGTGACTCGATGCACTCATGGATGGCTTGTGCTTTTGATAGCTATGCAGATATGCAGAGGAGTTTAATCATGAAAAAATATAAATGTGCGTTAGTTGCCGCTTTATGTGTTTTACCCACGTTCTTTAGCCCGGCCATGGCGGAGCAGGTGCAGGCTGGCGTTATCCATTTTTACGGGCGGGTTGTAGAAGCACCTTGCCAACTCAATGCGACAGATAACCAGGTTGTTATGGATTGCCCACGGGCGAAGACGGTACGGATCTCGGCTCAGCAGCTTGAAAAAGGAAATATTCACAACGAAAACATCCGCTCGGCGCAGTTAAGATACATTAACCCGCAACGTACCCTCGCTATTCTGGACGTCGATTATCGGTAACAACCTGCCCCCAGGCTTTCGTCCCGGGGGCTATCATGCCATATTATCCTCAAGTATTTATCCTTAGACGTATGCCGACAGGAGGAGAAATGGCTGTTCAACCTGAGGTTATTCTCGGCGACATTACAACGCTCGCGGTCGATGTTATCGTCAACGCCGCAAACTCTTCATTGCTTGGCGGCGGTGGGGTAGACGGCGCGATTCATCGCGCTGCCGGCCCTGAACTGCTGGCTGCCTGTAAAATCGTGCTTCAACAGCAGGGAGAATGCCCACCAGGTCATGCAGTCATTACCGTCGCGGGAAATCTACCTGCCAGCGCGGTCATTCACACCGTAGGGCCAATTTGGCACGGCGGCGACCGGCAGGAGGCAGAGTTGCTGGCAGATGCTTATAAAAATAGCCTGCTACTGGCTTCAGCAAATAACTATCGCTCAATTGCATTTCCCGCTATCAGCACTGGCGTTTATGGGTATCCTAAAGACGCTGCGGCAGAAATTGCCGTACGCACGGTAAATGCATTTCTCACTCGCTACAACCCTCTGGAACGCGTCATTTTTGTCTGTTTCGATGCTGAAACGGCTGGCATTTATACCCGATTGCTTCAGACGCAGTAGTTCGTTATACAGATCCCTTGCAGGAATAAGATATGATAGTTTCCCGCATTCGCAGGAAATTATCATCACTGGAGATTTACGCGTGGTTGAAGGGAAAGTACTGCATAAACAACAGATTCGCCGTGTGGAAATTGTGGCTGCAGCACAGAAATGTTTGGCGGAAAAGGGACTGCATGGTGCCTCCGTTGCGGACATTGCGCGTCAGGCTGGTCTGAGCGTAGGGCAGTTGTATCGTATCTTTGCCAGTAAAGAAGAGATCGTTGAAGCGATCGTCAGTGAAATCGTCAATGCCAGGGTTGGCGAGATGGTGGCCGGAAACCATGATTTGGTCCGGATGGCCTCAGTTTTAGCCGGCGTGATCCCTGCGACCGATGACACAAAGACCGATAATTATCTGTTGATGGAAATTAACGCGGAAGCATCCAGAAATCCCCGCCTGCGCAAAATTATGCGTCAAGCCGATCGTCGTCTGAAAGAAGAGGGCGGGCGACTGACCCGACACTATCATCCGGAAATGAGCGCAGAACAAATTAATGTTGCCTGTGAATTTATCGCGATCTTAACTGAAGGCGCAGCCTATCGGTGTGAACTGGCCACGACCTCGACAGTTGATAAGACGGCGATGGAGGCGCTTTACCGCAACGTATTTCATCTGTTGTTCATGAAAGAGTAGAGCTGCCGGACGCAAAATACACGGCAGCTTTTGACTTTATCAACCCGCTGAAATCTGTGGTTTAGCTGTTTTTTGTTGCAACTTCCCGGAGAAAAGGAAGCGCAGGAGCGGTATCCGCAGATGGATTTCGTACAGAATCAGCGCAATCCCAACAACAAAGACCAGCCCGGTAATAAACCCTAAGGTATTCGATTTAATCACCGGGGTTATCCATGCGCCATAGAGTAAGGTCAGCGGATGGTGAACCAAATAGATAAAGAGTGACGCGTTGACGAAATAGGTGACTCGCGCGGACTGGAAGTTCAGCAACCGGTGGCCTAGGGAAAAGACGACGTTGACCATCCACAGGCCAAGGACCATGGTGATGACGTATTCCGTTTCATACATCCAGCCATCGCCAGACCCATACTGCTGATTCAGGCGGTAGGCGATAAAGCCCAGCAGCGCTCCAACAAAGCACCAGGGTGATGAGGTGGTAAACATCGCTTTCAGGCGTGAGTTAATAAACGTCTGGGCGCCAAGAATAAAGAAAGGCAGATAGAAAAGCGTCTGCATGACAATAAAGTTGAACAGACCATTACTGAGAACAGGCGGGTAAACCATAAACAGGGTGCGACGAATCACCGCATAAAGTACGCCGAGCGCCAGAAAAATCATCGATAGCTGGCCCATTGTGACGGTGTCACTGAAGGTAGGGGCGGTATCAGAACGTCGACTTGTCAGCCATTTAAACAGCACAATGCCTAGCGTCGTCAGCACAACCAGCACCAGTAAAAACCACAGATGTGAAATTAATTCCCAGGCCAGGGTGTTAAACTTGTCATATCCTGAGAGGGTATGCCAGTTTCCAGCCTTGCCGTTGACGTACTGCAGCATAATAAACTGCGGCAAGGTCAGTAGCGGAATGGCGGTTAGCATGGGAATGCCTACGCGCTCAACGCGCACTTTCCACCATTTCTTAAGCGGATAGCGCAGAAAAAGCATGTAGGAAAAATAACCGGAAATCACAAAGAAGACCTGCATCCGAAAGGCATGGATGAAGTCGTTGAACAACGTCAACCACCATGAAGGTTCTACGCTATTAACATGCCAGCTGTGGCTGGAGTAGATGAGCGAGATGTGAAAAGGAATTCCCAGCAGCATCAGCCAGGCGCGGATGCTATCGAAAAAATATTCACGCTGTACTGGAGTATTATTCATACAATTTCGCTACATTCTCAGACAATTCGTCTTATCACTCAACGTGATAACCTTTAAATTCTTTGCAACCCTACATGAACTCTGGGTATCTGTCTCCAGGATAAGCACGCAAAGTGCAAGTGGGACAGTGAACTGTTTATTCCCTGTGCCGCCAGGCTGAACAATGCAGGGATTATGTTGTCGGATTGCCCGAGTTTCCATTAAAATAGATCGGATCGATTTAAGCACACAAAGGGGGAAGTGCTTACTTATATGAAACATAAACCACAGATGATGAAAATGCGTTGGTTAAGCGCAGCCGTAATGTTGTCCCTGTGTACTTCATCTGCATGGGCATTCAGCATTGATGACGTCGCAAAAGAGGCTCAAACGTTAGCTGGCAAAGGCTATGAAGCGCCGAAAAGTAACCTGCCCTCTGCTTTCCGCGATATGAAGTATGCGGATTATCAGCAAATTCAGTTTAATCACGATAAAGCCTATTGGAATAATCTTAAAAGCCCATTCAAGCTTGAGTTTTACCACCAGGGGATGTATTTCGACACGCCGGTCACCATTAATGAAGTGACTGCCACCAGCGTGCGTAAAATTAAATATAACCCGGATTATTTCAATTTTGGTAATGTTCAGCACGACAAAGACACGGTTAAAGACCTGGGCTTTGCTGGCTTTAAAGTGCTGTATCCGATCAATAGCAAAGATAAGAACGACGAAATTGTCAGCATGCTCGGAGCAAGCTACTTCCGCGTATTGGGTCAGGGCCAGGTTTATGGGCTTTCTGCCCGTGGACTTGCTATCGATACTGCACTGCCTTCTGGCGAAGAATTCCCGCGTTTTCGTGAGTTCTGGATTGAACGTCCGAAAGCCACGGATAAACGCCTGACGATTTATGCGTTGCTGGACTCTCCGCGAGCAACCGGAGCCTATCGCTTTGTGGTGATGCCGGGCCGCGACACCGTTGTTGACGTACAATCGAAGGTCTACCTGCGCGACAAAGTGGGCAAGCTGGGCGTTGCTCCGCTGACCAGCATGTTCCTGTTTGGGCCACACCAGCCGTCTCCGACGACCAACTATCGCCCGGCGCTGCATGATTCCAACGGTCTCTCTATCCTCGCCGGAAATGGTGAATGGATCTGGCGTCCGCTGAATAATCCAAAACATCTGGCCGTCAGCAGCTACGCGATGGAAAACCCGCAAGGTTTTGGCCTGCTGCAGCGTGGCCGCCAGTTCTCTCGTTTCGAGGATCTTGACGATCGCTACGACCTGCGTCCAAGCGCGTGGATCACGCCAAAAGGCGACTGGGGTAAAGGTAAAATCGAACTGGTTGAAATTCCGACCAATGACGAGACCAACGATAATATCGTCACCTACTGGACGCCGGACCAATTGCCGGAGCCAGGCAAAGAGATGAACTTCAAATACACCATCACCTTCAGTCGCGATGAAGACAAACTGCATGCGCCAGATAACGCGTATGTGATGCAGACTCGTCGTTCCACTGGTGACGTGAAGCAATCGAATCTGATTCGCCAGCCGGATGGTACCATCGCCTTTATCGTCGATTTTACCGGCACTGAGATGAAAAAACTGCCCGCTGACACCGCGATAACCGCTCAGGCAAGCATCGGCGATAACGCTGAAATCGTTGAAAATACGGTGCGCTATAACCCGGTAACTAAAGGCTGGCGTATGATCCTGCGCGTGAAAGTAAAAGATCCGAAGAAAACGACGGAAATGCGCGCTGCGCTGGTCAATGCCGATCAGACGCTGAGTGAAACCTGGAGCTATCAGCTGCCTGCTAATGAATAAGATAACGAAGTACATCGACGCATTGCCGCTGTCGGATGCAGAAAAAGCCGCGTTGCCTGACGCCAGCCTGCAGGCCGTACATGAAGCACTGGACGCTGAACATCATGTCTATAAGCGTGAAGATGACTCGCCGCTGGGGTCAGTAAAATCACGACTGGAACACAGCTGGCCGGATTCACTGGCCGGTGACCAGTTGATGAAGGATGACGAAGGGCGTACTCAGTTGAATGCGATGCCGAAGGCAAAACGTTCCTCTATGTTCCCGGACCCCTGGCGTACTAACCCGGTCGGGCGCTTCTGGGACCGACTGCGTGGGCGTGACGTCACCCCACGCTATCTTTCTCGTCTGACGAAAGAAGAGCAGGAGAGCGAGCAGAAATGGCGTACCGTCGGCTCAATTCGTCGCTACATCCTGCTGTTGTTGACGCTGGCGCAGACCGTCGTGGCGACCTGGTATATGAAAACTATTCTGCCTTATCAGGGCTGGGCGCTGATCAACCCGGCAGATATGGTGGGGCAGAACCTGTGGATCTCCTTTATGCAACTGCTGCCATATGTGCTGCAGTCGGGGATTCTGATTCTGTTCGCCGTGCTTTTCTGCTGGGTTTCCGCTGGGTTCTGGACGGCGCTGATGGGCTTCCTGCAACTGCTAATTGGGCGTGATAAATACAGTATCTCTGCTTCGACGGTGGGGGATGAGGCGCTGAATCCGGAGCACCGCACGGCGCTCATTATGCCTATCTGCAACGAAGACGTTGACCGTGTTTTCGCTGGTCTGCGTGCAACCTGGGAATCGGTAAAAGCTTCCGGGAATGCTGAGCACTTTGACGTCTATATCCTCAGCGATAGCTACAACCCGGATATTTGCGTGGCTGAGCAAAAAGCGTGGATGGAGCTGATTGCTGAAGTGCAGGGCGAAGGGCAGATATTCTATCGCCGCCGCCGCCGCCGCGTGAAACGTAAAAGCGGTAACATCGATGACTTCTGCCGCCGCTGGGGTAGTCAGTATAGCTATATGGTCGTGCTGGATGCCGACTCCGTGATGAGCGGTGAATGTCTGAGCGGTCTGGTGCGCTTGATGGAAGCTAATCCGAATGCCGGTATTATCCAGTCATCGCCGCGCGCATCCGGAATGGATACGCTCTATGCTCGCTGCCAGCAGTTTGCCACCCGCGTTTACGGCCCGTTGTTCACCGCAGGCCTACACTTCTGGCAGTTAGGTGAATCGCATTACTGGGGCCATAACGCTATTATTCGCGTAAAACCGTTTATCGAGCACTGTGCCCTGGCACCGTTGCCTGGTGAGGGTAACTTCGCAGGTTCGATTCTGTCGCATGACTTCGTTGAAGCTGCATTGATGCGTCGTGCCGGGTGGGGGGTATGGATTGCCTATGATCTCCCAGGCTCTTATGAAGAGCTGCCGCCAAACCTGCTGGACGAACTGAAGCGCGATCGTCGCTGGTGTCAGGGAAACCTGATGAACTTCCGCCTGTTCCTGGTTAAGGGGATGCACCCGGTTCACCGCGCGGTATTCCTGACTGGCGTCATGTCCTATCTGTCGGCACCGCTGTGGTTTATGTTCCTTGCGCTCTCAACCGCCTTACAGGTGGTGCATGCATTGACCGAACCGCAATACTTCCTGCAGCCGCGACAGCTGTTCCCGGTCTGGCCGCAGTGGCGTCCGGAGCTGGCTATCGCGCTTTTTGCGTCAACGATGGTGCTGTTGTTCCTGCCGAAGCTGCTGAGTATCATTCTGGTATGGTGTAAAGGCTCGAAGGAGTACGGTGGATTCCTCCGCGTCACTCTTTCGCTGTTGTTGGAAGTGCTCTTCTCAGTACTGCTGGCGCCGGTGCGTATGCTGTTCCACACCGTGTTTGTGGTCAGTGCGTTTCTCGGTTGGGAAGTGGTCTGGAACTCACCGCAGCGTGATGATGACTCGACTCCGTGGGGCGAGGCGTTTATGCGCCATGGTTCACAGATGCTGCTGGGCCTGGTCTGGGCGGTCGGTATGGCGTGGTTGGATCTGCGTTTCCTGTTCTGGCTGGCGCCGATTGTGGTTTCGCTGATTCTGTCGCCGTTCGTGTCGGCCCTCTCCAGCCGTGCCACGCTAGGTCTGCGCAGTAAGCGCTGTAAGCTATTCCTGATCCCGGAAGAGTATTCGCCACCGCAGGTGCTGAAAGATACCGATGCGTACTTGACGCTGAATCGTCAGCGTTCTCTGGACGATGGTTTTATGCATGCCGTGTTTAATCCATCATTCAACGCATTGGCAACGGCAATGGCAACTGCGCGTCACCGCCATGGCCATATTCTGGATATCGCCCGTGAACGTCATGTTGAGCAGGCATTGAACGAGACGCCGGATAAACTCAACCGCGATCGTCGTCTGGTGTTGCTGAGCGACCCGGTTACAATGTCGCGTTTGCACTATCGCGTGTGGGCCGCGCCGGAGAAATACTCTTCGTGGGTGGATACCTACCAGCAATTGACGTTGAATCCGCTGGCGTTGAAAGTGAAGTAAGCCGTACGTAAAGGAAAATACCGGCAAAAATGCCGGTATTTTTTTACCTGAAAATAGAGGTTATAGATGAGAGTTTTACTGGTTATCGCCATGACGCTGGTTCTCAGCGGCTGCGGTAGCATTATCAGTCGCACGGTGCCGGGGCAGGGACATGGAAACCAGTATTATCCCGGCGTACAGTGGGATGTGCGTGATTCCTCATGGCGCTATATCACGATTCTCGATCTGCCCTTTTCGCTGGTGTTTGATACGCTATTGCTGCCGCTGGACGCCAGCCATGGCCCCTACAATTAATTAGCGTTCATCCCATTCATCGGCAGCGGCCTGGCCCTCTTCGGTGTCAAGAGAGGGTTCGAGCTGAAATTCACCTTCGTCCCACTCGTGCAGCGTATTTTCTTCCAGCCACTCCTGACGAAGCTCAATCTCATCATAGTCACCATCAAAAACGCTTTGTGCTGCCTGGCCGCTAAGTATTGGCAGACATTCGCCTTGCTCATCTTCATCGGCAAAAAATTCTGCTTGCCAGGCGATATCCCCATCCTGCAGCACGTATTTTTGAATATTTAATTGCTCGACGTTGGCGCTCTCTTCGTTGCTATCCGGATTATTAACAAGAAACTCTTCGCGGGCCGCATCGATAGCTTCTTCGAGCGTGGCATAGAACATCGAATCCTTTGGCATGGCTAACCCCCTAAGAAGAATAGAAATGAACACGATTCAATCTATAGAAGGCAGTTGGCAAAGCGTCAAGGGAGGTAACCCCCATTGCGTTATTAATTTACTGAATGATTGCCGGAACTCGCGTCGTCCGTGGGTGGAACGCGGCGCGGACGACGCAGAGTGAGGGTAGAGTAAACCGCGTTGAACAGAACCACGCAGGCGGTGACTAAAAAGACCGCGCGAAAACCGTAATTGGCGGAAACCGATGCGCCAATCAATGGACCCGTCACGTTGCCAATATCGCGGAACGACTGGTTATAGCTGAAGATTCGTCCGGCAATTTGGCTGGTGGAGTTATATACCAGCAGCGTCTGTACGGCGGGCAGTAGCGCACCGTCAGCGGCACCCAACAGGAAACGCAGAATCCCAAGCTGCAACGGCGTCTGGACGAACGACATCGGTATCAGCAGTAGAACCGAAATCACCAGGGCGACAATCAGGATTTTTTCCGGACCAATTCGGTCGCCCAGCTTTCCTAGTCTGGGGGCGCTGAGCAGTGCGGCAATACCGGGTACCGAGGCAATCATGCCGCTGATGAACGCAATATTGCTGACGTTACCGGCCAGATCGCGCACGTATAGCGTCAGAATTGGCGCAATTGAGCCAGTGGCAACCTGGATGATTAATGAGGTCACAAACAGGCTTAGGACCAGTTTGGGATTTTTCAGCGAAGAGAAAACATCTTTCGCACTGAGCATCTCTTTTTTGCTGACTGCGACGAAATTCTCGCGAATGAGAGACAGGGTAAACAAGAAGCAGATAAACAGAACAGCCGCAGTCATAAAAAAGACGGTACGCAATCCCCAGTGATCGGCCAGGAAACCACCAGCCAGTGGCCCAAGCAGCGCGCCGCTGACCGCACCCGTCGACAGAGTGCCCAGCGCCCAGCCGCTTTTATGCCGGGGGATTTGGGTCGCTATCAGGGCATTGGCATTGGGAATGAATCCACCCAACAGGCCCAAAAGCGCGCGCAAGATCAGAAATTGCCAGATATTCTGCGCCAGTCCCATCAGCAACATGACAATAGCCATACCGAGCGCAGAACGCAGCAGCATAATTTTACGCCCTTTACGATCAGCAAGGCCGCCCCAGAACGGTGAGGCAATTGCAGAGAATAAAAAGGTGATACTGAAGACTATCCCCGACCACATGTTGAGGGCGCTATGACCGGTTACGCCGAGCTGTTCAACGTAGAGAGGAAGAAAAGGCATCACCAGGCTAAACGCGGCGCCGGTTAAAAAGCAGCCGAGCCAGGTCACGGTGAGATTGCGTTTCCAGTTAATCGGGGTATCAGCAGAGGGCATAGGATTCCACTGGCCTGCGATGCAGGTCAAATAATTGAAAATATGAGCTTGCTAATTATGCGCCTGAGAAATGATCGTCGCAATGGACGACAGCTTTTAAAGCTAAAACAGGTCCAGAGTCTGCTCGCCAATCCCTACATCTGCGCTCAGATGCGGGATCGGGGCATTTGCCGGATCAATAACGAGAAGGGACGCCAGGTGGACGAGTCTTGAAGCGACGGTGCATCCACATGTACTGCTCTGGGGCCATCAGAATGCATTTCTCGATGATTTTGTTCATCCAGATAGCGGTTGTCTCGGCATCATCCAGGGGCGGATCGCATTCCGGCGGCAGCATAATCAGCTCATAACCTTTACCGTCAGGTTTGCGACGAGGCACGAACGGGACGATGCAGGCTTTCGACATTTTTGCCAGCATCCAGGTTCCTGAGGTTGTGGCAGCCTGATCGACCGCGAAAAAAGGAGCAAACACGCTGGCTACCGGGCCGTAATCGTGATCTGGTGCGTACCAGATCACATCACCTCTCTTCAGCGCGCGGATCATGCCTTTTAGATCCTTGCGGTCAATCATATCTTTGTTGGAACGTAATCGCCCCCACGTCTGCAGCCAGTCGATAAGCGGATTGTCGTTTGGGCGGTAGACGCCGATACCAGGTTCATTCATACCGAACATGCGTGCACCCATCTCCAGCGTCAGGAAGTGGATGCCAATAAGCAGAATACCGCGGTTCTGTGCCTGTACGGCCCGAATATGTTCAACGCCAATGGAATCGGTCCAGCGCGCGATACGCTGAGCTGGCCAGAACCAGGCCATGCCGGTCTCCATTAAACCCATACCGACAGATTCAAAGTTGGCAACCACCATCCGGCGGCGTTCTTGCTCGCTCATTTCGGGAAAACAGAGTTCCAGATTGCGAGAGGCTATTTTAGCCCGGCGACGCATCAGGAGTCTGGCCAGGTGGCCCAGCCCGGTACCAAGGCGGTAAATCACCGGATAAGGAAGTTGTACGACCAACCAAAGCAGGCCAACGCCAAACCAAAGTAACCAATAACGTGGATGCAGCAACGCTGCAGAAAATTTAGGTAAATGGGTCATCTCATACCTGTTCTATTAAGCAACGCGTTCCATTATCGCATTTTTTTATACATCAGCCAAAATGACAGTCTCTGAAGGCATTTATTGTTAATAGTCATCAATGTGGATGAGAGAAATGTAGCTAAAAATGTGGGGATGTAAATTGTTGGTGTTTGCTATATGATGCCCGCCGTTTATTGACCCATTGATTATGCCGAGCAGGTACACCATGCCAGTGTTACATAACCGCATTTCAAATGAGACGTTAAAAGCGCAAATGTTGGCTGAAACCGAGCCGCGCACGACGATCTCATTTTATAAGTATTTCACTATTATCGATCCGAAAGCGACCCGTGATGCGCTGTGGCTAGCGCTGACCAAATTGAACGTTTTTGGACGTATTTACCTGGCCCATGAGGGTATTAACGCACAGATCAGCGTTCCGCAGAGCCGAGTCGATGCATTACGTGAATTTTTGTATGGCTTTGATCCGGCACTGAAAGGTCTGCGCCTCAATATCGCCCTGGACGACGATGGTAAATCCTTCTGGGTTCTGCGACTCAAAGTTCGTGACCGCATTGTCGCTGACGGTATTGATGATCCAACGTTTGATGCTTCAGACGTGGGAGATTATCTGAAGGCCGCGGAAGTGAATGCTATGCTTGATGATCCAGACGCGGTCTTTATCGATATGCGTAACCATTACGAATTCGAAGTTGGTCATTTTGATAATGCGCTGGAAATTCCAGCGGATACTTTCCGCGATCAGTTGCCGAAAGCCGTCGAAATGATGCAGGAACATAAAGATAAAAAGATCGTTATGTACTGCACCGGCGGGATTCGCTGTGAAAAAGCCAGCGCCTGGATGAAGCATAACGGCTTCAGTAAAGTCTGGCATATTGAAGGCGGTATTATCGAGTACGCCCGCCGTGCCCGCGAGCAGGGGCTACCGGTACGCTTTGTCGGTAAGAATTTTGTTTTTGATGAGCGTATGGGAGAGCGGATCTCAGACGATGTGATCGCTCATTGTCATCAGTGCGGTACATCCTGCGATAGCCATACCAACTGTCTGAACGATGGCTGTCACCTGCTGTTTATTCAGTGCCCAGACTGCGCGGAAAAATTTGCCGGGTGCTGTAGCGAAGCCTGTATGGAAGAGCATAAGCTGCCGGAAGAGGAGCAGCGGAAACTGCGTGCCGGGCGCGAAAATGGCAATAAAATCTTCAATAAATCTCGCGGTCGTCTAAACACCAGGTTAGGGATCCCGGATCCTGAGTCTTCAGAAAAACCATAACCAGATGAGATCGATAATCGCCAGTAGAAGCCACAGCGCCAGATAAATCATAAAATGCTCGCGGACGTTGTTGACCAGTAATTCAAGCAGGCGACGCATAAAATCTCTCAGTGATTAACGGCCTCAATCGAGGCCGTTGTTTTTTGCACGGTTGCAGAACCGCAGAGTTGGCTATTATTGCTGAAAGCGAGCCAGCGAAAAGGGTGTCAGATCAAACTCAGAAGGTTCACCAAGTGCGAACTGTACGGCAAGCTCTCCCAGTACTGGAGCGAATTTAAAGCCGTGTCCGCTTAACCCGGTAATCAAGAGCGTATTGGGCTGTTCGGGAAGAGTATCAATAATGAAGTCTTCATCAGCCGTATTATCGTAGGTACAGGATGCGCCATGGAGACAGCCGCCGATACCGGGCAATACGTTGCGCAGGAAGTTGAAAGATTCGGAGCCATCAGTAGCAACTGCGCCGAATGGTGCGCGCTCTTCGGGGGCTGAAATGAGCTGCCCCCCGTTATGTTTGCCTATTTTCAACTCATTGTCTTCGGCCGGGAAACCGTAATATTGATCGCCATTGGGTAATTCGCCCGTAAACGCCGGGAAGTTATTTTTGGTACTGTAGCGGCCATCGGCCTGAAACCAGGCAAAAATCTTACGGACCGGTTGAACAGGCAGATTTGGCAGCAGGCGAGTGGCCCAGGTTCCGGCGCTGACCAGCAGTTTTTTACCGCTGTATTCACCATCTACTGTTTCTACTGTTATACCGTTCGGCTGATGATGAATGGCGGAGACCGGGCAATTGAATAGCTGGGCCGCGCCTGCTTCGCGGGCGAGGCGGATCCAGGTCTCAATAGCCAATTCGCTGCGCAATATACCGGATGCCGGTTCAAATATTGCCTGATAATCATGTGGTACACGGATTTCCGGCCAGCGAGCCATCACGGCCTGGCCATCCATTTCTTCGATATTGAGCTGGAATTGGCGCGCGCTATTGGCAACGTTGCGCAGAAATTCGGAGTTTGCGGGCCCAAGATTAATGACCCCCGTGCGTTCAAAAACGGCTTCACCGCTGGCGGCGGCAAATTCATCCCACATTTTTTGTGCTCGTAGCACCAGAGGGACATACCTTTCACCTTCGCCATAGGCGTGACGAATGAGGCGCGTGTTACCGTGATGGCTGCCTTCCTGATGTGGAGGCTGATGTGAATCGATCATCAGAACGTTAAGCCCTGCCTGTCGCGCATAATAGCCTGCGGCGGAGCCAACGGAGCCGCTACCGATAATGATGAGGTCATATTGCATGGTGAGTTCCGGGTTATTGCTTTATTAGCAGGGTAATTAACAACCCGCAGTTATACAAGTCCGAAAATAGTTCAGGCACCCATAGGTGCCTGTTCAGTGAATATTTAGACATTAGTGCGTTATTGCTAATGTCTGCGATACTCATTTTCCTGGTATTCGCCGGATTCAATCTTCGCAATACCTGCTTCCAGAATAGAAATAAACTGACGTGCGACGTCCGTTGTTAGCCATAGCGTCTGGCCAATTTCTGCGTCTCTACTGCTTTCTTGAGTGGGGTTTTGGTAGTGCAGGCGCAACATCAGTGCATCGTAGCTATCCACGGTGCTGATGTCCCATCCAACGAGGGGATGGGTCTGGATGACTTCATTATTCTTTTCCATCATAACCCCTTCTTCATATGTTAAAAGACAACAGTTCTCGAGGTTCAATGCATATTTTCTGAAGCAAATTAATTATATCAGTAGTCAAGAATAAACTCGAGAAATTAAACGAAATAGAGATACATACGCCACTGATTGCTGATTTTTTGTGCTCGCGAGGTTTCATTCTTCGTTATTTTATAAGGGCGTAAGCGGGGGCAATAGGGAATGTCTGAGTATGAAAAGAATAAAAAAGCCGGGGCGACCCGGCAAAAAGTTGCACAATGAGGGAGCAAATTTAATTGACTAGTCGCGGACAAACCAATCGTCGGCGCTTTCCCAGGTTTCTTGCAGGATTTCGCTAATCCGGTCTTTATCTTCTTTCAAACCGCCGATGACCGACAAATTGTTATTGGCCGCATATCGGACCGTCACCTGACTTGACATCGAAGGGAACTGTTGATCGATACGCCGCGAGAGTTCACTGTTCAGCGCTTCTAAGGCGCCGCTGGGTAAGGCTGTAGATTTGGCGATAGACACTTCAATGCGCATAATTGCCCCCTGTGTAATATACTGTTTATTTATACAGTATCATTTGCACGTTTACAACAGGGAGCGCGGGATTTATTTTTTCATCGTCCAGCGCACGGTTTCTCCGGCGAGGAACGGCACCAGTGAATCGCCTGGCAGTGAGATACTCTCTACCACTGTGCTTTCTTCACGCACCAGTTCAACGTAGGTTTCATTGACCGGCAGACCATAGAAACGTGGGCCATTAAGTGAACAAAAAGCTTCAAAGTGCTGTAGGGCGTTCATCTCTTCAAACACCGTCGCGTAACTTCCCAACGCGGTTGGCGCGTTGAAACAACCTGCGCAGCCGCAACTGGCCTCCTTGCGGTGACGGGCATGCGGGGCGGAGTCGGTGCCAAGGAAGGCTCGCTCGAAACCGCTGGCGACCAGTTCACGCAGTGCCTGCTGGTGGATATTGCGTTTCAAAATCGGTAGACAGTAAAGGTGAGGGCGCACGCCGCCAACCAGCATATGGTTGCGGTTAAACATCAGATGCTGAGGGGTAATGGTGGCCGCCAGCAGGTCGTTACCATCGCGTACATACTCAGCGGCGTCTTTCGTGGTGATATGTTCGAAGACAACCTTCAGGCCGGGCAGACGCTGGCGCAAAGGCTCCATGACCGTGTCAATAAAGCGTGCTTCTCTGTCGAAAATATCAATATCAGGGTGGGTGACTTCACCGTGAACCAGCAGCGGCATGCCCAGTTTTTCCATACGTTCAAGCACTGGCATGATGGCATCGGTGCTGGTAACGCCATGGCTGGAGTTGGTCGTGGCATTGGCCGGATAGAGTTTGGCGGCAGTAAACACGCCCTCGTTAAATCCGCGTTCCAGTTCTGCCGGGTCGAGTGTATCGGTCAGATAGCAGGTCATTAGCGGTGTAAAATCATGATCCGCAGGGACGGCATCAAGAATACGCTGGCGGTAGGCGATGGCGGCTTCTACTGTGGTGACAGGAGGGACCAGATTCGGCATCACGATTGCCCGGCCATAAAATTCACTGGTATAAGGCACGACGGTTTTTAACATATCGTCATCGCGCAGATGAATATGCCAGTCGTCAGGGCGGCGGATTTTCAATACCTGGGATTGTGCTGTCATGGAAGGCTCCGGCTAATAAGTTCAGTCATCAGGGCTGTTTTTGCCGGGCACTAAGGATAAGCGTAAACGTTTTCCTTTGCATCAATTTCCGTAAAAAAACGGGCGCTGAAGCGCCCGAAGAATTAATTGGTGAAGGGGATGATGATCTCCCCAGGTTTCACCTCGATACCTTTAGCATACTTTTTCGCCAATGCTTCACCCGTGCTGGCATCTTCGCGCAGCACGTAAGCGGGCTGTTGATTGAAGTAGCTACGTAGTGATTGATTGAGATAGGGGATTAGCGTTTGGACGACAGACTGCAGCTTCTCAGGGTGGACTTTCGCATCAACAACTTCCATCTCCTGCAAGAAAATGGCCCCTTTTTCTTTATTAAATACCGGTAGCGCTTTGAGCTTCAGATCAATGGTTGCTTTCTGGTTACCGAATAATGAATTCAGATCTAAATTCGCCACTCCGCTTAGCGTCACTTTGTTCGGTTCTTCACGACCAATGGCGCTGGTAAGGTTTTTCAGCTCAATGTGGGCATCCGCTACGCCAGGCAGGCCAATATCCTTGGCGAAGTGATTACGTTTCTGCAGCGCCTGGTTGATTTCCTGCTCGCTAACCGAATATTGCGTAAGCTGGTTACAGCCGCTCAGAAGGCCGCTAACAATAAGCGCGGCCGCGATAAACATCTTTTTCATTGGGTTCCTTAATGTCATGCCATAGGTTCATCCTGACACAAAGCAGCATGGCCTACCAGCACGGGAGGTGCTAGCGGAAAAGACTGAAAAAGAAGCGAGGCGGCAGCGAACGACCAAACCTTTCGCTGCCTTAGGTCTAAATGGCCATAGATGACAGTAAATTAATCTGCGTCTGTTTGGCCATATTATCGCGGTAGGCGGCGACGCGACTTGGCCAGCTCACACCTGCGACCAGCGTCAGGCTGCGCAGTAGCGGAAAGAGATGAATATCATCTTCAGACAGTTCCCCATTAACGGCGTTCGGCTGAACTATCAGTTTATCCAGCGCCCGCAGATCGTCACTGATGTTCTTAACCAGCCCGGGGGAATGTGCGAGATGATCGGCAAAACTGCCAATTGACGCTTCTTTCTTATTCACAAAATAAGTGCGCGCTTCAGGCGTAGAGAATTCATCAAAGGAAGACTTTGCGAAACGCGGCATCAGCAGGCGGTTGGCATAGGTGTTGACTTTACGCAACCAGGTTTCAATCGCCGGATTACGTGGGCCGGTGAGCAGCTGTTGGCGATCCAGTTTATCGATGTAATGCACGATATCCATGCTTTCCGGCATGTAGCGACTGTCGTCTTTTTGCAGAATAGGCACCATCTTCTGACCGATCATTCGGGTTGGGGTTGATTCATCATCCTCCAGAATCGTGATCAGTTCGACGGGGATATTCTTCAGGCCGAAAATCATGCGGGCTTTAAGGCAGAATGGGCAGTGATCGTAGATATATAACTTCACGTTTCTCCTCCATAGTGACTGAGTGTCCTGAATTCATTATGGAAGAGAAACGAGGGTCCGGCAACTTAGGTGCGCGGTTCCAGCATTCCGGAGGTCGAACGTTTAGGGCTGAACTGCCACCACAGCGCGATAAATGTTGCAAAGCCGATGATGCCTAACATCAACCACGGTAGCTCAGGTTGTCCGGCGGCTTTACCTGCGTCAAAAAGCCAGCCTCCGCCTGCGTAACCGAAGGCACCGCCAAAGGCTAATCCTAAGCGGCTAAAGCCCATGTAGCTACCTCGTGCTCTGGAGTCTGCCAGCGAAGCCCCCAGCGTTTCACGCGCGGGTTCAGCAATAATGGAACCTATATAGAAGATGCAGATCAGCGTAAACAGTTGCTGTAGGTTGCTGCTTAAGCCAATCGGCATCATGGCCAGCGTCATGACCAACAGGCCGGCCATCAAACGATGTTCAAGGCGAAAGCGTTTTTCACTCCAGCGGGCAATCGGATAAAGCAGGGTCAGTGAAATATCTGCTTCAATGGCATACATCCATTTTACCGCTGATGGAGAACCGGCAATGTCGTTGACCATGATTGGCAGCATTAACATGACCTGAACCGCCAGCATATAGTAGCCCGTCAGCGTCAGAACATAGGTGACAAAGCGTTTGTCACGGAGTACCCGACCCAGCCCTTCACGCACGGGTGTTTTCACCGTAGAGAGTTTCCAGGCGGGAAGATACCAGGCGTTAAATGCCGCACAGACGATGAACAACGCAGCCCCGGCGCTACAAACCAGACGAAAATCATATTGCAACAGCCAACTGCCTAACAGCGCGCCGATTACCGCTCCCGCGCTATCCTGCATCATCAGAATAGAGAAAAAGCGGCCACGTTGATGCGGGCGTACAAGTTTGACCACCAGGGCTGCTCGCGGCGGGTCGAATAGGGTGCCGCCAAGACCGGAGAGAATGCAGGATAGCCATAATACCCACGGTTCATGGGCGATGGCCATGGCAGCAAAACCACCGGCTCGCATCAGCATGCCGGTGACAATCATGGGTTTGGCGCCGAAACGGTCGGCAACCGCGCCGCCAAAGATACCTAATCCTTGCTGCACCAGCTGGCGCAGACCTAGTGCGATCCCGACCATGAGTGCTGCCCAGCCCATTTGGTCGACAAAGCGAATAGAGATCAGCGGAAATACGACAAAAAAGCCGAGCACCACCAGCATGTTATCGACTAACAGGAAATATTTACCCAGGCTCCGTGCCTGCGATACGCGGGACATTTCCCCTCCAGGGAAAAATAAGGATAAGCTCTGACATTCTGCGGGGTAGAAGGTTATTTTCCCAGCTAACTTGCGACAATATTTTTTTATCAAAATGCAAGAACGATAGAGGCTATTCATCGAAAAGCGGAGATGGTGCAGAAAATGGTATGTTGCTGTTTTCACACTGCCGCGCAGGACAGGTATAGTAAAGTGAGCAAGTATTGCGTCAGGGGAACAGGAGAGGGGAATGTTTGGCTATCGCAGTAACGTACCGAAGGTGCGTTTGACGACGGACCGGCTGATGGTACGCCTGGTTCACGATCGTGACGCCTGGCGTCTGGCCGATTATTACGCGGAGAATAAAGGGTTCTTAAAACCCTGGGAGCCAGTGCGCGATGACAGCCACTGTTACCCTTCCGGTTGGCAGGCGCGTTTGTCGATGATCTCGGAGTTTCATAAGCAAGGTTCAGCATTTTATTTTGCTCTGCTTGATGCGGAAGAAAAAGAAATTGTCGGCGTGGCGAATTTTTCCAATGTCGTGCGCGGGTCGTTTCACGCCTGTTATCTCGGTTATTCCATCGGTGAGAAATGGCAGGGACAGGGACTGATGTTCGAAGCATTAACTTCGGCCATTCGCTATATGCAACGCACGCAACATATCCACCGCATAATGGCAAACTATATGCCGCATAATCAGCGCAGCGGCGATTTACTGGCGCGTTTAGGCTTTGAAAAAGAGGGTTACGCCAAAGATTATCTGCTGATCGATGGGCAGTGGCGTGATCATGTATTGACGGCGTTGACGACACCGGACTGGATCCCAGGTCGCTAAGGAGACATCATGAAATATCAGTTAACCGCGCATGAAGCGCGCGTCATTGGCTGCCTGTTGGAAAAGCAGGTCACCACGCCGGAGCAATATCCTCTATCGGTTAATGCGGTCGTGACCGCGTGTAATCAGAAAACGAACCGTGAGCCGGTGATGTCGTTAAGTGAGAGCGATGTTCAGGACCTCCTTGATACGCTAGTGAAACGACACTACTTGCGCACGGTGAGTGGGTTCGGTAACCGGGTGACCAAATATGAACAACGTTTCTGTAACTCTGAGTTTGGCGATCTGAAATTAACCTCTGCGGAGGTGGCTATCGTCACCACGCTACTTTTGCGTGGCGCGCAGACGCCTGGTGAACTCCGGGGACGAGCACAACGGATGCATGAATTCAGCGATATGGCGGAAGTTGAAAGCGTTCTCGAAAACCTGGCTAAACGCGAAGACGGTCCGTATGTCGCGCGCTTGCCGCGTGAGCCGGGAAAACGTGAAAGTCGCTATATGCATCTCTTCTGCGATGATATGGATTCACTTATCACCGCAGTGGAAGCCGTTTCACCGCCGGGTGATGATCTTCAGGCCCGTGTTGAGGTTCTGGAAGAGGAAGTGGCAGAGCTAAAAGCGCGCCTGGACTCACTGCTGGCTCATCTGGGAGATTAAGCATGTCGGCAAAACTACGCGTAGGTGTTGTTGGTTTAGGGGGTATCGCACAAAAGGCCTGGCTGCCAGTGCTGGGGGCCGCGGACGGCTGGACGCTACAGGCGGCGTGGTCCCGTGGAAAAGAGAAAGCGTTGCCCGTTTGCGAAACCTGGCGTATTCCCTATGCCGATTCACTAGAGCAACTGGCAGCACAGTGTGACGCTGTATTCGTGCACACTTCAACGGCTTCACATTATGAAATTGTGAGCCAACTGCTCAATGCTGGAGTTCATGTCTGCGTTGATAAACCGCTGGCGGATAAGCTCAGCGATGCGGAGTCACTGGTAGAACTGGCAGCCCGGCGTAATCTTACACTGATGGTGGGTTTTAACCGTCGTTTTGCGCCACTGTATCGTGAACTAAAAGCGCAATTGGGCAATGCGGCCTCGCTGCGAATGGATAAGCACCGCAGCGACAGCGTGGGCCACGATCTGCGCTTTACTCTGTTGGATGACTATTTACATGTTGTCGATACAGCATTGTGGCTGGCAGGTGATAAGGTGCGTTTGAGCAGCGGAACGCTGCAAACGACGGCGCAAGGTGAAATGCTTTACGCGGAACATCATTTCAGCTCCGCACAAATTCAGGTCACAACCAGTATGCACCGTCGCGGCGGTAGCCAGCGGGAGTGGGTACAGGCAGTGACCGACGGTGGGCTTTATGAAGTGCGGGATATGCGAGAGTGGCAAGAGGAGCGCGGGCTTGGCGTAATACAGCGTCCGGTTCCCGGTTGGCAAACGACGCTTGAGCAGCGTGGGTTTACCGGCTGTGCTCGTCACTTCATTGAATGTGTGCAAAATCAGACTGTTCCCGAAACATCCGGCGAGCAGGCGCTGTTGGCCCAGCGCATCGTGGAAAAACTCTGGCGCGAGGCGATGAGTGAATAACCCGTTGTAACATCTGGCAGTAGTATTTCAGTATGAACTCGGTAGACTATCGCCACTTTCCAGCGCCCGCATTTGCGGGCGTTTTACTCCAGGGTTGTGGAATTACACGTTAATGAATCTTTTAAAATCACTGGCGGCAGTCAGTTCGATGACCATGTTTTCGCGCGTGCTGGGTTTTGCGCGTGATGCGATTGTCGCTCGTATTTTTGGTGCAGGAATGGCAACCGATGCCTTCTTCGTCGCGTTCAAATTACCAAACCTTTTACGGCGTATTTTCGCTGAAGGCGCGTTCTCTCAGGCTTTTGTGCCAATTCTTGCCGAATATAAAAGCAAGCAGGGCGAAGACGCGACCCGCGTTTTTGTATCCTATGTCTCTGGGTTACTGACGCTGATACTGGCTTTGGTGACCGTTGCCGGTATGCTTGCGGCACCGTGGGTGATTACCGTGACGGCGCCAGGGTTTGCTGATACGCCTGATAAGTTCTTGCTAACGACTCAGCTGCTGCGCATCACTTTCCCCTATATTCTGTTGATTTCGCTGGCTTCTTTGGTTGGTGCGATTCTCAACACCTGGAACCGTTTTTCAGTACCTGCTTTTGCCCCAACTTTCCTCAACGTGAGCATGATTGGTTTTGCGTTGTTTGCTGCGCCGTACTTTAATCCGCCGATGTTGGCTATGGCGTGGGCGGTGACGGTTGGCGGTGTTTTGCAGCTCGCCTATCAGCTGCCGCACTTGAAAAAAATCGGCATGCTGGTGCTACCGCGAATTAATCTCAAAGATGCGGGAGCCGTACGAGTAGTAAAACAGATGGGTCCGGCAATTCTTGGCGTATCCGTCAGCCAGATTTCTCTGATCATTAACACTATTTTTGCCTCGTTTTTGGTCTCCGGGTCCGTTTCGTGGATGTATTACGCCGATCGCCTGATGGAGTTCCCGTCCGGCGTGCTGGGTGTGGCGCTAGGGACCATCCTCCTGCCTTCGCTGTCCAAGAGTTTCGCCAGCGGCAACCATGATGAGTACTGCCGGTTGATGGATTGGGGATTGCGCCTGTGTTTCCTGCTCGCGCTGCCCAGCGCAGTGGCGTTAGGGATACTTGCCAAGCCGCTTACCGTTGCGTTGTTCCAGTATGGCAAATTTACCGCCTTTGATGCGGCGATGACGCAACGCGCGTTGGTGGCATATTCCGTTGGCCTGATGGGACTGATTGTCGTGAAGGTGCTGGCACCTGGCTTCTATTCGCGTCAGGACATCAAAACGCCGGTGAAAATAGCGATAGTCACGCTTATTATGACGCAGGTAATGAACCTGGCATTTATTGGCCCGCTGAAGCACGCGGGTCTGTCATTATCGATTGGCCTGGCTGCCTGCCTTAACGCCGCGTTGTTGTACTGGCAATTGCGCAAGCAGAAAATTTTCACTCCTCAGCCTGGCTGGTTCCTGTTCCTGTTGCGCTTGGTTGTTGCGGTAGTGGTGATGGCTGCGGCGCTGCTCGGCATGATGTACGTGATGCCTGAGTGGTCGCTGGGGACGATGCCATTGCGTCTGCTGCGTTTGATGGCAGTTGTTGCGGTTGGCGTCATTGCCTACTTCGCGACGCTACTGTTGCTGGGCTTTCGCGTGAAAGAGTTCGCTCGGCGCACGGTCTGAGTCGCTTGATCAGAATACCAAGCCGCTCTGCAATCTATGCAGAGCGGCTTTTTTTACCTAACGATGCGCTGTGCCGAGACGACCCGGGCGCTTTCCAGCAAGCGGATCCCAAGAGCAATCGCACCGGTAATGACCGCCAGCACCACCACGCCACTCCAGCCCGCCATCACATACAGTTTGCTGCCAAGGACGGAACCGAGTGACATCCCAATAAATACCCCTGTGAACAGCAGCGCGTTCAGGCGACCACGTGCCTGAGGCTCCAGACCATAAACCAGATTCTGGTGGGCCACGAGGCTGGATTGCAGCCCGAGGTCAAAGCCGATAGCCGAGATGGCTATCAGGATCAGCTGGCCGTGTGGCGGCAGTATCGGTAGCAGGAACATCAGAGCAAAAGAGACGGTAACCAGCGCGGCACCCCATTGCGTGACTTTTTCTGCCCCAAATTTATCGGCGAGGCCACCGGCCAGAGGTGCGGCGAGCGCCCCGGCGGCACCTGCGATACCAAAGCCACCGGCTACCGCGCTCCCCATCTGATAATGAGCCAGTAACATGACCGCCAGCGTTGACCAGAATGCGCTGAAGGCGATAGAAAGGAAGCCCTGAGCGAATGCGGCGCGACGCAGTGCCGGATAGCGTTGCCACAGATGCGCCATAGATTTCATCAACTGCGGGTAGCTTAGGGTTGAGTGAATTTTAAAGCGTGGCAGAACACGCCACATCACCAGGCCAATCAGCGCGATGCTGACTGCTGCGGCTTGATACATCACCCTCCAGCCGAACAGGGCACCGACTAATCCGCTGACGGTTCTTGAGAGCAGAATCCCTAATAGCAGGCCGGTCATTACTGTGCCCACCATTTTCCCTTGTTTGCCTGCCGGAGCCAGGATGGCCGCCGCTGGTACGATATCCTGCGCCATTGTTGCCGCCATGCCGATAAGCAGGCTGACAATCAGCAGTGAAGTCAGTTGGCCAGTCAGACTACATAAAAGTAAAAGTACTGCCAGTGCGACGCTTTTCATCAGAATCAGCGTCCGGCGATCGTGGCGGTCGCCAAGCGGGAGAAGAAAAAGAATACCCAGCGCGTAGCCCGCTTGCGTTAGGGTCGGAACCAGCCCCATTCCTTCTATGCTCAGATGCAGGTTAGCACCCATCAGCGGCAGTAGCGGTTGAGCGTAATAGATTGAGGCGACGCTGAAGCCTGCGCCCAGGGCGAGCATAAAAATAACCCATCCGGCGGCGCGGGAAGTGAGTGGAGTTGGTGTCATGATGAATTCCTCGTAGAAGCGATGGCGCTATTTTTCCCGGAATAGGGTTGGCGTGGTAGATAGACCAGTGGTAAAACGGTTATACGTAAAGCGTATAGGCAAAAGAAAAATGAAGAAGCAGGAGCGTATAGATCGCATAGAACTGATGCGAACGTTTATTCGCATCGTCGAGGCTGGTTCTCTCTCAGCGGCAGCTGTACAGATGAATACTACTCAGGCAACGGTAAGTCGACGATTACAGTCTCTGGAAGGCCTGCTTGGCGCGAAGCTGATTCTACGTACCACCCATGCGATGAAGTTAACCGATGACGGAGAGCGCTGTTATCAGCATGCGCGACAGGTTGTAGATGCCTGGCTGGCACTGGAAGACGATCTACGCATTACGGACGATCGGCCGGTCGGCGTATTGCGGGTAAGGGCACCACACGCATTTGGTCAGCAGCAACTATTAGGACCATTAGTAGGATTTCTACAGCGCTACCCGCAGCTGTCAGTGGAGTGGATGCTGAATGATAAGACAGTAGACTTTCTCAGTGACGGTATCGACTGCGCGATTCGTGTAGGCGCTGAAGTCGATCCAGCGACGGTGTCGGTACAACTGGCTGTGGTTCCACGTAGCGTTGTTGCCTCACCGTCATTACTGGCGAACTCTCCGACCCTAAAGACTCCACAGGAGATGTCGGCACTGCCGTGGGTAGCAATCAGTACATTTTATCAGCATGAAGTGATGCTGCAATCTGAGACCGACGGTCGGCAAATTACCTTTGCTATTGCCCCCTGTCTGAGTACCGATAGCGTACATGTGGCACGCAATACCGCGCTGGCTGGGCTGGGAGTAGCGATAGTCTCAAGCTGGGCAGTTGCGGAAGATATTGCCGCCGGGCGGCTGGTTGAACTGTTTCCGCAGTGGAGAGCTTCTTCGCTACCGGTGCATCTGGTTTATCCGTGGGCGCGTTATTATCCGACACGGCTGCGTAAGTTTCTTGATTTGATGCGAGAGGTGATGCCGCAGGTAGCAGGGATGCAGCAGCCGGAAGGGGAATAAAAAAAGACCGGCACAAAGGCCGGTCTTTTTAGGTGCGGAACTTACTCTACAGGTTGCGGACGAGTAGGCCCAGCTGACGCCTGATGGGTTGCACTGTGTCCGCCTGCTGCACCTTTACCATCAAAGGCGAAGTCTGGACGAATCCAGTCACTGTGGCGCGGCGCATCCGACTGATAGGCTGGAGCAGGTGCACGCGTCATCGGCGCAGTGGCGTTGCGATTAGCCACAACGACAACCGGGGCAACAACTGCTTCAGGCTCAGCTTCAACAACCGGCTCTGCTACAGGTGCTGGCTGCGCAGTTACAGGAATGTCTTCTACCACAGCAACGTCTTCAACTGCGGCAGGTTCTTCCGCAACCGCCAGCTCTTCTGGTTCGACAGTTTGTTCTGTAGCCGCTTCTACGGCTTCAGCGACGACAGCTTCAGCCACGACCTCATCTGTTGACGCGATCAGCTGCGGCTGTTCATCGACCGGCGCGGCGATAACTTCCGGATGAGTTGTTTCTACAACCGGAACTTCAGGTTCGCTGATGACGACTTGCGGCTCAGCGGCAATAGCCTGTTCCGCAACACTCTCTTCGACCACTGCGGGTGCTACCACTTCAGCGACAACCGGTTCTGCGACAGTAACTGGTACAATAATCGGCTCTACCACTGCGGTAGTGAACTCCTGAACCTGAGCTTCTTCTTGCTGCTGGTCCTGCGGGCGAACTACCGGGTAACGGATCCACACTTTACCAGAGGCCATTTCCGGCGATGCACAGGCTACAGTGAGCGGCATCGGGGATTGAGTCGGGTAACGTTCGTCACGATAGCGACGACGACGCTGACCGCTTACGCGCAGATGGCGAGGGGAGCGACGTGAGCGGCGCGGCATACCGTTAGACTCACGAGCATCGGCTTCGCGTGTATCAATGCTTTCGTCGTGCTCAGCGACAGTTTCAACAACAACCGCAGGTAGATCGACTTTTGCCAGTTCAGTACGCGGTGCGATGATTTCCGGCAGTACAGCTTCTGGCGTTTCAACAACCTGCTCGGCAGCAGCAGATTCAACACGAACCTTCTGTGCCAACTGGCGCGGTTTGCGACGTGGCATTGTCTGAACGCGTTCTTCCTGCTCGCTTTCCTGCACGACGGGTTCTTCAAGAGCCTGTGCTTTCGCTTCTTGCGGAGCCTGACGTTTATCATCATTACGACGACGGTTACGCTCGCGACGTGGCTGCTGCTCGTCACGGACTTTGCCTTTCTCCGCATCTTCACCGGTAGTCTGGCGAGGCTCACGCGCCTCGACGTTCTGCTGCTTCTCGCGGCGATTGCGACGGTTTTCTTCGCGAGACTCCCGACCTTCGCCGTTATCAGCACGATTGTCCCGGCTATCACGATTGTCGCGATTATCTCGATTATCTCGATTATCTCGATTGTCACGGTTATCGCGACGATCGTTACGGTCACGTCGGTTGTTGGAACGCGGTTTACGGCGCTCTTGCTGACGTTCGGTTTTCTCTTCGGCTTTCGTTTCTACCGCAACTTCAGCTGGCTTGGTTTCTTCCCCACCGGAGAACATATTTTTCAGCGCGCTAAAGAAGCGTGATACCAGACCCGGTTGAGCCGGTGCAGCCGCTTTAGGCGTAGCCGATGTTGCCGGAGTGCTGGCCGCCGGTGAGCTGGTTGGTTCATCCTGTGCAGGAGCAGGCGGTGCATCTGGCATCACAAAAGCAGCCAGTGCAGGTTGTTCTGGAAGTTTGCGTTCTGGCGGCTCTTCATCTGAAGGCATCGCCATCTCTTCTTCGTGCAGTTTCGGCAGCAGATAGCTCAGAGTCGAGGTTTCTTCACCTTTACGCACGCGCAGTACGGAGTAGTGCGGGGTTTGCATCTCATCGTTTGGAACGATGATAACGCGAATGTCGCTCTGCCGGGTTTCAATGGCGCTCACCGCGGCACGCTTCTCGTTAAGCAAGTAAGATGCGATCGGCACTGGAACGATGGCATGAACTTCTTTGGTGTTCTCTTTCAGCGCTTCTTCTTCAATCAGACGCAGAATGGAGAGCGACAGAGATTCGTTATCGCGAACGGTACCTGTACCGCTACAACGTGGGCAGACGTGATGGCTGGACTCTCCAAGCGATGGACTCAGGCGCTGACGGGACATCTCCAGCAGACCAAAGCGGGAAATATGGCTGATCTGAATACGCGCTCTGTCCTGACGCACCGCTTCGCGCAGGCGGTTTTCAACCGCGCGCTGGTGGCGTACAGGCGTCATGTCGATAAAGTCGATAACGATCAGGCCGCCGAGGTCACGCAGACGCAGTTGGCGAGCGATTTCATCCGCTGCTTCCAGGTTAGTGTTGAACGCGGTTTCTTCGATGTCGCCGCCGCGGGTAGCGCGTGCGGAGTTGATATCAATTGCGGTCAGTGCTTCGGTGCTATCGATAACAATAGAACCGCCGGAAGGCAGGCGAACTTCACGCTGGAAAGCGGATTCGATCTGCGACTCAATCTGATAGTGACTGAACAACGGGATTTCACCGGTGTACAGTTTGATTTTACTGCTGAAATCCGGGCGACCCAGCGCTGCGATATGCTGGCGAGCCAGCTCAAGCACTTTCGGGTTGTCGATAAGGATTTCGCCAATATCCTGACGCAGGTAATCACGGAAAGCGCGCACGATAACGTTGCTTTCCTGGTGGATCAGAAATGGCGCAGGGCGGCTTTCGGCGGCTTTCTTGATAGCTTCCCAGTGCTTCAGGCGGAAACTTAAGTCCCACTGCAGAGCTTCAGCGGATTTGCCGACGCCTGCGGTGCGTACGATAAGCCCCATGCCTTCTGGCAGCTCAAGGCTAGCCAGCGCTTCTTTTAACTCGGTACGATCGTCACCCTCGATACGGCGTGAAATACCGCCAGCGCGTGGGTTGTTCGGCATCAGTACCAGATAGCTACCCGCCAGGCTGATAAAGGTGGTGAGGGCGGCACCTTTGTTGCCACGCTCTTCTTTATCAATCTGAACGATCACTTCCTGGCCTTCACGCAGCACGTCCTTAATGTTAGGGCGGCCATGAGAGTTGTAGTTGGCAGGGAAGTATTCGCGGGCGATTTCTTTGAGGGGGAGGAAACCATGACGCTCGGCACCGTAATCAACAAACGCGGCTTCGAGGCTAGGTTCAATGCGAGTGATTTTGCCTTTGTAGATGTTCGCTTTTTTCTGTTCGTGCCCGGGGCTTTCAATATCCAGGTCGTACAGGCGCTGCCCATCAACAAGGGCGACGCGCAACTCTTCCTGCTGAGTTGCGTTGATTAACATTCTTTTCATCGTAACTTACTCATTATTCTTACATTGACGACTAAGCTACGGGCAGAGTAACGCCTTACCGGGGGAAACCGATGGCCTCGAGTCTGGTTCACGTCGCCAACCTCACGGTTGTCGCGCGCTTAAGAGGCGCAGAGTGTCGGTCGCCTGTATTTCAAACGGAAACACAGTGCAATTATCAGGGGAACTGCCTGGGATGTATCACCAGAGAAGATTCCATTTATACCCATCGTTTTTCACGTTGCAGGCGTGTTGGCTTAACCTGCTCATCTCAATCATTTGACTCAGATGAGCTCCCGGGAATCCCGGAGTTGACGCCTTCCTGCGACGTAAAATCCATAGAGCCTGTACCGGTAAGGACTGCAACCCGCAGCCCGCTAACTGTCTGAAAGATCAATACGTCTTACGCCATTGCTGCGTGGATGATCGGTCAGACAAAATTGGTCATTCCGCTAATTTCTTGTTCTAACAAGATTCAGCACGGAAAACTGCATCATTATTCCATTGCTAAGCTTGTTATAGCAAGTTGACTTTTACCTTTTATCATCCGGTTACTCACAGTTTCTTCACCAGCGTATACAGATTGTTCTAATAACAAACAAAACGACGATGAAGCATGCGATGCAATCCAGATAATGATAAATATAAGCATATAAAAATGAGTGGCGCTAATGCGTCGGGCTATTTAGAATCGCGCACCATGAAAACTGAGACCCCAAGCGTAAAAATGGTTGCCATTGCGGATGATGACGCAGGGCAACGTATCGACAACTTTTTGCGTACGCAACTCAAAGGCGTACCGAAGAGCATGATTTATCGCATCTTGCGTAAAGGCGAGGTGCGGGTGAACAAAAAACGTGTTAAGCCGGAATACAAACTGGAAGCCGGTGACGAAGTACGTATCCCGCCGGTGCGGGTGGCGGAAAGGGAAGAAGAAGCAGTATCTCCGCATCTGCAAAAAGTGGCCGCGCTGGCGGACGTCATTCTCTATGAAGACGATCACATTCTGGTGCTCAATAAGCCTTCAGGTACAGCGGTGCATGGCGGTAGCGGTCTGAGCTTTGGCGTGATCGAAGGTCTGCGTGCGTTGCGCCCGGAGGCTCGCTTCCTGGAACTGGTTCATCGTCTCGATCGAGATACGTCAGGCGTTTTGCTGGTTGCGAAAAAGCGTTCAGCGCTGCGTTCGCTGCATGAGCAACTGCGCGATAAAGGAATGCAGAAAGATTATCTGGCCCTGGTGCGCGGACAGTGGCAGTCGCATACTAAAGTGGTGCAGGCTCCTCTGCTGAAAAATATCCTGCAAAGTGGCGAGCGTATTGTTCGGGTCAATCAGGAGGGCAAACCTTCAGAGACCCGTTTTAAGGTGGAAGAACGTTATACCCATGCGACGCTAGTGCGCTGTAGTCCGGTAACCGGTCGTACCCATCAGATTCGTGTGCATACACAATATGCCGGTCATCCGATAGCTTTTGACGATCGTTACGGCGACCGTGAATTCGACAAGCAACTGGCAGGAACCGGCCTTAACCGTCTGTTCCTGCATGCCGCATCGCTGAAATTTACGCATCCGGGAACCGGGGAAGTTATGCGTGTCGAAGCGCCTTTAGATAATCAGCTTAAGCGCTGCCTACAGGTTTTGCGTAACGCAAAGTAATTCGTATCTGGCTCAGTGTTTGAGCCACTTATTAAGCTATGGGAAAACTTCGTCCTGTTGCACTTCATAAAAAACGTGGCCAAGTTCTGGTCACGTCTTCGTTTCCAGTTTGCCCAGTGCATTTTGCGATGCCCATACATTATGGACTTTGGCGAAGGCGTCGTTGACCCTTTTTAAGCTGCTGAGAAAATCGACGGTACGCAAATCTCCATAAGCCACTTCACCTGCCAGCGAGCGTCCAGGATTAAATAGCTACTGACCAGTAAAACGCTTATCGGGCTAACTGCTGAGAATTAACTGACCTTTCGCAGCTTGTCTCATGACATTTAATCAATGCATGCAACAATTATTTATTCTATATATAAAAAATACACAACAAAATATCTCACAATTTATTTGTATTACTGATAAAGAAGGCGTTACTTCATTTTGGATTTCACTCAGTAATAAGAGACATAGCGCATGATCTTTATAAAATAGGGAGTTCTCCCTATAGAAAATAGTAAGGATAGCTGCTTTTTTTGATTATTAATGTTTGGTATGGTTTTGATATATAAGGATTAATTAATTTTTTATGTTAATCGATATAGCTGTGTGTCATATACTCCTCAACAATGTCGATACATTTTAAATACAGTGGTGACATTGGTTGGGCTTTTTTTTTAAAAAAATAACTGAATCGTTTTTGCTAAATGTGATGCACTTCGTAGAAAAGAATAAATTTACTTTTATTGATATGAGGTTGCGATTTTTCGTATCTATATAATTACGTTTTTTAAACACATGTGCATCTATTGGCCTACAACTGAAAGAATTGACGCTGGGGATATGCTATGAATAACTCACGACGCTTGGTATATCTCTTAAGCGGCCCTATCATTTTTATTGTGGCTATCCTGCTTTTTTCACATAGCCTGACAACCCCAGGCGCACAGGCTGTCGGTACCTTGCTGTGGATGATCTTTTGGTGGGTTACACGCCCGGTGCACGTTGCCGTAACCAGCCTCCTGCCAATTATTATCAACGCGCTCTTTAATATTGTGCCGATGGGGAGCATTACAGCCCAGTATTGGTCCGATAGCATCATCCTTATTTTTGGTTCGGGACTGCTGTGCATCCCCTGGGCTTCGATTGGTTTAGATCGCCGGGTTGCTTTAAAAGTTCTTTCTCTTATCGGCCCATCAATGAAGTCGCAGATTACGGTCTGGTTGCTTGCCAGCATCGTAGCTTCAACCATTCTCCCGAATGTGATGGTTTGCGCATTGTTTACGCCTATTGCTATCGCCATGCTGGCAGCGTCAGGTTATGACGATATACCTTCATGTAAACCAGCGGTTCCAATCCTGTTGGCGATTGGCTGGGGGGTTGGTATTGGTGGTGTAGGGAGTCCTCTGGGGGGGGCGATGAACCTTGCGGCTATCTCAATTCTTGAAGAGCGTATTGGTCACGAGTTTATGTACGTTGACTGGCTCATTCGTATGGCACCGTTTTACATCATTATTTCGATTGTCAGCCTTGCCTGTATGCTGCTGATGCCGATGAAAATTAAAATGCTAAATGGAACGCGCGAGTACTTTGAAAAGAATTACCGCGAACTGGGTCCGATGACGCGTGATGAGAAAGCCTGCGCTTCGCTGTTCATTTTAGGCCTGATTGGCGCTTTTGCGCGTCCCCTGTATGCACCTATTTTTCCGGCACTGTCTCCCGCTCATTTATATCTGATTCTTGGTTGCCTGTGCTTTGTGATAACTACGGTCAAAAAAGGACCGATGCTGACCTGGGAGATGGCGCAACAAGAGACTATGTGGGGAATGCTTATTCTCTTTGGCGGTGGTTTAGCGTTAGGAAAATTGGTGAATGACTCTGGTGCAAGCGTTGGAATCGCCAGTCTTATCTCACAACTATCGCTCGATGGTGGACTGCTTACCATTATTGTATTTGTGGTTCTGGCCCGCATCATTTCTGAATCAACAAACTCAACTGCCTCAGCCGCTGTCGTACTGCCTATTGTCCTTGGATTTACCACCAAGCTTGGTTTGAATCCTATTCCCTACTGGTTTATTACCGTGATGGCCTTCAACGCAGAATTTATGCTGCCCATCAGCGTTCGGGCAATCCCTGTAGCCTATGGTCTGGATGCCCGGGCTATGTTCAAAGGAGGAAGCCTGATGGCTCTCATCCATATCATATTCGTGGTGATTGTCGGTTATACATGCTTGAAATTTTGGCCTACGTTCAGCCAACTCTCAGATTTTATGAAATAAGTACGCCCAGGCCAAATTTATAATTTTTAGGGCAGGGGAAGAAGAGGTATTCATGTCTTTTAATTACTGAAAATAGAAGGGAAGATGATGAAAGGCTTTAACTTTAAAATACCGCAAAACATTGAGTTTGGTATCGGCTGCCTAAATAAACTGCCGCAAATCTTAAAGGAAAATCATTCTGAAAATGTGCTCTTGATTTCCGACCCCGGTCTCGAAGGTCTTGGGGTAGTAAAAAAGATAGAAGATATTATTGCTTCAGCGGGAATTCATCATACCACCTGGTTGGGAGTGATTCCGAATCCGACTGTAGACGTCGTAAATGAAGCAACTGCGGTATACAAGAAATGTGGAGCAACGAGTATCGTGGCGCTCGGCGGAGGCAGTTCGATAGATGTTGCGAAAGCAGTGGGAGTATTAGTTAATTACGGTGGAAGTATCACTGACTACGAAGGGAGCAATAAAGTACCTGGACCGATTGTTCCGATGATCGCGATCCCGACCACGGCGGGAACGGGGAGTGAGGTCACGGCTTCGTCAGTCATTACGGATGAAGCCAGGAACTATAAACTCTCCGTTATCAGTTATGAGATTCTGCCCAAATATGCACTTTTGGACCCCGAATTGATAATGACAGCACCATCACATATTGCTGCTGCATGCGGTATTGATGCGCTGATTCATGCCTTAGAAGCCTATCTATCCACCAGCGCCTCTCCGTTTTCTGATGCCATGGCAGAAAAAGCGATGGAATTAATTGGTGGTAGCCTGCGTCGGTTTATTGCGAATAGAAAAGATGAGGCAGCAGCATGTGACATGATGCTGGGAAGTAATTTTGCCGGTATCGCCTTCGCGTGGGCCAGATTGGGTAATGTGCATGCGATGAGCCATCCGGTAAGCGCTTTTTTCCATGTGCCCCATGGTGTCGCGAACGCAATCCTTCTGCCAACAGTGATTGAGTATAATGCGCTTGCCGATTGTGGACGCTATGAGGTGATTTATAATTATATCCGTGAAGGTAATGGCGTATTAAATGGGTTTAAGCCGCAGATGCTTGTTGAGGAAATCAAAAAACTTAATGTCGATTGTGGAATCCCTGACTCACTGTCTGCTGTTGGTGTTAAGGCTGAGATGATCCCTGACATGGCAAAAGATGCTATGAAAAGCGGTAATATTCTGGTGAATCCACGGCAGTCGACATTAAAGGATATTATTGCACTTTACGAAAAGGCGTTATGACAGGGTTCTAAAACTTTAATGATTTTTTAAATTAAATTCTCCAGGTTGTGATAAAAGCTGAGCCATTGTGATCTAAATTCAATGTTCAGCTTTTTCTTATGGAAATGAATTGCGAGAAAAACCATATTTTGTTAAAAACGGATGTAATAGGTCAGAGTATCGACCCCCGGATTTATAAAAGTAATGGAGAGTGACCATGAACTACGAAAGTGTTGGTCAGTTAAATTTTTTTTCGGAAATGTCAGAACGACAAATATCTGCGCGGGAATTTTTTAGTAGCGTCTTATTGGATTCTCTCGAGCGAAACTTTGGTTTCAAAAAAATCTTAATTTCATATTTCGATACCCAGGGGAAGTTTCTTTCATGGGTCAACTGGGATGGTATTCATCTTGATGGTAAAGAGCATCCATACCGTAAGTTTATCGCGAATGATGTTGTCAGGCATGTGATACATCAGGAAGCGGTGGCCGATCAACTCACTTACTTTAATGTCACACCTAGACTATATAAATCAACCGATATTATTAACACGATCGATTATGAACACTCTGGTTACGTGCGATTTCTCGAGGAAAATTTCCAGCAGCATTATGGCGTGACAATGGCATTTGGTATCAATGCCTATATTCAGGTGGCTTTTTTTAAAAATCAGCAAGAGGGCGACTTCACTGATAATGAAATAGCTACGTTAAATAAAATATATGTTTATGTAGCCAACTCATACAAAAACTTCAAGAAGCACGAACAGGCTAAAATTGTCTCAAACATTCAAAATGAGATCATCTCTTCCGGTGAGAAAGCATACTTAATCACTGATGATTTTATGCACATCATGAGTTCGAATGAAATGGCACAGGAGTATTTGAAAGATATTCTTGGCCCATCAATTACTGAAGAAATTAGCAGTACTAAACCTTGTAACTGGCTGCCATTTTTATTGGGTAACGAAGGTGAGGGGGCAACCACAAATCGTGTCCAGACGCGGGTGATAAAAGACTATATTTTTAAGATCTATACTTATGATCAGAACTATTCCAACGGAATTATTGATACCTACCATTGGATCACCATTTCTCTGAAAGAAGACCGTAAAGTTAACGATTATTCTGGCGTCAAATTACCTCTAACTCAGGCAGAGCAGAAAGTTGCCGGGCTGATGTATAACGGGTTAACATATCAGGCAATTGCTGATGAACTGGTTATTAGTTACCATACTGTAAAAAAACATATACAAAATATATACATTAAATGCGGTGTTAATAGTCGTTTTCAATTATATAAATGGTTTGAAGATAAATAGTCGAACTGGAGATTTAAAATAGGGAGGATTCCCTATGTGAAATAGTAAGTCCGGGCGATTTTCTACAGCGTTCATTTTAGATATCCTGAGTTTATAGGGTATTGAAAATAAAAATATTAATGCATGTAAATGATATGTTATGTGCATTTTCATTTAAAATGAACGCTGAGGAAGTGCGGAATGAATCAATCACCACCACCAGGGATTATTTTCAATATTCAGCGCTTCACTATCCATGATGGTCCAGGTCTGCGCACTGAGTTATTCCTGAAAGGGTGCCCGTTACGTTGTGAATGGTGCAGCAATCCTGAAAGTTTTATGCCCTACCCGCAGGTGGGAGTCTATAAAACAAAATGCATTTCTTATAAAAAGTGCGCTGCTTGTGAAGACATTTGCCCGCAGAAAAATGTACTACAGTTTACTCGTGGAAAACTAACTTCAATAGATCGCCGCGACTGCACAAATTGCCTGGCTTGTCATAATGCCTGTCCTTCTGATGCGATTAAGCTATGGGGAAAATCCATGTCGGTAGAAGAGTGCATGGAAGAGATTCGTAAAGATAAAGGCTATTATGAACGCTCTGGTGGTGGGGTGACGGTTTCTGGTGGCGAACCCTTATTACAAAGTGATTTTGTCGCTAAACTGTTTCAAGCATGTAGGAATGAGGGAATTCAGACTTGTCTTGAGTCATCGTTATATGTGCCATGGAAAAAAGTTCAGAATGTTCTGCCGTACACCGACCTTATTATTTCAGATATTAAACATATGGATCCTGGAATTCATAAAAAATATACTAAAGTATCTAATGATAAAATTCTGAAGAATTTAATAAAGTTGACGGCAGAAAAACGTGACATTATTTTGCGTATTCCGGTTATTCCAAATGTGAATGATGATATGGCGAATATAGAAGCCACAGCCGATTTTATTCTTAATGAACTCGGTGGGAAAATCCGCACATTACAGCTCTTAAGCTTTATGCGTCTTGGTGAAGAGAAATATACTGCGCTGGGCCTTCCTTATAAAATGAAAAACGTGAAGGTTAATCGCAGGTCATTTCAAAAGCATATCCAGATGCTAGCCGAATATTTTAACCAGCGCGGCATTCATTGCGTGGTGGGGACAAAAGAAAAATAGTCAATATTTTATTTCAATCTTAAATGGGATAACTTCTATGAAAGTGAATCATACTACTGCATGTGGGACCCAGCCTTTTGATAAGACCTATAGCCTGGGCTATCAAGTTCATCATGAAGACTGGTCTCCATATCCCCGTGTCAATCGCCTGCGGCAGGCGTTTCTCGACAGGCCTTATGATATTGATGTTGAACGCTTAAGACTGGTAACTGAAGCATATCAGAAGCATGAAGATGCACCGCGTAAGCTGAAGTGTGCCAGGGCGTTTGAAAACATCCTGCTGAATACCAAGTTATATATTTATGATGAAGATCTTATTCTTGGTGAAATAGCTGCCCCGGCCAAAGCATCACCGATATATCCTGAGTTCTCTGTTAACTGGATCATTAATGAGATCCTGCATTCTCCTTTTGAAGAACGTGCCAACGATCAGTTTTATATTCGCAATGATAAGGAACGCAAGGAAATCGTTGAACTTTGCCAATATTGGGAAGGTAAAACCGTTGATGATTTGATCAACAGTCGGCTTGAAAAAGATCAGACTAAAGGGTCTGAAGTTGGCGAGAAGATATTCCAGACCAATCTTTATCATTATGCCGGAGCAGGGCATCTGGCGATTGATTACGCCCGTTTAATGGCTGTGGGTTATAACGGTCTGATCGACAATGCTCAAGCCGGATTGGAAAAGTTAAGCAAGCGTGATCCTGAATATGGCGACAAGCGTGACTTCTATACAGCGATGATTATCGAACTTGAAGCGGCTAAAAAATATATTGCGCGATATGCAAAATTGGCTAAAGAGTCTGCTGAAAAAGAAGAAAACCCGCAGAGAAAGCAAGAGCTCGAAACCATGGCGTTAAACTGTCAGCAGATCGCCGGTGGGGTACCGCAGACATTCTGGCAAGCGCTGCAGTTGTTCAATTTCGCCACAACGCTAATCCAAATTGAAAGTAATGGGCACTCCATTTCCTATGGCCGCATGGATCAGTGGCTTTATCCGTGGTTCGCGGCGGATATGAAGAACAACACGATGACTAAAGAGTTCGCACTTGAGTTAATCGAAGTTCAGTACGTGAAGATGAATAACCCCACCAAGCTAAAAGACAAAGGCACCGTTGCGGTGCGTAACGGTCGTGGTTTTGGCGGTGAAAGCCTGACTCTTGGCGGCGTCGATCGCGAGGGGAATGATGCGACTAACGATCTGACGATGCTGATGCTGGAAGGTTCAGCCCATACGCGAATGATGAACCCGTGGGTTTGTGTTCGCATGCATGAAAATACGCCTTATGAACTAAAAATTAAGACCGTTGAGTGTATCCGTGCGGGTTACGGACATCCGAAGCTATTCAATGATGCGCCTTCTATTAAAGGCATGATGCGTAAAGGAATGACTCTCGAAGAGGCCAGAGATTACTGCGTTGTTGGCTGCGTCGAGCTGGATTTAGCGGGTAAAGAATATGGCTGGCATGATGCGGCTTATGTGAATACGCCAAAAATGATGGAGATGGTGGTCAACGGTGGCCGTAGCCTGAGTACCGGTGAGCAGTTGGGGCCTGATACCGGCAGCCTGGATACCTATAAGAGTTTCGATGAAGTTCTGGCAAGCGTCGATCAACAGTTTGAATACTGGACCGATCAAATGTGCAGTAGTCTGAATATTATCGACAACGCACACCGCGAGCTAAAGCCTGTTCCCTACGTCTCCGCTTTCTATGAAGACTGTATGATTTCAGGTAAGGATTTGACTGAAGGCGGCGCGAAGTACAACGGTATCGCTCCGCAGGCAGCGGGTATGGCGACCTGTGCTGACAGCCTGGCAACCATCAAACAGTTGGTGTTCGACGAGAAGCGTTATAGCGGTGCCGAGATGCTGCAGGCAGTTAAGGACAACTGGGTCGGCCATGAAAAACTGTACGCATTGGTCAATAGCTCGAAGGTGCGCCACTACGGCAACGATGATGATTATGCGGATGATCTGTTCAAATTCATGTTTGAATGCTATTGCCGCCATATCAGCGGTAGAAAGACGCCGCGTGGGGGAGAATTCAGTCCAGGCGTTTATTCCGTGAATGCCAACGTCGGCATGGGTCTGAACACAAATGCTTCTATTGATGGACGTAAAAAATTTGAGCCTATCTCCGATAACATGGGGCCAGTTCACACTGACGGCGGCTCTCATGACATCTGCGGGCCAACAGCGTTAGTCAATTCATTAACCAAAGTTGACCATAGCCTGGCAACCAACGGTACTCTGATGAATCTTCGATTCCCACAAGAAGCGGTGGCTGGGGTCGAAGGGCGCGATAATCTGCTGAGTTTTATTGATGAGTATATTGCCAAGCAGGCGATGCATGTTCAGTTCAATATCATGAGCTCGGCTACCATGCGCGCCGCGCAGAAAAAGCCGGAGGATTATAAAGATATGCTGGTTCGCGTTGCGGGTTATAGCGCTTATTTTGTCGAACTCGGCAAACCGTTACAGAAAGATTTGATTCAGCGCACTGAACTTCATTTCTGATAATAACGTGCAGCATGTTGTGGGAAGGCTATTAATTTTTTGTTATCCCGGAGATATGGGGTTTACATCTCCGGGACAAAAAAGAGAGGCCGACCCACATCCTGACCTCTCTGGTTTGGTGGGAAAAAGCCAGAGATAATGCGAGTATCTTTATATACCCGTCATACTTCAAGTTGCACGTGCGTTGGCTGCGTTCGTTCACCCCAGTCACTTACATGAGTAAGTTCCTGGGGATTCGCTCACTTGCCGCCTTCCTGCAACTCGAATTATTTAGGGTATATCCAGGGCGGATATCATGAGTTTCAATACTGATTTTATACTTGTCGGTTTAATGCAAATTGTCGGTTTTTTTGTTCAGGGATGTACCGGATTTGGCTGTACCGTTATCGCGGCATCAGTGACCAACGGTTTACTAGGAACATCGGTAGGGGTACCTTATGGTACGTTGATTACCTTACCTTTTTTATATTTTCTGGCGGTCAGAACCTGGCGCGATGTTTCCTGGAAAGATTTAGGGAAAATAGTCGCCCTGTGCGTTCCGGGAATATTAGTCGGTAACTACTTATTTTATACAATTAGTCCCAATGTAGCGAAAATCTGTATTGGCGCAATGGTCACGATTATTGCAGTAATGAACATTTACAAGCATATCGTCAATCCGTTGATCTTTAAAAAAGTAGAAGCCGTAAATGTGCCAGATACGACAGTGAAAAAATGTTTTCGCTATGGCTGCCTTATTTTAGGTGGTGTCGTACACGGTGCATTTACTATTGGTGGTCCGCTGATTACCGTTTACACCATCGAAGCCGTTAAGGAAAAAGAAAAATTCCGTAATACCATGAATATGGTATGGGTGGTATTTAACACCTGGAACGCATTTAACCAGTATCGTAATGGCGCGTGGACGGAGCATCTTGGGGGCGCACTGACAGTCGGTTTCCCTATGGCGGCGATTGGCTTCTTCCTGGGAATGGCCTTCCTGCAGCGCATTAATAAAGAGACGTTCCTGCGCATCGTGTATTGCGTGCTGTTATTTGTCGGCGGCAACATGCTGTTTACCAGCCTGATGGCTCTTGCGTAAAATGGGGTCGTTATGGGATCGGGAGGATATTAAAACCTCCGATCCCATTTTAACGCCTGCTTATGTGAGTAAGGGGTTAAATCCTTCCCGGCGGAGCATTTGGCATAAGGCGATTAACGGTAGGCCGACCAGTGCATTTGGGTCGCGGCCTTCAAGACGTTCAAAAAGCGTGATGCCTAATCCTTCGCTTTTGAAACTTCCAGCGCATTGTAGTGGGTTTTCTTTGCGCACATAGCTGTCAATTTCCTGGTCGCTTAAACGGCGGAAATGAACGTCAAAGGGTTCGCATTCGGTCTGTAAATGACCATTAGTTGAATTGTACAGTGCCAGACCGGTGTAGAAGGTCACGATGGTGCCGCTGGCTTTCTTTAGCTGACGATGGGCGTTTTCTTCGCTATGTGGTTTGCCAGTGATTTCACCATCCAGGACGCAAACCTGATCGGAACCTATAATAAGGTGGTGTGGAAAGCGTTCGGCGAGGGCTTGGGCCTTTGCTTGTGCCAGACGCATCACCAGCTGGCGTGCCGATTCACCTGGCAGCGGCGTTTCATCAACGTCCGGTGCTGCGCATTCAAAAGGCACTGAAAGCTTCTCCAGCAGCATTCGCCGCCATGGAGAGGTTGACGCCAGGATCAGTTCAGACATATTTTTTCATCCACATGTAGCGCTTCGCAGAGCATCATTTTAAACTATGCGCCGCAATGTGTGCGAATAATTGGCAAAAGGCAACCTGAGGCTGCCTTTTTCTTTGACTCTATGACATTACAAAGTTAATATGCGCGCCCTATGCAAAAGGTAAAATTACCCCTGACTCTCGATCCGGTTCGCACGGCTCAAAAACGCTTAGATTACCAAGGTATCTATACCCGTGATCAAGTTGTGCGTGTCGCCGATTCTGTAGTCAGCGTGGACAGCGATGTGGAATGCAGCATATCGTTCGCTATTGATAATCAGCGCCTTGCCGTGATAAACGGCGATGCAACGGTGTCGGTAACCCTCGAATGCCAGCGTTGCGGGAAACCGTTTCCTTATCATGTCCACACAACGTATTGTTTCAGCCCCGTCAGAAATGACGAACAGGCGGAAGCACTGCCGGAAGCGTATGAGCCGATTGAGGTTAACGAATTCGGTGAAATCGATCTGCAGGCGCTGGTTGAAGATGAAATTATCCTCTTCTTGCCTGTAGTTCCGGTGCATGATTCTGAACACTGTGAAGTGTCCGACGCGGACATGGTCTTTGGCGAACTGCCTGAAGAGGCACAAAAACCAAACCCATTTGCCGTATTAGCCAGCTTAAAGCATAAGTAATTGAGGAGTAAGGTCCATGGCCGTACAACAGAATAAACCAACCCGTTCCAAACGTGGCATGCGTCGTTCCCATGACGCTCTGACCGCAGTCACCAGCCTGTCTGTAGACAAAACTTCTGGTGAGAAACACCTGCGTCACCACATCACTGCCGACGGTTTCTACCGCGGTCGCAAGGTAATCGCTAAGTAATCACGCATTACTCCATGGATTTCGCGTTGCAAGAAGACGCAAGCAAGAGAAGCGCCAGCAGCATAGATGACTATGTGACTGGTGTGAACGAGCGCAGTCAACGCACTTGCAGCGTGAAAGACAAAGAGTAAAAGCGTGATGAAGCTTAGTGAGGATTTCCCCGGGTAACTGGGGAATAACTAAACCGAGCAGCGACGATATCTTGACACGTCTAACCCTGGCGTTAGATGTCATGGGGGGAGATTTCGGACCCTCCGTGACAGTGCCTGCAGCATTGCAGGCACTGAACTCTAATTATCAACTCACACTTCTTTTAGTCGGCGATCCCGACACTATCACGCCATTACTAGCCAAAGCTGATTTTGAACAACGTTCACGTCTGCAGGTGATTCCTGCGCAGTCAGTTATTGCCAGTGATGCGCGACCCGCACAAGCGATCCGCGCCAGTCGCGGTAGCTCAATGCGCGTGGCGCTGGAATTAGTGAAAGAAGGACGGGCACAGGCCTGCGTTAGTGCCGGTAATACCGGGGCGCTGATGGGGTTGGCTAAACTATTGCTCAAACCCATCGAAGGTATTGAGCGTCCTGCGCTGGTAACGATGCTACCGCATCAGCAAAAGGGCAAAACGGTGGTGCTGGATTTAGGCGCTAACGTAGATTGCGATAGTACTATGCTGGTGCAGTTTGCGGTGATGGGGGCAGTTTTAGCCGAAGAGGTCATCGGTATTCAAAATCCCCGGGTTGCATTACTGAACATTGGCGAAGAAGAGATGAAAGGTCTCAGCAGTATTCGCGATGCGGCGGCGGTTTTAAAAACCTTGCCAACCCTCAACTATATTGGCTATCTGGAAGCCAACGAGTTGTTGACGGGTAAGACGGATGTTTTGGTTTGTGATGGATTCACGGGCAACGTCACATTAAAAACGATGGAAGGTGTGGTCAGAATGTTCCTTTCACTGTTGAAATCACAGGGAGAGGGGAAAAAAAGGTCGTGGTGGCTGCTTTTATTAAAGCGTTGGTTACAAAAAAGCCTGTCGAGGCGATTCAGTCACCTCAACCCCGACCAGTATAATGGCGCCTGTCTGTTAGGATTGCGCGGTTCCGTGATTAAAAGTCACGGTGCTGCCAATCAGCGCGCCTTTAGCGTAGCGATAGAGCAGGCAGTGCAGGCGGTGCAGCGGCAGATCCCTCAGCGGATTGCCGCTCGCCTGGAATCTTTATACCCTACAGGTTTCGAACTGCCTGAGGGCGGCAGAAGCGGGAGTTCCGGTTCTCAGACTGGGATAACTGGTAACGACTGACGCCCGGTAGTTTGAGTAAGCCAGGTATATTACCCAAGAGTGACTGAGCGTACATGTATACGAAGATTGTTGGTACCGGCAGTTATCTGCCTGAGCACGTGCGTACGAACGCTGAACTAGAAAACATGGTAGATACGTCTGACGAGTGGATTGTCACTCGCACAGGTATCCGTGAGCGTCGTATTGCCGCACCGAATGAAACAGTTGCTACGATGGGCTTTGCAGCCGCTAAGAATGCACTGGACATGGCGGGCGTTAAGCCGGAACAAATTGGTCTGATTATTGTTGCGACCACCTCCGGTACCCATGCATTTCCAAGTTCTGCTTGCCAGGTTCAATCAATGCTGGGCATTAAGGGTTGCCCGGCGTTTGACGTTGCTGCTGCATGTGCGGGTTTCACCTACGCGCTGAGCGTCGCCGATCAATACGTTAAAAACGGTGCGGTTGATTACGCGCTGGTCATTGGTGCTGATGTGCTGGCGCGAACCTGCGATCCGACCGATCGTGGAACCATCATCATCTTTGGCGATGGCGCTGGTGCGGTTGTGCTGGGCGCTTCTGAAGAGCCGGGTATTATCTCTACGCATCTGCATGCGGATGGTAGCTACGGTGAACTGCTGACGCTGCCGAACGCCGATCGCGTTGATCCTGACAACTCAATTTATCTGACGATGGCGGGCAACGAAGTCTTTAAAGTTGCCGTGACCGAACTGGCGCATATCGTTGATGAGACCCTGGCGGCGAATAACCTCGAGCGTTCTGCGCTGGATTGGCTGGTGCCGCATCAGGCCAACCTGCGTATTATCAGCGCCACGGCGAAAAAGCTGGGGATGTCGATGGATAACGTGGTGGTTACTCTCGACAGACATGGTAATACTTCAGCAGCCTCTGTTCCTTGCGCGCTGGATGAGGCCGTTCGTGATGGCCGTATCCAGCGTGGTCAGCTCATTCTGCTGGAAGCCTTTGGTGGTGGTTTCACCTGGGGTTCCGCGCTGGTTCGTTTTTAGTATAAGGATTTAAACATGACGCAATTTGCTTTTGTGTTCCCGGGACAGGGCTCTCAGACCGTCGGGATGCTGTCCGATATGGCAGCCGCTTACCCGGTAGTCGAAGAGACATTCCGTGAAGCCTCTGCGGCGTTGGGTTACGATCTGTGGGCGCTTGTACAGCAAGGCCCAGCGGAAGAACTGAACAAAACCTGGCAGACACAACCGGCGCTGCTGACAGCATCCGTCGCGTTGTATCGTGTCTGGCAGCAGCAGGGTGGTCAAGCACCGGCGCTGTTGGCGGGTCATAGCCTGGGTGAGTATTCTGCACTGGTCTGTGCGGGCGTTATCGATTTTGCCGATGCGGTGCGTCTGGTTGAGATGCGTGGCAAATTCATGCAGGAAGCCGTACCAGAAGGTACCGGCGCAATGTCAGCTATCATTGGTCTTGACGATGCATCAATTGCGAAAGCCTGTGAAGAGTCTGCTGAAGGCCTGGTGGTTTCTCCGGTAAACTTTAATTCGCCGGGACAGGTTGTTATTGCCGGTAACAAAGAAGCCGTAGAGCGCGCTGGCGCAGCGTGTAAAGCTGCGGGCGCTAAACGTGCGTTGCCGCTGCCGGTCAGCGTGCCGTCCCACTGTGCATTGATGAAGCCTGCTGCTGAAAAATTGGCCGTTGAATTACAAAAAATCACCTTTAACACGCCGACTGTTCAGGTTGTGAACAACGTTGACGTGAAGTGTGAAACTACACCTGATGCTATCCGTGATGCATTGATCCGCCAGCTGTATAGCCCGGTTCAGTGGACCAAAACCGTTGAGTTTATGGCGTCACAGGGCGTTGAGCATCTGTATGAAGTGGGGCCGGGTAAAGTCCTCACCGGCCTGACTAAACGTATTGTTGACACCCTGACTGCCTCCGCGCTTAACGAGCCGGCGGCCATGTCTGCGGCGCTTGAGCAATAAAAGAGGAAAACCATGAGTTTTGAAGGAAAAATCGCGCTGGTTACCGGTGCAAGTCGCGGGATTGGCCGCGCAATTGCTGAAACGCTCGTTGCCCGTGGCGCGAAAGTTATCGGTACTGCAACCAGCGAAAGCGGTGCGCAGGCGATCAGCGATTATTTAGGTGCCAATGGCAAAGGTCTGCTGTTGAATGTGACCGATCCGGCATCTATCGAATCTGTTCTGGGAAATATTCGCGCAGAATTTGGTGAAGTTGATATCCTGGTGAACAATGCCGGGATTACTCGTGATAACCTGTTAATGCGCATGAAAGATGATGAGTGGAACGATATTATCGAAACCAACCTGTCATCTGTTTTCCGTCTGTCAAAAGCGGTAATGCGCGCTATGATGAAAAAGCGTCATGGACGTATTATCACTATCGGTTCTGTGGTTGGTACCATGGGAAATGCAGGTCAGGCCAACTACGCTGCGGCGAAAGCGGGTCTGATTGGCTTCAGTAAATCACTGGCTCGCGAAGTTGCGTCACGCGGTATTACTGTAAACGTTGTTGCTCCGGGCTTTATTGAAACGGACATGACACGTGCGCTGACCGATGAGCAGCGTGCGGGTACTCTGGCGGCAGTTCCTGCGGGGCGCCTCGGCTCTCCAAATGAAATCGCCAGTGCGGTTGCATTTTTAGCTTCTGACGAAGCGAGTTACATCACCGGTGAAACTTTGCACGTCAACGGCGGGATGTATATGGTCTGACCGAGATTTGTGCAAAACGCTCAGGAACCGCGCAGTCCGTGCGATTCACAGTAATGTTTTGTGCAAAATGATTTGCGTTATGAGGGCAAAAAGCCGCAAAATAGCGTAAAATCGTGGTAAGACCTGCCGGGATTTAGTTGCAAATTTTTCAACATTTTATACACTACGAAAACCATCGCGAAAGCGAGTTTTGATAGGAAATTTAAGAGTATGAGCACTATCGAAGAACGCGTTAAGAAAATTATCGGCGAACAGCTGGGCGTTAAGCAGGAAGAAGTTACCAACAATGCTTCCTTCGTTGAAGACCTGGGCGCTGATTCTCTTGACACCGTTGAGCTGGTAATGGCTCTGGAAGAAGAGTTTGATACTGAGATTCCGGACGAAGAAGCTGAGAAAATCACTACTGTTCAGGCTGCCATTGATTACATCAACGGTCACCAGGCGTAAGTGAACATCTCCAGGCGGTCATTCGACCGCCTGAGTTTTATCTACATTTTGTCCCACAAGAATCTATTTTCCCTCCCTGGAGGACAACCGTGTCTAAGCGTCGTGTAGTTGTGACCGGACTGGGCATGTTGTCTCCTGTCGGCAATACCGTAGAGTCTACCTGGAAAGCTCTCCTTGCCGGTCAGAGTGGCATCAGCCTGATCGACCATTTCGATACTAGCGCCTATGCAACGAAATTTGCTGGCTTAGTAAAGGATTTTAACTGTGATGATTTCATCTCGCGCAAAGAACAGCGCAAGATGGACGCATTCATTCAATATGGAATTGTCGCTGGCATTCAGGCCATGCAGGATTCTGGCCTTGAAGTGACGGAAGAGAATGCTACCCGCATCGGTGCCGCTATTGGTTCCGGTATTGGCGGCCTCGGCTTGATCGAAGAAAACCACAGTTCGCTGGTAAAAGGCGGACCGCGTAAGATCAGCCCATTCTTTGTTCCTTCCACAATTGTTAACATGGTGGCCGGGCATCTGACCATCATGTTTGGTCTGCGTGGACCGAGTATTTCCATTGCGACCGCTTGCACTTCGGGCGTACACAATATTGGTCAAGCCGCGCGCATTATCGCCTACGGTGATGCTGACGCAATGGTTGCCGGTGGTGCAGAAAAAGCCAGTACCCCACTGGGCGTTGGTGGATTTGGTGCAGCACGTGCGCTCTCCACTCGCAATGACAGTCCTCAGGCGGCAAGCCGTCCGTGGGACAAAGAGCGTGATGGTTTTGTGCTGGGTGATGGCGCGGGAATGGTCGTGCTGGAAGAGTACGAGCATGCCAAAAAACGCGGTGCGAAAATCTACGCTGAAATTGTCGGCTTTGGTATGAGCAGCGATGCCTACCATATGACTTCGCCACCGGAAGATGGCGCTGGAGCGGCACTGGCGATGGTTAACGCTATCCGTGATGCGGGTATCGATGCAGGCCAGATTGGCTACGTCAACGCGCACGGTACCTCAACGCCTGCTGGCGATAAAGCAGAAGCGCAGGCCGTTAAGTCCGTCTTCGGTGATGCCGCCGGCCGCGTAATGGTCAGCTCGACTAAATCAATGACCGGCCACTTGCTCGGTGCCGCGGGTGCAGTAGAGTCTATCTACTCTATCCTGGCGCTGCGCGATCAAGCTGTTCCGCCGACTATCAATCTGGATAACCCGGATGATGGTTGCGACCTCGACTTCGTCCCGCACGAAGCACGCCAGGTTAGCGGTATGGAGTATACCTTGTGTAACTCCTTCGGCTTCGGCGGTACAAATGGTTCGCTGATCTTTAAAAAGGTCTGATGCGCGCCTGGCGCAACATTAGTTATGCCGTTAATGCCCATCAAAAATTGGCCCGCTTGTCGGGCCTTTTTTATTCGGCTTTCTCCGCTTGAACCGTATCTTTCCTCCTGCGACACTGACCGACCAGCGATAAGGAGTCCTTTATGTTTTTGATAAATGGCACTGAAAGTGAAACGCTTGCGGTGAACGATCGCGGCGTGCAGTTTGGTGATGGTTGTTTCACGACAGCTCGAATAATTGGGGGCTGTGTACAATTTCTGCCTGCTCATCTGGCGCGCCTGCAAACCACCTGTGAAAGACTCTTTATTACCTTTAGCGACTGGAAAGTATTAGCCGAGGAGATGCAACGTCTGGCGCAGCCGTGTCAGGAGGGGGTTCTGAAGGTGATGATCACTCGTGGCGCCGGCGGCCGTGGATACAGCACTGTGGGCTGTACAAACTCTACCCGAATTCTTAGCGTGTCGCCATATCCTGCCCATTATGCCCGCTGGCGAGAAGAAGGGGTTTCTGTGTCGCTAAGTCCCATTCGGCTGGGACGTAATCCTTCTCTTGCCGGACTAAAACACCTTAACCGCCTGGAGCAGGTACTGATCCGCTCTCATCTTGAGCAGACGGACGCTGATGAAGCACTGGTTCTTGACAGTGAAGGGTGGCTTACGGAATGCTGTGCCGCGAACGTATTCTGGCGTAAAGGATTTGATGTTTTTACCCCGCGCCTCGATCAGGCGGGAGTAAACGGTATTATGCGCCAGCACATTCTCGCAACGCTGGCACCATCGCCGTTTCGCGTTGTCGAAGTGACTACGCGTCCCGATGCGCTACGCGAAGCCGACGAAGTGCTTATCTGTAACGCATTAATGCCGCTGGTGCCGGTTCGCCGTTGGGACGACACATGTTTGTCCGCGCGCGAGCTTTACCATTTTTTAGCCCCATTGTGTGAGCTGTCTGATTAGTCATGAAGAAAATGTTACGTTTCATCCTGTTGCTGGTAGTGGTGCTGGGCATTGCTGCGGGCGTCGGCATGTGGAAAGTTCGCCAACTGGCGGATAGCAAGTTACTCATTAAAGAAGAGACCATCTTTACTCTTGAAACGGGCACCGGGCGCATCGCGCTGGGCCAGCAGCTTTACGGCGATAAAGTCATTAACCGGCCGCGGGTGTTCCAGTGGTTGCTGCGTATTGAACCTGAGCTCTCCCACTTTAAAGCTGGGACATATCGTTTCACGCCAGGCATGACGGTACGTGAGATGCTGCAACTGTTGGCCAGTGGGAAAGAAGCCCAGTTTCCGTTGCGCTTTGTCGAAGGTATGCGGGTAAACGACTATCTGCGACAGCTTCGCGATGCGCCTTATGTGAAACATACGCTGGCGGATGACAGCTATGAAACCGTCGCGAAGGCCCTTGATCTGGAGCATGCGGACTGGGTAGAGGGTTGGTTCTGGCCGGATACCTGGATGTATACCGCCAATACCAGCGATGTGGCGATCCTTAAGCGAGCGCATCAGAAAATGGTTGCTGCGGTTGAGAAAGCCTGGGAAGGGCGGATGGATAATCTGCCGTATAAAGATCAGAACCAACTGCTGACAATGGCCTCCATTATTGAAAAAGAGACGGCGGTGTCTGAAGAGCGCGATCGCGTGGCATCGGTCTTTATCAATCGCTTGCGTATTGGCATGCGTCTGCAAACCGATCCGACCGTGATTTATGGGATGGGTGAGAGTTATAATGGCAAGTTAACGCGTAAAGACCTGGAAACCCCAACGGCTTACAATACTTATGTCATTAACGGCATGCCTCCAGGGCCTATCGCCGCACCGGGAGAGGCTTCTCTGAATGCCGCTGCCCATCCGGCAAAAACGCCGTATCTCTATTTTGTCGCCGACGGAAAAGGGGGTCATACGTTCAATACCAATCTGACCAGCCACAACCGTTCGGTGCAGGATTATCTGAAAGTACTTAAGGAAAAAAATGCGCAGTAACTATATCGTCATCGAGGGCCTGGAAGGCGCAGGGAAGACCACCGCACGTAATCTGGTGGTAGAGACGCTAAAACAGCTGGGCGTTAGCGATATGGTGTTCACCCGCGAGCCGGGCGGCACCATTCTGGCCGAGAAGCTGCGCAGCCTGGTTCTGGATATTCAGTCAACCGGCGATGAAGTTATCAATGACAAAGCTGAAGTGCTGATGTTTTATGCGGCCCGCGTGCAGCTCGTTGAGACGGTGATTAAACCGGCGCTGGCCCGCGGTCAGTGGGTAATTGGCGATCGTCATGATCTCTCTACCCAGGCCTATCAGGGCGGTGGTCGTGGTATCGATCAAACCATGTTGGCAACCCTGCGTGATGCGGTGCTGGGCGATTTTCGTCCCAACTTGACCCTTTATCTTGATGTGACGCCAGCGGTGGGACTCAAGCGCGCTCGCGCTCGCGGCGATCTTGATCGTATCGAACAGGAATCCCTGGATTTCTTCAACCGCACCCGCGCACGCTACCTTGAGCTGGCCGCACTTGACCCCAGCATTCGCACCGTGGACGCCACGCAGCCGCTGGAAGCTGTGGAACGTGATATTCGTGCGGTAGTGAGCCAGTGGGTATTGGAGCAGCGTGCATGAAATGGTATCCGTGGTTACGCCCGTCTTTCGAACAGCTAGTTTCCAGCTACCAGGCAGGACGGGGTCACCATGCGCTACTGGTCCAGGCATTGCCGGGCATGGGGAGCGATGCGTTGATTTATGCGCTGTGCCGCTTCCTGATGTGCCGACAACCGGAAGGGCATAAAAGCTGTGGCCATTGCCGCAGCTGTCAGCTGATGCAGGCGGGTACTCATCCTGATTATTATGCGTTGTCTCCTGAAAAGGGGAAGAGTTCGCTCGGTATTGATGCCGTGCGCGACGTCAACGAAAAGCTCTACGAACACGCCCGGCTGGGCGGCGCGAAGGTGATATGGATCGGCGATGCCGCCATGCTAACTGACGCGGCGGCCAACGCGTTGCTGAAAACGCTGGAGGAACCGCCGGAGAATACCTGGTTCTTTCTCGCTTGCCAGGAACCCGCGCGTTTGCTGGCGACGTTGCGCAGTCGATGCCGTTTACATCACCTCACACCGCCTCCGGAATCGTACGCGCTGGCGTGGTTAGAGCGTGAAGTGACAATGTCACAAGATGCATTACTTGCTGCTCTGCGTCTTAGCGCGAATGCGCCAGCGGCAGCTCTGGAGCTGCTCCAGGATGTGCACTGGACTGCGCGTCAACAGCTTTGTCAGACGCTGGCAAACGTTTTAACTCAGGGTGACTGGCTGACGCTGCTACCTATTTTAAATCACGAACAGGCCGCAGTTCGCCTGCATTGGCTGGCATCGCTGCTGGTTGATGCGCAAAAAAGACAGCAGGGGATTACGCTTGTCAGTAACCCGGACGTCTGGACGCTGGTGAATCAACTGGCCCAGACGCTCCCTGCCGCACGTTTACAAGCGATAGCGCGCGACGTGAGCTTCTGCCGCGAGCAGCTATTAAACGTTGTTGGTGTTAACCGCGAACTACTGCTAACCGAGCGCCTTCTGCGCTGGGAACATTACCTGCAACCCGGGGCGGTACTTCCCGTATCCCATCTCTGAGAGAGACATCATGTTTTTAGTCGACTCCCATTGCCACCTTGATGGCCTGGATTATCAAACGCTGCATAAAAATGTGGACGATGTGCTGGCAAAAGCCGCCGCGCGCGATGTGAAGTTTTGCCTTGCGGTTGCCACGACGCTACCAGGGTATCGCAGTATGCGCGAGCTGGTGGGACAGAGTGGCAGCGTTGCTTTCTCCTGTGGCGTGCATCCGTTAAATCAGGATGAAGAGTACGACGTCGAGGAGTTGCGCAAACTTGCGGCGGAAGAGGGGGTAGTGGCGATGGGTGAAACCGGGCTGGATTATTTCTACACGCCAGAAACCAAAATACGTCAACAGACGTCGTTCCGCGATCATATTCGTATCGGTCGGGAACTTAACAAGCCGGTTATTGTGCATACTCGTGATGCCCGCGCCGATACGCTGGCAATTTTACGCGAAGAAAAAGTGACGGATTGCGGTGGCGTACTACACTGTTTCACTGAAGATAGGGAGACTGCGGGTAAGCTGCTGGACATGGGGTTCTATATCTCGTTTTCCGGTATTGTAACGTTCCGTAATGCAGAACAGCTGCGCGATGCCGCGCGTTATGTGCCACTCGACCGCCTGCTGGTGGAGACTGATTCGCCGTATCTGGCGCCGGTACCGCACCGTGGTAAAGAGAACCAACCGGCGATGGTTCGTGACGTTGCTGAGTACATGGCCGTTCTGAAAGGTGTCTCGCTGGATACGCTGGCGCAACGTACCACGGAAAACTTTGCAACGCTTTTTCATATTGACCCCGCCCGGCTACAACCTGCCTGATCTTCCTTATTATTTTAAGGCTCGTAATTAATACTCAAAGCGAGTAAAGTTCACCGCCACAAATGGGGCGGTGAAGCTTTTTTGGCAACATTCAGACACGTGTTATGTAAAACAGTGTAAGTTTTTACCTGAAGGCTGATTGAAACGTGATAGCCGTCAAACAATCATTCCGCTAATTATTTTACTCTGTGTAATAAATAAAGGGCGCTTAGACGTCCTGTCCACGGCGCGGTTCTCCCCCCCCGGGCCAATGCGTGAAAACGTAAAAAAGCACCAAATACTCAGGAGCACTCTCAATTATGTTTAAGAATGCATTTGCTAACCTGCAGAAGGTCGGTAAATCGCTGATGCTACCGGTATCCGTACTGCCTATCGCAGGTATCCTGCTGGGCGTCGGTTCCGCAAACTTCAGCTGGCTGCCAGAAGTCGTTTCACATGTTATGGCAGAAGCGGGCGGTTCGGTCTTCGCCAATATGCCGCTGATTTTCGCTATCGGTGTTGCGTTAGGCTTCACCAATAACGATGGCGTATCTGCGCTGGCATCGGTTGTCGCTTACGGCATCATGGTGAAAACCATGGCGGTGGTAGCGCCTCTGGTTCTGCATTTACCTGCTGAAGAGATTGCGGCTAAACACCTTGCAGATACCGGCGTATTGGGCGGTATTATTGCGGGCGCAATCGCGGCGTACATGTTTAATCGCTTCTACCGTATTAAGCTGCCTGAGTATCTGGGCTTCTTCGCCGGTAAACGTTTCGTGCCGATCATTTCTGGTCTGACCGCGATCTTTATGGGCATCGTGCTCTCCTTCATTTGGCCGCCGATCGGTACTGCTATCCAGACGTTCTCTCAGTGGGCTGCTTATCAGAACCCGGTTGTCGCGTTTGGTATCTACGGCTTCATCGAGCGCTGCCTGGTGCCGTTTGGTCTGCACCACATCTGGAACGTTCCTTTCCAGATGCAAATTGGTGAATACACCAATGCGGCAGGTCAGGTGTTCCACGGTGACATCCCTCGTTACATGGCGGGCGACCCTACTGCGGGCAAACTGTCCGGCGGCTTCCTGTTCAAAATGTACGGTCTGCCAGCTGCAGCCATCGCTATCTGGCACTCTGCTAAACCGGAAAACCGCGCGAAAGTGGGCGGTATCATGATCTCCGCAGCGTTGACCTCGTTCCTGACCGGTATCACCGAGCCGATCGAGTTCTCCTTCATGTTCGTTGCACCGATCCTGTACATCATCCACGCGATTCTGGCAGGCCTGGCATTCCCAATCTGTATCCTGCTGGGTATGCGTGACGGTACCTCGTTCTCTCACGGTCTGATCGACTTTATCGTTCTGTCCGGTAACAGCAGCAAACTGTGGCTGTTCCCGATAGTCGGTATTTGCTACGCGATTGTTTACTACGTGGTATTCCGCGTGTTGATCAAAGCGCTGGACCTGAAAACGCCGGGTCGTGAAGATTCAACTGAAGACAGCAAAGTTGGCGCGACCAGCGAAATGGCTCCGGCCCTGATTGCAGCCTTCGGCGGTAAAGAAAACATTACTAACCTCGACGCATGTATCACCCGTCTGCGCGTTAGCGTGGCGGATGTAGCGAAAGTTGATCAGGCTGGCCTGAAAAAACTGGGCGCTGCTGGCGTGGTTGTTGCAGGTTCAGGTGTTCAGGCAATCTTCGGTACCAAATCCGATAACCTGAAAACTGAAATGGATGAGTACATCCGCAGCAACTAAGTTGTGATGTGGGGAGACTAAGGCAGCCAAATGGCTGCCTTTTTTACGTCTGTTTGCAGGAAATGCTTGTCGCTATCATGGTTAAAATCTGAAACAGAGAATGGATGCCCGATAGTGGGTTAAATAAATCGGAGAAAAGCAGTAATGTTCCGCTTCTGAAGGGATTTCTTTACAAACGGAACGCATATGTCTTTTTTCAAGCTGGTGCTTAGCGCTTCATTATTGGTTTCACTCTTTTTGCCTGGCACCAGCGTTGCCAATGATTTTTATAACAACGGTGATGATGTCATCAGGCACTATTATCAGCCCGGAAATAACGCCGCATCCCCCTGGCATAAAAAAACGGCGGATGAGCAGGGGATTGCTGACTATTATGTGTGTTATGACAAAGTCGTTAATCAGAATGCTGGGTTATATCTTGTCGTAATGTGCCCGGATATGGAGCAGATATCTTATGATAATCAACCTGCGCCTACGGACTACTATGTACTTCAACAAACTTCACAGGGCTTGAAGTTGCTATTTGATCGCCAAAATTTTGGCGGTCATTTTGATGGAGTAGCCAATATTGGACTAGACAAGTGGGCTGTACATTCAATAATTTCAAGTATGAATCAAGGCTATGGGCAATCGCACGATCTGCTTGAGGTTTTTAGCGAGGGGAAATTTATACCTGTTGCTAACTGGACTTCCTGGATGAGCAATGAAGGTGCCTTTGCGAATGGCGAAACCGAAGAGATTAAGAACCAATTAACCGTTGATGAGAGCCAAAGCACTGCCGGTTTTTATGCTCTAACGATCCATTCATCCGGCTATCGGCAGAAAACAAAAATAAATAAAAAGTACCTTATTTCGTACAGTGAGGACTCTGGTAACTATCTGATTCCGGAAGAGTTGAATGACGGGTATTAGTATCCAATTAACCGGGAGCGATGTGGCTCCCGGTAAGTTTAGTTAAAATTGATAGCTGGCCGTAATGCTGAAGTTGCGCGGCTCGCCGTACACAATGGAACCGTCGATGTTGGTATCGTAGGTTTTGTCGAACAGGTTATTGACGTTGCCCTGCAAGGCAAAGTTTTTGCTGACCTGGTAACGGGTAAACAAATCCACCAGCGCGTAGCTGCCTTGTTCCGCACGGAAAGTTCCGTAAGGGGTAGCGGTATCTTTATAAACACGGTTTTGCCAGTTAACGCCGCCGCCGACGGTCAGGTCAGGCATCACCGGCAGGCGATAGCTGGTGAACAGCTTGACGCTGGTACGCGGCAGGTTAGGGTTCACCGCGTTGCCTTCATTATCCTCGGCAACAAAGCGAGTCGCGCCGAAGGTCATCTGCCAGTTATCGGTAAGTGCGCCGTTGATTTCGAACTCCACCCCTTTGCTTACGGTACCATTGACGGTTTTATAGGCCGCTTCGCCGTTGCTGCCAGGGATTTGCCCGCCGGTTGCCTGGCCGAGGTTATCCTGTTCGATGCGGAATATGGAGAGGGTGGTGGTCAGGCGGCTGTCCATCCAGTCGGACTTCAGGCCGACTTCATAGTTATTACCGGTAACCGGGGTCAGATATTTACCGGAACTATCACGCTTATTCTGCGGCTGGAAAACGGAGGTGTAGCTGGTGTAGGCCGACCAGTTATCGTTGATGTCGTAAACCAGACCGGCGTATGGCGTAGTATGGTTTTTCTCCATATTGTAGGTCAGCGTCTCGATACTCCAGTTGTTATAGCGGACGCCAAGGATCAGGTGCAGCGGATCAAGCAGGGAGATACGAGTCGCCGCATATACCGATTTCATTCGCGTGGTATCGTCCTGCGCCAGGCTCTGCGGTCCCCAGTTGGTTTCCGGGAAGCTGGCACTATTAAAGTCATAGAAATTACCGATCTCATCCGGAAATACGTTTGCCCAGGAGCTGAAGTAGCGGTTATTTTGCTTGCTGTAGCTGCCGCCAATCATCAGGTTGTGCTGGCGACCAAACAGGTCGTAGCCGCCATCTGCAAACAAATCCACGGCGTCGACTTTACGCTTGCCGCTATTCCAGCCGGTCCCGCCAACGTAGGTAAAGCTCGGACCGTAATTGCCATAAGGCCCCACCAGCATCCCGGTCTCTTTATTGACGTACGCATCGACGTACATCATTTTGCTGTCGAACTTGACCTCGGAGTGGGTCGCGTTCATCGTCGCCTGCCAGGTATCGGCAAAGCGCTGTTTCAGCGTGACGAAAACTTTGTTGATCTCTTTGTCGTTATAGGCCCAATCAGGGGCGGTGCTATGAGAACGGTCGTAGTGGTTTTTGCTGCCATCGGTATTCCAGCGCGGCAGGCCACCCCATGTTGGGCTATTCACGTCGATACGCTGATATTCGTAGCCAGCGGATAAACTGGTTGAGGTTCCGAGGTCAGCATCAAGAATGCCGGAGAAGAAGGTTTTTTCGCTGTTATAACGATCGAGCCACGAGTCGTTATTTTGATAGCCCGCGATAATACGCGCACGCACGTTGCCGTCTTCGGTCAGCGGGCTCTGCATATCAGCAACATAGCGCTGCTTGTTCCAGCTACCGTACTCCGCAGAGACATTGCCTTTAAACTCGCGGCTGGTGGCGTGTTTACGAATCATGTTGATTGACGCGGCCGGGTTGCCCGTACCTGTCAGCAGGCCATTGGCGCCACGCACGACTTCCACTCGTTCGAACAGCGCCATATCGGTAAGGGCGTCACCCAGATTCCAGCGGGATTCAAACCAGGTCGGAATACCATCGACCATGTAGTTGTCAATTTGAAAGCCGCGAGAGTAGTAGCTGGTGCGATCGGAGTCTGCCTGGCTGCTGCTGATCCCGGTCGTGTGATCCATCACGTCGCCAAGGGTTTGCAACTGCTGATCCTGCATCCGTTGCTCGGTGATAATGCTGACCGATTGTGGGATATCGCGCTGGGCCATTTCCATCTTGGTCCCGGCAGAGGTGGTTTTGACGCTGTAATCCTGCTCTTGAGCACTGGAAGCGGTATCTGTGGAACCTTCTACAATGAGAGTTTCTTCGGACTTACTGGCGGCCTGGCCGAGGTCAGGAAAGAGCGCCAGCGCTATGCCCATGGCAAGCAGAGATGGCGCAATATGCCCATCCCGGGTGTTGGTGGAGAGAGACATCATAAACCCTTGATCATATGATAATTATTATTCGCCGAGGCTCTGTGACCGCGGTCGATCGAAAGCGCGTTGCATTCAATGTGAATACAAATGAGAAATATACGCATTAATATTTAATATGTAAACAGAGGTAAAATATGTGTGGTGAATGGTTTTGGGTGGGCTAGTGAAAATGGCGAACATGCGAAATGATTAATCAGTCAGCAGCTAAGTCCTTTGTCGCGTAAGAAAAAACGCTTTCAGGTTGAAAGAGTGGGAGTAACTCGCTCATACTCTTAAGCGAATCCTGTGCATCCGCGTTTATCTGCAGGGGCAGGCCAGAGCACGGTATAAAAATTAATAAGGAATCAGTCATGGCAGAAGAAACGATTTTCAGCAAAATCATTCGCCGGGAGATCCCGTCGGATATTGTTTATCAGGACGAGCTGGTCACCGCTTTTCGCGATATCTCCCCGCAGGCGCCGACCCATATTCTGATCATTCCTAATATCCTGATTCCAACCGTCAACGATGTGACTACGGAGCATGAACTGGCTCTTGGCCGGATGATGACCGTTGCGGCGAAAATTGCCCGCGACGAGGGGCTTGCCGACGATGGCTACCGCCTGATCGTCAATTGCAATCGCCACGGGGGTCAGGAGGTCTACCATATCCACATGCATCTGCTGGGTGGGCGTCCATTAGGTCCAATGCTGGCCCACAAAGGTTAATACCCATGCGCGCAGCCCATTTCGGCGCACTTCTGGCCGCGACGCTCCTGGCTGGATGCAGTTCGCATCCGGAAATACCGGTCAGCGATCAGCAAAGTCTGGTGATGGAATCTAACGTACTGGCGGCGGGGATTAGCGCTGAAGTACCGACGGTGACCGCCTCAGAGATACAAGCGACGGCGACCACACGACTATTTAACGAGCGCCAGGTACCGGTGACTGTGCATTATCGCTTTTTCTGGTATGACGCCAGAGGGTTGGAGATGCATCCACTTGAACCGGCGCGCAGCATAACGGTTCCCGCGCACTCCTCGGTCACGCTTTACGGCAGCGCCAATATTCTGGGGGCGCACAAGGCCCGACTTTATCTTTATCTGTAAGAGGTCATCGTAATGATTAAAATGTGTCGCTATGCACTTGTTACCGCACTGGCGATATTCCTTGCCGGGTGCGTAGGGCCAGGTCAGCAGCCGGCTCCCGTTGAGGAAGCACAGCCAAAACCGCAGCAACCTGTTCAGCCGCAGCCGACTGTGCCAAGTATTCCTGTGATACCTACGCAGCCAGGCCCAATTGAACATGGCGAGGAGCCAGCGCAGCCGGCCCCGCGCGTGCGTCATTATGACTGGAGCAGCGCAGTGCAGCCGATGGTTGGACAAATGCTGCAAGCGGGCGGCGTGACAGCAGGTAGTATTCTGCTGATTGATAGCGTAAACAACCGCACCAACGGCACGTTGAACGCCGCTGAGGCGACAACCGCATTACACAACGCGCTGGCGGGTAACGGTAAATTTACCCTCGTATCGCAGCAGCAGCTCGGCGTCGCCAAACAGCAGCTTGGCCTGTCGCCACAGGATAGCCTCGGCAGCCGCAGTAAGGCGATGGGCATTGCCCGTACCGTTGGCGCACAGTATGTGCTCTATTCCAACGCGACCGGCAACGTCAACTCGCCTGAGCTGAAAATGCAACTGATGCTGGTGCAAACTGGCGAAATTATCTGGTCAGGTAAAGGTGCGGTTCAGCAACAATAAGCTTACGCGCGACGAAGTGCTGTCGCGCTTTTTTCCTTGCTTTTCACCTGTCGCCGCGCTGACTGAAAACGGTCTGAGCGGCGGCAGTTGTGTCATCAGCGATGGTCGACAAAGATTGGTTCTGCGCCAGCCGCATGATATGCAGGCACCAATCTGTCATTTTCGTCGCCAGTACCATGCGCTCTCCCGTCTCCCTGCAACGCTTGCTCCGGCTCCGCTTTTTTATTCTCCTGCCTGGATGGTGGTGGAATATTTCATCGGTGACGTGGCAAACGCACTGCCGGAGTGTCCGGCGCTTGCGGGGTTACTGTATCATCTGCACCGGCAACCACGCTTTGGCTGGCGTATTACGCTGAGCCCATTGCTTGAGCTTTACTGGCAGCAGTGCGATTCCGCCCGGCGCACGCCGTTATGGTTACGCTGGCATAAGCAACTGTTGCTACGCGGCGAACCTCGGCCGTTGCGTCTCGCGCCATTACATATGGATGTTCACGCGGGCAATATTGTCCATAGCGAGGGTGGGCTGCGGCTTATTGATTGGGAATATGCCGGAGATGGTGATATCGCGCTGGAGCTGGCTGCGGTATGGATTGAGCCCGTGGCGCACCGCCAGCTAGCGGCAGAGTACGCGAGGCTGGCGCATATTGATGAGCTTCAGCTATGGCGACAAATACAGCGCTGGCGTCCATGGGTACGTCTGCTGATGGCAGGCTGGTATGAGCGACGCTGGCAACAAACCGGCGATCGACAGTTTATTGCGCTGGCGAATGAGATATGGCGTCAGTTAGAGAAAGAATAAAAAGATAAGAGAGGTATGTGTGGGCCCGGTAATGTTGGATGTCGAAGGTTTTGAACTGGATGCGGAAGAGCGTGAGATTCTGGCGCATCCCTTAGTTGGCGGGCTAATCCTGTTTACCCGCAACTACCACGATCCAGCGCAGTTACGTGAGCTGGTTCGCCAGATCCGCGAGGCTTCGCGCAACCATCTGGTGGTGGCGGTTGACCAGGAAGGCGGTCGCGTGCAGCGTTTCCGCGAGGGTTTTACCCGCCTGCCGGCGGCGCAATCCTTTGCCGCGCTGCTCGGCATGGAAGAGGGCGGTAAGCTGGCAGAAGAGGCCGGTTGGCTGATGGCCAGCGAAATGATCGCCATGGATATCGATATTAGCTTTGCGCCGGTGCTGGACGTTGGGCATATCAGCGCCGCCATCGGCGAACGTTCTTATCATGAAGACCCCGACAAAGCGCTGGTGATAGCCCGTCATTTTATTGACGGAATGCACGGTGCGGGAATGAAAACTACCGGTAAGCACTTCCCAGGTCACGGCGCGGTGACCGCAGATTCACACAAAGAGACGCCGCGTGACCCGCGCGCGCAAGCGGAGATTCGCGCTAAAGATATGGCGGTGTTCCGCACGCTTATCACTGAGCAGCGGCTGGATGCCATTATGCCTGCTCACGTTATTTACAGCGACGTTGACCCGCGTCCGGCCAGCGGTTCAGCGCACTGGCTGAAGACGGTTTTGCGCGGTGAACTGGGCTTTGACGGGGTTATTTTCTCTGACGATCTGTCGATGGAAGGGGCGGCGATTATGGGCAGCTATGCCGAGCGTGGGCAGGCATCGCTGGATGCGGGTTGCGATATGATCCTGGTCTGCAATAATCGTAAAGGTGCGGTCAGCGTGCTGGATAACCTGTCGCCGATCAAAACAGAGTGTGTTACGAAATTGTATCATAAAGGTTCTTTTAGTCGTCAGGAGTTAAGGGATTCCGCCCGTTGGAAAACGATAAGCGCGCAGCTCGAACAGCTTCACGAGCGCTGGCAAGAGGCGAAATCCGCGTAATAAACCTGAAAGGCGTTGTTGTCTGGTGAGGATGCGATGATTATCTATTTACATGGTTTTGACTCAAACAGCCCCGGTAACCATGAGAAGGTGCTTCAGCTACAGTTTATCGACCCGGACGTCCGGTTGATTAGCTACAGCACGCGGCATCCCAAACATGATATGCAGCATTTGTTGAAAGAGGTCGACAAGATGCTACAGCTGAGTGCTGACGATCGCCCGCTCATTTGCGGCGTGGGCCTTGGCGGTTTCTGGGCTGAACGGATTGGTTTTCTTTGTGATATCCGTCAGGCCATTCTGAACCCAAATTTGTTCCCCAATGAAAATATGGAAGGCAAGATTGACCGGCCGGAAGAGTATGCGGATATCGCCACTAAGTGCGTGAATAACTTCCGTGAAAAAAATCGCGATCGTTGCCTGGTAGTGCTCTCGCGTCAGGACGAAGCGCTGAATAGCCAGCGTTCGGCGGATTTGCTGCATCATTACTACGAGATCATCTGGGATGAAGAGCAGACTCACAAGTTTAAAAATATCTCTCCTCATCTTCAGCGAATAAAAGCCTTTAAAACCCTCGGCTGATCCTCCTCCAGCCCGCAGTGTGAAAACACCGCGGGCTTTTTTTATCCAGTTATGCGACTGTGCGCTCAAAAAATATGCGGTAAAACTTGATGCATATCAATTTTGGTATGACCAATGCACCGTTCATGTTATTCTCGATCTCGTTAGATGGTTTCATTGCTGTAACCTGCTGTTAATTAAAGGCTATTGTTATAACTTTTAATTAACAATTGGTTAATAATTTTAGGGGGTTGTGTGACTACACCAATGAAAAAAATAGTGATTGTAGGTGGTGGGGCTGGCGGGCTGGAGCTGGCGACTCAGTTGGGTAAAAAGCTAGGTCGTAATAAAAAAGCCAAAATAACGCTGGTCGATCGCAATCATAGCCATCTGTGGAAACCGCTGCTGCATGAAGTGGCAACCGGTTCACTTGATGAAGGTGTAGATGCGCTGAGCTACCTGGCTCATGCCCGCAACCACGGCTTCCAGTTCCAACTGGGATCGGTGATGGATCTCAACCGCGAAGCGAAAACCATCACCCTTGCTGAAGTGCATAATGAAAAAGGCGAACTGCTGGTTGCCGAGCGCAAGCTGCCGTACGACACGCTGGTCATGGCGTTGGGAAGCACTTCTAACGACTTCAACACACCAGGCGTAAAAGAGAACTGTATTTTCCTCGACAACCCGCATCAGGCGCGCCGTTTCCACCAGGAAATGCTGGATCTGTTCCTGAAGTATTCTGCGAATCTTGGCGCGAACGGCAAAGTGAATATCGCCATCGTCGGCGGCGGCGCGACCGGCGTGGAGCTTTCTGCTGAACTGCACAATGCGGTAAAACAGCTGCACAGCTACGGTTATAAAGGACTGACTAACGAAGCGCTGAACGTGACGCTGGTGGAAGCCGGGGAGCGCATTCTGCCTGCACTGCCGCCGCGCATTTCTGGCGCTGCGCACAGCGAGCTGACCAAGCTTGGCGTTCGCGTGTTGACTAAAACCATGGTCACCAGCGCCGATGCTAACGGTCTGCACACCAAAGACGGTGAATTTATTGACGCTGATCTAATGGTCTGGGCGGCAGGGATTAAAGCACCGGACTTTATGAAAGAGATTGGTGGTCTGGAAACTAACCGCATCAACCAACTGGTGGTTGAGCCGACGCTGCAGACCACGCGCGATCAGGACATCTACGCAATCGGCGACTGCGCTTCCTGCGCCCGTCCGGAAGGTGGTTTTGTGCCGCCGCGCGCCCAGGCTGCACACCAGATGGCGAGCTGCGCCCTGAACAACATTTTGGCGCAAATGAAAGGCAAACCGCTGAAATCTTATACCTATAAAGATCACGGTTCGCTGGTATCGCTCTCTAACTACTCCACCGTCGGAAGCCTGATGGGCAACCTGATGCGCGGTTCTATGATGATCGAAGGACGCATCGCGCGTTTCGTGTACATCTCTCTGTACCGTATGCACCAGATTGCGCTGCACGGCTATTTTAAAACCGGCCTGATGATGCTGGTTGGCCGTATCAACCGTATTATTCGTCCGCGTCTGAAGCTGCACTAATGACCGACGGGCGGCAGAATCTGATGGTTTTGCCGCCCGGTGTATCTATAGCTCAATTCCAGAATATCCTTCTGCCTTATCCCCTAAACCTTCTCGGATTCCTCTGAATCCTGCTATTTTCCTGTGTTTTTAATCCGCTTCTTATTTGCAAGCCCTGTGTCCAGATCGCAGAATTACAGGCAATAGCAACGAAGGAGGAGCTCCCGTGAATAAATCGATGTTGGCGGGTATAGGGATTGGCGTGGCCGCCGCGCTGGGCGTTGCAGCCGTTGCCGGTCTTAACGTGTTAGATCGTGGCCCGCAATACGCGCAGGTGGTGTCCAGTACGCCGATAAAAGAGAGTGTTAAAACGCCACGCCAGGAGTGCCGAAACGTCACCGTGACTCATCGTCGCCCGGTGCAGGATGAAAACCGTATCGCGGGTTCCGTATTAGGTGCAGTCGCCGGTGGCGTTATTGGCCATCAGTTTGGCGGCGGACGCGGTCGTGATGTTGCTACCGTGGTCGGTGCGCTGGGCGGCGGCTACGCCGGTAACCAGATACAGGGATCGATGCAGGAAGGGGATACCTACACCACTACCCAGCAGCGCTGTAAAACGGTGTACGACAAATCGGAAAAAATGCTCGGTTATGACGTCACTTATAAAATCGGCGACCAGCAGGGTAAAATCCGCATGGATCGCGACCCCGGGACGCAAATTCCGCTGGACGGTAACGGCCAACTGATTCTGACTAATAAAGCGTAAAAAAGATGTTTATTTCTATTAGCCCCTCAGTCTGAGGGGCTTTTTTATCAGAAGCTCAGAGCGTAGTTCAGGCCAAAGGTGCGACCGCGACCTTTGTACTCATATAAAGAGCTGCTGCCGTAGGTTGGGCTGTAAAGCAGCGGTGCGCGCTGGCCCCAGATGGTGACATAGTCTTCATTGAGCAGGTTTTCGATGCTGAAGGTTAGCTTGCCGAGAGGAAGCGCGTAGCTGCCGATAAAGTCCATGGTGTTATAGCCATCGAGTTTATTGCCGCTGGCATCGCTGATATCAAATACCTGTTGGCTTTGTACCCGCAGCGACCATGGCTCCGGCGCCCAGCCAACCCAGGCGGTGGCTTTTGAAGGTGACGCGAGCGTAACATCCCATTTTTTCCAGCTGCCGTCACTCTTAACCTGAGATTTCAGTACGTTAAAGTTAGCTCCGGCGCTCCAGTCGCTATCAGGGAAGAAGTAGTCCACCGCTCCCTCAAGTCCATAAATACGGCGTTTGTCAGACTCGACGTCGATAGTCATATCGGTACGGTTAACGACGATGGTCTTATCCGAAGTGGAGTAGTAAGCCGCCAACTGAGTACGTAGATTATCACCGGTGTAGCGCCAGCCGAGCTCGTAAGAGTTGACTTTAATTCCCTGCAATGGCGAATCGCCAACGTTAACGCTTGAAAGCAGAGGCAGATGACCGTTAACCGCTGCGCCATATTTGCCAATGCCGTAATATTTGCCCGGATCCGGCAGCTCAACGCCCTGGGTGAAGTTAAACCAGGTTTGCTGACGGTCGGTAAGGTGGGCAACAATCCCGGCGTTAAATAAGAAGTTGTCGTAATCGGTTTTACCACCCGGAATCGCATCCGCCGAGCTGACTTTGCCGTTGGCGACATCCTGCTGCTGGGCGTAGCCGACAAAATCATCGACCTTATTTTCCGTCCACTGGTAGCGCACACCGCCGCTAATCGTGAAGATATCGTTCAGGTCATAGCTGGACTGCAGGAAAGGTGCCAGGTTGGTAATGCTGTAGCTCGGATAACGACCGGTAGTATAAATCGACTGATTGTTCAGGCCGCCGGAAGGCATCGATTGCCCCAGGTCGAAGAACATCTGGTTGGCGTTGAATGTTTCGTGATCGGCATCCAGCCCCCAGGTCAGATCCCAGCCGTCCAGCGGCTGGCTATTCAGGGTTATCTTCGCGCCATATTGATCGGTATCCTGCTTTGAGGAAGAGAAGCTGCTGACCTGGCCTTTACTCAGCGTAGGGAAGGGGTAAAAGGTCAGGGATTCATCACGATAGTAGATTTGGCTGACCAGGTTCTGACCAAAGAAGTCAGCATCTGAGTACTGCAAGCTAATCAAGTGGCGTTCGGTGCCGGGGACGCGGTCGGAATTAAGCCCGTCAGTGGTGAAGGCTTTACCGTCGCCGGTCACCGCCGACATATTTTTCCCCAGATACAGTCCGTAGTCGTCCCCCTGACTTTTATAGTATTGCGTGACCAGCTGGAGCTGACGGTTATTGTCAATTTCGATGGTTCCCGTTCCCATCACGTCCAGGCGATCCGAGTGCTGAAGCCCGGTCTGGGTATTATCGAGGATCAGCGCATCGTTGTTGCCGTCATACCAGCCGCCAAAGTGTTGATAGGCTACGGACAAGCGGCCAGATGCGTGGTCGGTTCCACCACTCACCGCCGCCGCGATGCGCTCATCATGATCGTTGCTATTAGCAAAGCCGGTTTTACCGCCCAGCTCCAGATCGACCTGGCGCTCCTGTTGGCCCTTTTTGGTGACGATATTGATAAGACCGCCGGTACTGCCGCCGCCGTACAGCGATGTTGCCCCGGAGATCACCTCGATGTGCTCAATGTTGAAAGGATCGATAGAGTCGAGCTGACGGCTGTCGGTACGGGAAGAGTTAAGGCGAACGCCGTCAATCAGCACCACGATCGCGCGACCGCGCATATTCATGCCGTAGTTAGTACGTCCCTGGCTGCTGACGTCGATGCCGGGGATCAGCTGCGCCAGTACGTCTTTGAACTCTTTACCGCCCTGAACCTGTTGTTCAATTTCCTGGCCTTCGATAACCCAGGTGGTCTGGGCCATTTCAGCGACGGTACGGTGTGTACGGTTGGCGCTGACGATCATGTTGTCATCAGCGGCCCAGGCGGGGAGGGCGGTTGCCAGCAGCAGTGGGTTAAGCACCCAGAGACGCGTTTTCATGCTCATTCCTTTTATGAGTTTACGATATCGTTGTTTTAGTTTTCCGGTACGGGCGCACCGGTTGTTACAAGGTGAAATAAACAGAAATGTTTAAGGCTGGAGTTTGCCCGTATTGATTATTGTTATCAATATCATTCACGTGAAATGTGCAAATAACCTATTGAAAGTATTACTTAATGTGTGGGTAAAACAGGAGGTGACCGACGGAGGAGCCATCGGTCAAAGAGAGGTTTAGTGCTGAAGAACCTGCGGCCAAAGACGCAACGTGGTCTCGGCAATTTGCATGATTTTAGTGAAATCTGCACCTTCGCGGGCGCTGATTGACATGCCCTGCAATACGCAGCTTAAGAACTGCGCCAATTGGCTCACGTCGCCGTCAGACGGAAGTTCCCCGCGTAGCTGCCGCTGCTGTAGAAATTGCGTCAATGCCTGTTCCTGCATGGCATGCCGCGATTTAAGCGTATTGGCGATATCGGTAGACGAGGCCGCCAGCGCTGCAGAGGCGTTGACCATAAAGCAGCCTGCGGGCGTTTCTTTGCTGGTAAAGCAGGTGGCGACAGCGGTGAAGTAATCGCGCAATGCCTGATCGACGGTTTTACCCTCATCAAACAGCAATGCTTCGTGTTTGGCGGCAAAGCGAGAGATGTAGCGATCCAGCACTGCGCGAAACAACCCCTCTTTATTCACGAATTCTGCGTAGAGCGTTGGCGCTTTTGCGCCCGTCGCCTCCACCAGATCTGCAAGAGAGGTGGCTTCATAGCCGTGCTGCCAGAAGAGTGTCATGGCCTTATCCAGCGCCGCGTCCCTGTCGAACACTTTAGGTCGGCCACGGCTTTTTTTTACGCAACCTTGAACGTCAGTTGTCATGGTGCCGTTGTACCTGTGTTGGTTTGTTGAAAGGGCATTATAAAAATAAACGTCGTGAGCTGCCAGTGATGTTGCTCTAAAAATAAATAATTCATATATGTATGAATTTTAAGTTTTTTATAAATAGTTATATGGTCGTTATAAAAATGGTTTGACGTGTGACGTGGATCACATTATTATTTACCTATCGATCGTTAAGTTAATTCGTTCGACCCTACAAAAACATTCATCTGCATAGGTATAATAATCATGAAAAACGTTAAAACATTGGCCATCGCCGCTGTTCTTAGTTCGCTCTCTTTCGCAAGCTTTGCCGCTGTTGAGGTTCAGTCAACTCCGGCAGGCCAGCATAAAATTGGCACCGTTTCCGCTTCCGCCGGGACCAACCTGGGTTCTCTGGAAGATCAGCTGGCGCAAAAGGCTGAAGAAATGGGCGCAAGCTCTTATCGTATTACTTCGGTAACCGGTCCTAACACCCTTCACGGGACTGCGGTTATCTACAAATAATTTGTACCCTGTCATGCCACTGACAAAACGCGGACCTGACCCCTTCAGCAGCCCGCGTTAGCAAGAAATATGTTGTACCCTGTTTGATTATTGCTACAAAAAAACCGCCAGCACGTTTGTGTCAGGCGGTTTTTTTATATCTGCTTTCAGGAGGCTATAGCGACTGCGTGCTGCCACCATGGTGACGCGTCACGTCAACCGGCATACCTGAACGCAGCGTCATTGCGCGCTCCATAACATCCTCATCGGTTAACTGGGTCTGCTTAAAGGCCTGCATGCTGTCGTTAAGCGTAATAGGCAGGGTCTGCGGATCGTCATCAATGTGTTTGGACAGCGGCTGGTGAATTTCAACCAGACGTGTACCGTTCGGCTCGACAGAGGCTTTAATCGGCGTATTGATAATGGTGACCTTAGTGCCCGGCGTTATCTTGCTATACAACGTTTTGATATCGTCATCGCGCAGGCGGATGCAGCCGGAGCTGACGCGCATACCGATGCCGAAATCCGCGTTAGTACCATGAAGCAGATAGACGCCGCCGTAGGCTGCCAGACGAATGGCGTGGTGGCCCATCGGGTTATCTGGCCCGGCAGGCATGACGGCGGGCAGGTCAATGCCCATTGCTTTATAGCGGGCGCGAATATTGGCCGTCGGCGTCCAGGTCGGGTTTGCGCGCTTGTCGGAAACGGTAGTGACCATCGTTGGCGTAATGGTATCGCCGCCCAACTGACCAATGCCGATAGGATAGACGGTGACCTCGCTTTTACCCGGCGGATAGTAGTAGAGGCGCAGCTCGGCAAGGTTAAGGACTAACCCTTCGCGCGGCGCTTCAGGTAACAGGGTTTGTAGCGGAATCGTCAGCACGCTGCCCGCTCGCGGAACGTAAGGATCAACGCCAGGATTCGCCTGTAGCAGCGCCAGAAAACCGACATTGTACTTTTTGGCAATGGCTTCCAGGGAACCGCCGTTATTTTCGACGACGTGAAACTGATTTTGCCCAACCAGCCGGCTGCCCGGAGGTGGCAGCGGCCAGGTATTGGCGCGGGCGGGTAGCGCCAGCGCGGCGGCGATGGCAATCATCCCCAACCAAATTGAAATACGCGAAAAGCTTTTCATCACGCTAATTCCATATAATGTAAGTGGTTATTTTTATACGTAAAGTCTTGCGCATTATGGCGTAGCGAGTGTTGGGAAGTGCAGAGGGATTGCAAAATGTTTGTAAATTTTGCAGAGCATGTTGGAGGGCCGGGATACGGCGTCCAGGCCGTATCCCGAATACCGCTAAGCGGTGGCGTTTTCTTCCAGTTGACGCATAAACTGACGCACCCAGTCCATCCGCGTTTTACGCTCGGCAAGGTCCTGCATAAACTTCAGACGCGTCGGGCCATCAAGTCGATAGTGCTGAGGCTGTTTCTGCAATAAGCCAATTAGCCACATGGGGTTAACGTGATTCTTCTCGTTAAACTCAACGGTGCCGCCTTTCTCGTTGCTCTCCAGTTTGCGGATCCCTAGCTTCTGCGCCTGCTGGCGTAAACGGGCAATATCGAGCAGGTTTCTTGCCAGATCCGGCAGTTGGCCGAAGCGATCGATAAGCTCAACCTTGATCTCCTCCAGCTCGTTTTCATTTTTCGCGCTGGCAATGCGCTTGTAGAACGACAGGCGAGTATTCACGTCCGGGATAAAGTCGTCCGGCAGCAGTGACGGCATCCGTAACTCAACTTCCGTCTGCTGGCTGGTGAGATCTTCCAGAGAGGGTTCGCGCCCGGCTTTCAGCGCATCGACGGCGTTTTCCAGCAGCTCCATATACAGCGAGAAGCCGATGGTTTCCATCGAACCGCTCTGATCTTCGCCCAGCAGTTCACCCGCGCCGCGAATTTCGAGGTCATGGGTCGCCAGCGCAAACCCGGCGCCGAGATCTTCCAGCGACGCGATAGCCTCAAGGCGTTTTTGCGCATCGGTGGTCATCGCTTTTGGATGCGGCGTCAGCAGCCAGGCATAGGCCTGATGGTGCGAACGACCAACGCGACCGCGCAGCTGGTGCAACTGCGCCAGACCAAAGTGGTCGGCGCGTTCGATAATAATGGTGTTGGCGGTGGGAATGTCGATCCCGGTTTCGATGATGGTGGTGCACACCAGCACGTTAAAGCGCTGGTGGTGGAAATCATTCATCACTCGCTCCAGCTCGCGCTCGCGCATCTGCCCGTGGCCGATGGCGATACGTGCTTCCGGTACCAGCTCTGCCAGCTTGTCTGCCGCTTTCTGGATGTTTTCGACATCATTAAAGAGATAGTAAACCTGGCCGCCGCGCAGCACTTCGCGCAGGATAGCCTCACGCACCACCAGAGCATCATATTCGCGCACAAAGGTTTTGACCGCCAGACGGCGGGCCGGCGGCGTGGCAATGATCGACAGATCGCGCATCCCGCTCATCGCCATATTCAGGGTACGCGGAATCGGCGTCGCGGTCAGGGTCAGAATATCGACATCGGCGCGCATTGCCTTGATGCGCTCTTTGTGGCGCACGCCGAATCGGTGCTCTTCATCGACAATCAGCAGGCCAAGATCGCGCAGCTTAACGTCCGGTTGCAGCAGCTTATGGGTACCGATAAGTATGTCGACTTTCCCTTCAGCGACCTGTTCGAGGATCTGCGCCTGTTCTTTGGCGCTTCTGAAACGCGAGAGCATCTCGATGCGCACCGGCCAGTTGGCGAAGCGATCGCGGAAGTTATCAAAGTGCTGCTGGGCGAGCAGGGTGGTCGGCACCAGCACCGCCACCTGCTTATGGTTTTCAACCGCCAGAAAAGCGGCGCGCATGGCGACTTCAGTTTTACCAAAGCCGACATCGCCACAGACCAGGCGGTCCATCGCCAGCGGCTGGCACATATCGCTTAACACGGCGTTAATGGCCTGCGCCTGATCCGGCGTGGTTTCGAACGGGAAGCCGTCGCAGAATAGCTGGTACTGCTCTTTATCATGTTTAAACGCGTAGCCTGCTTTTGCTGCTCGCTGGGCGTAAATATCCAGCAGCTCGGCGGCCACATCACGCACCTTCTCGGCGGCTTTCTGCCGCGCGCGCGCCCAAACGTCGCCGCCCAGTTTATGCAGCGGCGCGTTCTCTTCCGCGCCACCGGCGTAGCGGCTAATCAGATGCAGCGACGACACCGGCACGTACAGTTTGGCGTCGTTGGCGTAGGTCAGCATCAGGTATTCGCCATTAATGCCGCCCGCTTCAAGGGTGGTCATTCCGGCGTAGCGGCCTACGCCATGCTCAAGATGCACCACCGGCTGGCCAATATGCAGCTCCGCCAGGTTGCGGATCAAGGTGTCCGGGTTAATGGTGCGCCGTGAATCCTGGCGACGGCGGGCCACGCGCTCGCCCAGCAGATCGCTTTCGCAAATCAGCGCCAGGTTACGCTGGCTGTCGATAAAACCATGTTCCGCCGCGCCGATCATCAGGTAGCGGCCATTACCGGTAGCTTCTTCAAGGCGTCGAATATATTTCGGCGCCACCTTAATTCGCGCCAGCATTTCGCCCAGCGTTTCGCGACGGCCTTCGCTTTCCACAGAGAAAATAATCGGCCCGCTGAAGGATTCAAGGAAGCGGCGCAGGTTATCCAGCGGCGCTTTGTTCTGCGCCTGAATCGCCAGCTCGGGTAATGACTGATAACCGAGGTTGGTATTGGCGGCTTTCTCCGCCAGACGTTCGGTTTTTAGCTGTATGCGCGGCCATTTTTTCAGCTCGCTAAACAGTTCATCGCTACGCAGCCAAAGCAGCTCCGGCGGCAGAAGAGGGCGCATCGGGTCGACGCCACGATTTTCAAAGCGGGCACGGGTTTCATTTTGGAACCGTTCGGCGCTGGCTTCCAGATCTCCAGTATTCACAATCAGCGTTTTGGCCGGGAAATAGCTGAATAGCGGCGGTAGCGGCTCGTTAAAAAACAGCGGCTGCCAGTATTCGATCCCCGCCGGCAGCGTGCCTTTACTGACCTGCTGGTAAATATGTTCGGCGTCGCGCTTCACGTCGAAGCGGTCGCGCCATTGGCTGCGGAAAAGTTCGATAGCGGCCTGGTCAATCGGAAATTCATGCGCAGGTAGCAAATTAATGGCGGCGACTTCTTCCAGCGTGCGCTGGCTGTCGACGTCAAACAGACGCAGACTGTCGATTTCGTCATCAAAAAAATCAAGACGATAGGGCTGTTCGCTGCCCATTGGGTACAGGTCAAGCAGCGCCCCGCGCGTGGCGTATTCACCGTGCTCCATCACCTGATCGACATGGCGATAACCGGCGCTATCGAGCTGTAAGCGCAGGGCATCCCGCGACAGACGCTGGCCTTTTTTCATCACCAGCGCATGACCATGAAGGAAATTATGCGGGCAGACTCGCTGCATCAGGGTGCTGACCGGAACGATCAGCACGCCGCGTTCCATGGTCGGAAGCTGATAAAGGGTGGCGAGACGGGAAGAGATAATATCCTGGTGCGGCGAGAAGCTGTCGTAGGGGAGCGTTTCCCAGTCCGCCAGGCCTGCCACCATGCTGTCGGTAAACTGCCTGATTTCATCATTCAGCCGCAGAGCGTTTTGCATGTCCGGGGCGATAAGGATCACCGGTCCGGCGTGACGCTCGGCCATTTCTGCCACCAGCGTTGCGCAGGCCGCGCCGGTAAGTTCGCCAAGCTGGCGCTGATCGCCGGCTTTGACCGGCAGAGAGTATCGGTTTTGTTCAGGCATAGACGGTATCATAATCTCTTGGGGATTCGCTCTGCCGATATGGAGGGCAACTCGCTGATATTCAATAGTGTGATTATCCGCGATCGACCTGGATTCGCCAACCCGTATCGCAAATGTCATGTTTTGGGCAAAAATGTAACGGACTCTGATAAGCGTAAAGATAAATAAGGGCTTACTTACCTATGTTGCTGTTTACATTGTGGTTTTAATAGCTTTGCTAATAAAATCGTCAGGTTTCAGACATTTACGCTGCTCATAATCGCTTATATACTCGGGCATCGGCTTCAGCAATCAGATGGATTACATGTATCAACCTGCCGCACTCTTTATTGGCCTTCGCTACATGCGCGGGCGCGCAGCTGACCGCTTCGGTCGTTTCGTCTCCTGGCTCTCGACCATTGGCATTACGCTTGGCGTAATGGCGCTGGTTACCGTGCTTTCGGTGATGAACGGCTTTGAGCGCGAGCTGCAAAACAACATCCTGGGGCTGATGCCACAGGCCATTCTTAGCGCCCAGCAAGGGTCCATCGATCCGCAAAAGTTGCCGGAAAGCGCGGTGAAATTACAGGGTGTTACCCGGATTGCGCCGCTGACTACCGGCGATGTGGTGCTGCAAAGCGCCCGCAGCGTGGCGGTTGGCGTAATACTGGGTATCGACCCGGCGCAGAAAGATCCTCTGACGCCATACCTGGTGAACGTCAAGCAAAGCGATCTGCAACCTGGAAAATACAACGTGATTATCGGCGAGCAGTTGGCCGGACAGCTGGGGGTTAATCGCGGCGATCAGATCCGCGTGATGGTCCCCTCCGCCAGCCAGTTCACTCCGATGGGGCGGGTTCCCAGCCAGCGTCTGTTTAACGTGATCGGCACCTTTGCCGCCAGTAGTGAAGTCGATGGCTATCAGATGTTGACCAACATTGACGATGCTTCTCGCCTGATGCGCTACCCGCTGGGCAATATTACCGGCTGGCGTCTGTGGCTGAGTCAGCCTTTGCAGGTTGATACCCTTAGTCAACAAACGCTGCCGGAGGGCACTAAATGGCAGGACTGGCGCGAGCGTAAAGGCGAACTGTTCCAGGCCGTGCGGATGGAAAAAAATATGATGGGCCTGCTGCTGAGCCTGATCATCGCCGTCGCCGCCTTCAATATCATCACCTCTCTGGGGATGATGGTGATGGAGAAACAGGGCGAGGTGGCAATTTTGCAGACCCTCGGACTGACACCGCGGCAAATCATGCTGGTCTTTATGGTCCAGGGGGCCAGCGCCGGGATTGTCGGTGCGCTACTGGGTGCCGGGCTGGGCGCATTGCTTGCCAGCCAGTTGAATAATTTGATGCCGATTATCGGCGCGTTTCTTGATGGTGCCGCGCTGCCGGTAGCCATTGAGCCGCTGCAGGTGATTTCCATCGCCCTGGTGGCGATGGTGCTGGCATTACTCTCTACGTTGTATCCTTCATGGCGCGCTGCCGCCACTCAACCCGCTGAGGCTTTACGTTATGAATAAGATCCTGCTGCAATGCGACAACCTGTGCAAACGCTATCAGGAAGGCACTGTGCAAACCGACGTATTGCACGATGTCAGCTTCAGCATTGAAGAGGGCGAAATGATGGCGATTGTCGGTACCTCCGGTTCCGGCAAGAGTACGCTGCTGCATCTGCTGGGTGGGCTGGATACGCCGACCTCTGGCGACGTTATTTTTTCCGGTCAATCGATGAGCCAGCTTTCTGCCGCAGCCCGTGCCGACCTGCGTAACCGCGAGCTGGGCTTTATTTATCAATTCCACCACCTGCTGCCGGATTTCACCGCCCTGGAAAACGTGGCGATGCCTCTGCTGATAGGCAAGCAGAAGGCGGCGGATATCGAACGCCAGGCCAAAGAGATGCTGCGCGCAGTTGGGCTTGAGCATCGAAGTGACCACCGTCCGTCGGAGCTTTCCGGCGGCGAACGTCAGCGCGTGGCGATTGCCCGTGCGCTGGTCAATAAACCGCGTCTGGTGCTGGCGGATGAGCCTACCGGTAACCTCGATGCACGCAACGCCGACAGCATTTTCCAGCTTCTCGGCGAGCTGAACGTGGCCCAGCGCACTGCCTTTCTGGTGGTCACCCATGACCTGCAGCTGGCAAAACGCATGAACCGCCAGCTGGAGATGCGCGATGGGCACTTGACCGCTGAACTCTCCCTGATGGGGGCCGAGTAATGGGTTCTCCGTTATCGTTATTGATTGCCCTGCGTTTTAGCCGCGGGCGGCGACGCGGCGGGATGGTGTCGCTGATTTCGGTTATCTCAACCATCGGCATTGCGCTGGGCGTGGCGGTATTAATCGTCGGCCTGAGCGCGATGAACGGCTTTGAGCGCGAACTCAATAACCGCATTCTGGCGGTGGTCCCACATGGTGAAATTGAGCCGGTAAACCAGCCGTGGAACAACTGGAACGATGCGCTGACGAAGGTTGAAAAGGTCAAAGGCATCGTTGCCGCCGCGCCCTATATTAACTTCACCGGGCTGGTGGAGAGCGGCAGCAATATGCGCGCGATTCAGGTGAAGGGCGTCGACCCGCAGCAGGAGAGTCGTCTCAGCTCATTGCCAACCTTTGTGCAGAATAACGCCTGGGCCAGCTTTAAGGCCGGTGAGCAGCAGGTTATCCTCGGTAAAGGCGTCGCCGACGCGCTGCACGTTAAGCAGGGCGATTGGGTTTCAATTATGATCCCTAACTCCGATGCCGATCACCAACTGTTGCAACCTAAACGCGTCAGGCTCCACGTTACCGGTATTTTGCAGCTCAGCGGCCAGCTTGATCATAGTTTTGCCATGATCCCAATGCAGGATGCGCAGCAGTATCTGGATATGGGCAGCAGCGTGACCGGTATCGCGCTTAAAGTGAACGATGTGTTCCATGCGAATACCCTGGTGCGCGACGCGGGCGAAGTGACCAACAGCTACGTTTATATCAAGAGCTGGATTGGCACCTACGGCTATATGTATCGCGACATTCAGATGATCCGCGCCATTATGTATCTGGCGATGGTGCTGGTGATCGGCGTGGCCTGCTTTAACATCGTCTCGACGCTGGTGATGGCGGTGAAGGATAAAAGCGGCGATATTGCGGTGCTGCGCACGCTTGGCGCAAAAGACGGCCTGATCCGCGCGATTTTCGTATGGTATGGTTTACTTGCCGGTTCGGTAGGGAGCCTGATTGGGGTGGCGATTGGCGTTATCTGTGCGTTCAAGCTGACCTCGATTATTAACGGGATTGAGGATCTGATCGGGCATAAATTCCTCTCCGGCGACATCTATTTTATTGACTTCCTGCCGTCAGAACTGCACTGGCTGGACGTCGTTTACGTGCTGGTGACGGCACTGTTGCTGAGTTTGCTGGCCAGCTGGTATCCCGCCCGCCGCGCCAGCCGCATTGACCCGGCGAGGGTGCTGAGTGGCCAGTAATTTATCGTCATGATCGGCTTTGCCGATGCATCAAGAGGAATTGCTGAAATGTACTACGGATTTGACATTGGCGGCAGCAAGATAGCGCTGGGCGTATTTGATAAAGAGCGGCGATTGCAGTGGGAAAAACGCGTCGCCACGCCGAAAGAGAGCTACGAGGCTTTTTTACTGGCGGTGGAAGAACTGGTTCAGGAAGCCGATCAGCGTTTTGGCTGCAAGGGCTCTGTGGGAATTGGTATTCCGGGAATGCCGGAAACAGAGGACGGCACGCTGTATGCCGCCAACGTTCCCGCTGCCAGCGGCAAGCGACTGCGGGCGGACCTGAGCGAACGTCTGGGGCGCGATGTGCGCCTGGATAACGACGCTAACTGTTTTGCGCTCTCCGAAGCGTGGGACGATGAGTTCACGCAGTATCCGCTGGTGATGGGGATGATCCTCGGCACTGGCGTCGGCGGTGGTCTGGTGCTCAATGGCAAATCGATTACCGGGCATCGCTATATTACTGGTGAATTCGGCCATATCCGCCTGCCGGTGGATGCGCTGGAAGTGGTGGGCCGTGATTTTCCGCTGACCCGCTGCGGTTGTGGCCAGCTTGGCTGCATCGAAAATTACCTTTCTGGTCGTGGATTTGCCTGGTTATACGAACATTTTTATCAACAATCCTTAACCTCGCCGGAGATCGTCGCGCTCTGGCAGCAGGGGGATGCTCAGGCGCGTGAGCACGTCGAGCGCTATCTCGATCTGCTGGCGGTGTGCCTGGGCAATATTTTAACTATCGTTGACCCGGATCTGCTGGTGCTTGGCGGAGGATTGTCTAACTTTACGGCAATAACCGAAGGGCTGGCGCAGCGTCTGCCGCGACATCTGCTCCCTGTCGCCAGCGTGCCGCGAATTGAGCGTGCACGTCATGGTGATGCCGGAGGCATGCGCGGTGCGGCCTTCCTTCATCTGACTCATTAATTACAGAGGTAGCTATGCAGTCGCGCCGCTTACATCGATTAAGCCGATTTCGCCGCAACAAACGCCGGTTACGTGACCGTCTGCGTCAGCGGATTTTCTTCGGTGATGATAAGGAGAACTCTGAGACGATGGAAAAACCAAGAGTCGTGGTGTTAACCGGCGCGGGCATTTCGGCGGAGTCGGGAATTAGAACTTTCCGCGCCGCCGATGGCCTGTGGGAAGAGCACCGGGTAGAAGACGTGGCGACGCCGGAAGGCTTCGCCCGCGACCCGGCGCTGGTGCAGGCGTTTTATAACGACCGTCGCCGCCAGTTGCAAAGCCTGGACATCGCGCCCAATGCGGCACATCAGGCGCTGGCGCGGCTGGAAGAGGTGCTGGGCGACCATTTTCTGCTGGTTACTCAAAATATCGATAATCTGCACGAACGCGCGGGCAATCGTCGGGTGATACATATGCACGGCGAGCTGCTGAAGGTGCGTTGCTCGTGGAGCGGGCAGGTGCTGGAGTGGACCGGCGATGTAACGACAGAAGACAAATGTCACTGCTGCCAGTTCCCCGTGCCGCTGCGCCCGCATGTCGTGTGGTTTGGTGAGATGCCGCTGGATATGGATGAAATCTACCTGGCGCTGGCCGAGTGCGATATTTTTATCGCCATCGGCACCTCCGGGCACGTTTATCCGGCGGCAGGGTTTGTTCACGAAGCGCGGCTACAGGGCGCTCATGCTGTTGAGTTAAATCTTGAACCGAGCCAGGTGGGCAGCGAGTTTGCCGAAAAACACTACGGGCTTGCCAGCGAAGTGGTGCCGGAGTTTATCGACAAACTGCTGAAGAAACTTTGATGCTAGTCTGAGCCGCGCTAATGCGCGGCTTTTTTATAGCGCTTTCTGCATGTTAATCACTGCCCGGGCATTGGATGCGCTGGTAGCCAGTACATCAATCACCCCGGTGCGCAGCGCGCCGAGAATCGCCGTTGATTTAGTGCTTTCCGAAGCAATAGCAATCACGCAGGGGATGGTGCGCAGTTGTTCAAGGCTCAGGCCAATTACCCGGTCATTCATCACCGTATCAACCGGCGTGCCCTGAATATTGAAAAAGCTATAACCCGCGAGGTCACCCACTACGCCCTGTTCCTGACGGGCGGTGGCTATCTCCTGCGGTGAGAACCAGCCCAACTGCACCATAAAGCTGTTTTCGTTCATATCGCCGAGGCCAATAATGGCAACGTCCGCCTTGCTGGCCTGTTCGAGCGTAGCTTTAATCAGCCGGTTTTGCATAAATGCTGAGCGCAGTTCCGGGGTTTCGACGTAGGCTGGAGCGTACAGCGTCTCGCTAAAGCCGTTAAATTTGCGCGCCAGGTTTCGACTGATGTGATCGGCATCGATCAGCTGGTTATCGCGCTTGGTTCCGCCGATACCGCAAATAAAGCGACAGTTGCGTTCCGGGAAAATCCCAACATGGTTGGCGACGGCGGCGACGTTGCGCCCCTGGCCAACGGTCACGGTCATATCATTTTTGAGGATCCCGGCCAGATAGTTGCTAACCAGCGCCGCCACCTGCTGGCGCTGTTCGTCCTCGTCGTGATGGTCTAAGGCGATAAGCGCGCGTTTGATTCCGAAATGGGAAATAAACTGCTGCTCTATCTGCGAGCTGAAGACCGGATGATATTTCACGCTGATCTCGACAATCCCTTCGTGACGGGCTTTCTTCAGCAAACGACCGACCTTAATGCGCGAGATACCAAAGCGCTTTGCAATCTCTTCCTGGGTTTGTTCCTGATCGTAATAAGCCACGGCAATTTCTGTCAGCAGCGCATAATCTGAGTCTTGTTCAGTCATAGTTATCGCCTGGTGTTTCCATCTTTGATGTCTCCCTAATACTACTGCGCCTGAAGAATAAATTCCTCTGTAACGCGTTGAACAATGTCGCAATAGCCGTTGGCATCCCATGCAGAACGACCAATGAACAGCCCATTGATATCATCCTGAAGGAGTAGTTCTACGGCATTTTGCCGATTGACGCTACCGCCGTACAGCAGGGGAATGCGCTGCCCGGTCTCTGTGCCAAAGGTTTCGCACAACGCCTGGCGCAGTGCCCGGTGGATCTCTGCGGCCTGTTCCGGCGTCGCTGGGGTGCCGTGTTCGCCAATGGCCCATACCGGCTCGTAGGCGACCAGAGTTTGTAAAACCTGTTCTTCGCTCAAACCATACAGGGCGATTTTCATCTGTCGTACCACGGTTTCTCGTGATACCTGCCAGCGCTTCTCGTCGGCGCTGTCGCCAATGCAGATAAGCGGCCGCAAACCGTGGCGCAGGGCGCTATACACCTTTTGGTTAATGGCAGCATCGGTTTCATTAAATGCGCCCCGGCGTTCAGAATGGCCAAGTTCGACCAGGGTTGCGCCGGTTTCAGCCAGCATGGCGGCGGAAATTTCACCGGTCCAGGCGCCGTTTTCCGCTTCATGCATATTCTGCGCCCCGGTCAGACAAGGGATGTGGTGCTGCTGGAGATACTGGCTAACAGGATGAATAGCGGTAAAGGGAGGGATAACAAACGGCTGAATTTTCGGATGTAAAACCCCCGGTAGCCGCTCTGTCAGCGTTTCACACCAGGCCATGGCTTGAGACAACGGCTTGTTCATTTTCCAGCTGGTTCCTAACCAGATTTGTTCCATTTTTATTCTCCATAATAGATAAATCAATAGCTTGTAGTGAAAGTGAGTTCGCGTATTAGTGAGATTGAACTTTTTATCACCATGTGAACATATGTTAGATCACATTTTTTTATAAAATAAATCTATGGATTTTTTTATGTGATCTAAATCACTAATAACCTCTTAATCATCAGGTAATGTTCTGACCATATGATTCACCAATGAACATATGAACAAAAACTAAGTTCCACTACGAGAGGTCCACGATGTCACAAGAGAAAAAACCCGTTGTCGCAATCACCATTGGCGATCCTGCCGGGATCGGTCCGGAGATTACAATCGCTACCATGATGGATAAAAGCGTGTACGACGAGTGCAAACCTTTTTTGATTGGCTCGATCCCGATTATCGCCAGAGCAATGAAGATCATGGGATGTGATTTCGCGATTAATAAAATTTCTCATCCAAACGAAGCCCGCTATAGCTGGGGAACGTTGGATGTGATGGAGACCGGCGATTACGACTGCGAAAGCGTTGAATGGGGCAAAGTGCAGAAGCTGGCGGGGCAAATGTCGCTGGACTATGTCATGAAATCGATTGAACTGGGTAAAGCGGGCCTGATTGATGTGGTCTCTACCGCGCCCATTCATAAAGAAGCTATCAAGTTGGCGGGATGTAAATTACCTGGCCATACCGAAATCTATCAGGTTGAAACCCACTCGGATTACGGCCTGACCATGTTCCACGTCCACAATCTGCGCGTCTTTTTCGTCAGCCGCCATATGGCGCTGAAAGATGCCTGCGACTATGCCAATAAAGAGCGCGTGCTGGCCTGCGTACAGCAGATCCACCATGAGTTTACCGCGCTGAATATCCAAAACCCGCGCATTGCGGTGGCTGCGCTGAATCCGCACGGCTCAGATAACGGTCTGTTCGGCCATGAAGAAGCGGATAACCTGATTCCGGCAGTGAAGGCGGCACAGGAGATGGGCATCAATGCCATCGGCCCGATCCCGGCCGATTCCGTGTTTCACTTGGGTAAACAAGGGCGCTACGACGCAATCCTCTCCCTGTATCACGATCAGGGGCATATCGCCTGTAAAACGCTCGACTTCGAACGCTCCATCACCATCACTTTCGGTCTGCCGTTTATGCGCAGTTCCGTTGACCACGGCACGGCATTTGATATCGCCGGTACTGGTAAAGCAGGCACCGTCAGCATGCTGGAGTCCACGCTGGTGGCTGCACGCTACTGGAAAATGAAACATCAATAATCGCTGACGTTAATGCGGATCAAGAGGGCAGAGAAATGGAAAAACATCTGTTGATTAGCAAGGGCAGTAAGGGCTGGGGTGGGCCGCTGACCATTAATATTAGCCAGGCGAAAAAGATTGCTTATATTACCGGGGGGATTTGTCCCCCGGTAGTTGAACGCCTGAGCGAGCTTACCGGCTGGCCGTCCGTTGATGTCTTTAAAAACGGTGAGCCGCCGGAAGAGGAAATTGGCCTGATGGTTATCGACTGCGGCGGCACGCTGCGCTGCGGTCTCTATCCCAAACGCGGTATTCCGACGATTAACCTGCATCCAACCGGCAAAAGCGGCCCGCTGGCGGAGTTTATTCACGAAGGAATATACGTTTCCGGCGTCACGCCAGCCTGTATCGAAATGGTCTGGCCGCAGGGCGAAGGCGGAAAACTCGGTATTGTCGCCGACGACCTGACCGGCGCGACCACCGTTGGCGTGCTGCTGGCACGCAGCGGCTTAAAGACCGCCGCTTTTTTCGATACTGAATCTTTCGCTCGCAACGAAGTAGAGTACCCGGCGATGGTGGTCAGTAGCGACAGCCGTCCACTGCCGAAAGCGGAAGCTCAGCATCAGGTTAGCGCCGCGGTGAAGCAGCTGCAGGCGCGCGGGGCGCATTACTTTACCAAACGTATTGATACCACTCTGCGCGGCGGTATTGGTTTTGAAATCGATGCCATGCTGGAACAGCTGCCGCTGGAAACGGTTGCCGTAGTGGTCCCAGCGATGCCGCAGTCGCGCCGTATTCTGGTTGGCGGCTACTCGGTGATTGACTCCGTTGCGCTCTCGCGTACCGATGTGGCTCGCGATGTGCGTACTCCGGTGACCGAGTCGTGGGTTCCGGGGCTGTTGGCGGCGCAAACCCATCATCAGGTCGGGCATATCGCGCTGGCTTCGGTGATGAAAGGCGAGGGGCAGATTCAGCAGGATCTCCAGGAACAGCAGCAGCGCGGTGTGCGGGTTATCGTGGTCGATGCGATTACGGTTGAGGATGTTGATGCGATTGCCGGGGCGGTGGTTTCGCTGAACTGGAATGTGCTGGCGGTCGATCCGGGTCCATTTACCGAACGGCTGGCGGTGCGTCGCGGCCTGATGCGGGAAGCGCGCAACAGCGCGTCAACGACTGCGGCAGCGGAAAACCCGCGCGGCTCGATCCTGGTCGTCGCCGGGAGCGCAACGCCGGTGACCAAAAGGCAGCTCCAGCATCTGATCGCCAATGATGAAAGGGTTTGCCATATCCCAGTCGATGCCGAGTTGCTGGTTGACAAGAAAAACGCCGCTGAGATCGAAGTCAATCGCGTGGTTAAGCATGCGCGGCAGTGCGTACCGGCACAGCAGAACGCGCTGTTTGTTTTTGAATCTGCGTTAACCGGACGGTTATTGAATCTTCAGGAAGAAGAGCAGCGATTTGGCCTGGCGCACGGTCAGGCGGCGGAAAATATTAACCAGGGATTGGGGAGTATCGTACGTGAAGTGCTTAACTGCGCATCGGGTGAAATTAAAGGTCTGTATATGACCGGCGGTGACACCATGGTGAATGTGCTGAAGGAACTCGGTGCTACCGGTATTGAAATGATTGACTATGTGATACCGCAAACCGATATGGTGCGTATTATCGGCGGCGATTATGCCGGGTTGATTTGCGTCGGCAAAGGAGGTTTAACCGGGCCGGAGGATATTATTAGTACCATTGTCGATAGAATTTATAAAGAATCACAGCAATAACCCAAAAGTCATATAACTAAAAAACGGCGTAATGGTCGTCCGGGTAGTATTGCGTCGTTATCTCTGTTAAATCATAATTTATGAGTTACCCTATGAACATAAATATACTTGAGAAAATGAATAAGGTGCCAGGCGGTTTAATTATTATACCGTTGCTCGCGGCGATTCTTATTAATACCTTTGCTCCTGAAGTTCTGGGCATCGGCGGCCCGACGACCGCATTATTTAAAGTCGGTTCCAGCGCGATGATGGGGATTTTTCTGCTTATTTGTGGCACATCGATTAACATCCGCCAGGCCGGGCTGCCGCTCTATAAAGGCGCGGTGCTGTTGTTCCTTAAATGCCTTGCCGGTGCGCTGGCCGTATGGGCCGCTGGGGCGATGTTTGGCCCTAATGGTTTTCTTGGCATCTCGACGCTGGCGCTGATTGCCTGCTTAACCAGCTCAAACAGCTCGTTGTATATCGCGCTGTGCAGTAATTACGGCGACTCGAGTGACGCCGGGGCTATTTCCGTCTTCTGCGTCAAAGATGGTCCGTTCGTGACCATGATGGTACTGGGCGTCAGCGGGTTGGCTAATATTCCGTTCGCCGCGCTGCTGTCGATGCTGATCCCTCTGCTGATTGGCATGCTGTGGGGCAACCTTGATGAGCGCTTCAAGCAGCTATGCGCCGCCGCTCAACCGCTGATCATCATTATTATGTCGTTTGCTATCGGCGCAAACTCCAGCATCAACACCGTCTTTACTGCTGGGCTTTCCGGGATCTTGCTCGGCATTATCTCCGCGCTGACCGGGATTGTATTCTACTTCATCTACAACCTGTTCCTGAAGAAGAAGACTGCGCTGGGCGCCGCGTTGGGGACGACTGCCGCCAGTTCGGCGCTGACTCCGGCAATGGTGGCTCAGGCCGACCCTTCTTTGGCGATGTACGTTGATGCCGCCACCGCACAGCTGGCGACGGCGAGCATTATTACCATGATCACCGCACCGATTCTGGTAGCCTGGTTCGATAAACGCCTGAAAAAACGTGCTCCGGTCGTTGAACCAGTGAAAGAAGAAGATAGTGAAGAGAAGGTGGCATTATCTTCTCATGCGGCAAAAGGAAACAAATAATATGACCGTGCCGTTGTATTCATTACTTATCACGGCTGTTGGGGAATACGTCGAAAACTACCTACAGGAGCAGAAACTGATTTTATTCTCAGATTCCGTTCCTGACGATATTGCGATGTATTGCGCCGTACACCAGGGCAGTGAGCTGACGGCTGAACTGTCACCCGGGCAGATAATGAAAATAAATGAGACTATTTATCGGGTGACTGCGGTGGGCAGTGTTGCAACGGCAAATTTAAAACAGCTTGGTCATATTACATTAAATTTTGATGGGGCGGTAAGCGCTGAATTACCAGGGACGGTACATCTTTGTGGCAAAGCGCCACAATATATCCAAACTGGCGACCGAATTTCTTTCTACCAGAATCTGAATTAAAACTGAATTAAGACGTACTGTTAAATTAAGGAAACTACCATGAAAACAATCGCTATTGGTGCGGATGATGCCGCCTATGCTTTCCGCGACGCTATCGTCGCTTATCTGAATGGGCAGGGAATTAACGTCGCGGATTACAGCAGCGATAAACGCCAGGGCAGTACGGTCTATCCGGACGTTGCCCATGCGGTGGCGATGTCGATTAAACAGGGCGAGCATGACCGCGGCATTTTAATTTGCGGTACCGGTATTGGGATGAGCATTGTGGCGAATAAAGTGCCGGGCGTTCGTGCGGCCCAGTGCCACGATACCTTCTCCGCCGAACGGGCGCGCAAAAGTAATAATGCGCAGATTATTACCCTCGGGGCCCGCGTGATTGGCCCGGAACTGGGTAAGAAAATTATTCAGGCATGGCTTGAATCCGAATATGAAGGCGGCGGCTCTGCATCGAAAGTAGAGCGTATCGATTATTACGAACACCAGCACGCCAGAGATTAATATCCGCAGTCGTAATATAAGGAACAGACTATGAGCCAGTTAGACGAACTGAAAAAATACACCACGGTTGTCGCCGATACCGGTGATATTGAATCGATTAAAAAATTTGCCCCACAGGATGCCACGACTAACCCTTCGCTGGTGCTCAAGGCCGCGCAGTTGCCGCAGTATCAGGCGCTGATTGCCGACGCTATCGGCAAGGCCCGTCAGCAGGGCGGTAGCGCACAAACGCAGCTGATTAACGCCTGCGACCAGGTCGCGGTGGATATCGGTAGCGAAGTGCTGCGCCACGTGCCGGGGCGTATCTCCACTGAAGTCGATGCCCGTTTTGCCTGGGATCGCGGAATGTGCGTGTCGAAAGCGCGCAAACTTATCCAGATGTACGAAAAGAACGGCATTGGGCCGGAGCGTATCCTTATCAAACTTGCTGCCACCTGGGAGGGCATTCGCGCCGCCGAAGAGCTGGAGCAGAGCGGCATCAACTGCAACCTGACCCTGCTGTTCTCTTTTGCTCAGGCGCGGGCTTGCGCCGAAGCCGGCGTCTTTTTAATCTCGCCGTTCGTCGGGCGTATTTATGACTGGTATCAGAAAAATCAGCCGCAGGCGGAGTATCAGGTGGATAGCGATCCGGGCGTGGTTTCCGTGCGCCAGATTTACCAGTACTACAAATCCCACGGCTACGACACCGTGGTGATGGGCGCCAGCTTCCGCCGCATTGAGCAGATCCAGGCACTGGCAGGCTGCGATCGTTTGACTATCTCCCCGTCGCTGCTTGATGAACTGGCCGCCAGCGAAGGTACCCTGACCCGTCAGCTGGTGCCAGGCAACGTGACGGAAACCCGCCCCAGCCCGATGACCCAGGCGGAGTTCCTCTGGTTGCATAATCAGGACCCCATGGCAGTGGATAAACTGGCGGAAGGGATCCGGTTGTTCGCGGTCGACCAGGTCAAACTGGAAAATCAGATTCAGCAGATGCTGTAAGGCGTGGGGAATATCCTGATGAACACAACGAATACTACCCGCCGCCTGTGTGCCAATGCGCTGCGTGCGCTGAGCATGGATGCGGTTCAAAAAGCCAACTCCGGCCACCCCGGTGCGCCGATGGGGATGGCGGATATTGCGGAGGTCCTGTGGCGGGACTTCCTGAGGCATAACCCGAGCAACCCTGCATGGGCCGATCGTGACCGCTTTATTCTCTCCAACGGTCACGGCTCGATGCTGATTTACAGCCTGCTGCATCTGACGGGCTACGATGTTTCGCTGAACGATTTGCAGAGTTTCCGCCAGCTGCACTCTAAAACTCCGGGTCACCCGGAAGTGGGTTACACCGCGGGTGTTGAAACCACTACCGGTCCGCTGGGTCAGGGTATTGCCAATGCGGTGGGTATGGCGATTGCGGAGAAAACGCTGGCGGCGCAGTTTAACCGTCCGGGCCACGACATTGTTGACCACTTCACTTACGCGTTCATGGGCGACGGCTGCATGATGGAAGGTATCTCTCACGAGGTATGCTCCCTGGCTGGTACCCTGAAACTGGGCAAACTGGTGGCGTTTTATGACGATAACGGCATCTCCATCGACGGTCACGTCGAAGGCTGGTTTACCGACGACACCGCGAAGCGTTTTGAAGCCTACGGCTGGCACGTTGTTCGTGGCGTGGATGGTCACGATGCTGACTCGATTAAACGCGCAGTGGAAGAAGCACGTGCAGTTACCGACAAACCGTCCCTGCTGATGTGCAAAACCATCATCGGTTTCGGTTCGCCGAACAAACAGGGCACCCACGACTCCCACGGCGCACCGCTGGGCGACGCTGAAATCGCGCTGACCCGCGAAGCTTTGGGCTGGAAACACCCGGCCTTTGAAATCCCGTCTGATATCTATGCTCAGTGGGATGCGAAAGAAGCCGGTCAGGCGAAAGAAGCCTCCTGGAACGAGAAATTCGCCGCCTGGGCCAAAGCCTTCCCGCAGGAAGCTGCAGAATTCACCCGTCGTATGAAAGGCGATATGCCGTCTGACTTCGATGCGAAAGCGAATGAGTTCATCGCTAAGCTGCAGGCGAATCCGGCGAAAATCGCCAGCCGTAAAGCATCCCAGAATGCGATCGAAGCTTTCGGTCCGTTGCTGCCTGAATTCCTCGGTGGCTCTGCTGACCTGGCACCAAGTAACCTGACTATCTGGTCCGGTTCTAAAGCCATCAACGAAGACACTGCCGGTAACTATATCCACTACGGTGTGCGCGAATTCGGCATGACCGCGATTGCCAACGGTATCTCGCTGCACGGCGGTTTCCTGCCGTACACCTCCACCTTCCTGATGTTCGTCGAATACGCCCGTAACGCTGTGCGTATGGCTGCGCTGATGAAAAAACGTCAGGTGATGGTCTATACCCACGACTCCATCGGTCTGGGCGAAGATGGCCCGACTCACCAGCCGGTAGAGCAGGTTGCTTCCCTGCGCGTCACGCCAAACATGTCCACATGGCGTCCGTGTGACCAGGTTGAATCCGCTATCGCGTGGAAATACGGCGTTGAGCGTCAGGACGGTCCGACCGCGCTGATCCTCTCCCGTCAGAACCTGGCGCAGCAGGAGCGTACCGCAGAGCAGCTGGCGAACGTCTCCCGCGGCGGTTACGTGCTGAAAGATTGCGCTGGCCAGCCAGAGCTGATTTTCATCGCCACAGGTTCAGAAGTTGAGCTGGCGGTTGCCGCTTACGAAAAACTGACTGCCGAAGGCGTGAAGGCGCGCGTGGTTTCCATGCCGTCCACTGACGCATTCGACAAGCAGGATGCGGCTTACCGTGAAGCCGTGCTGCCGAAAGCAGTCTCTGCTCGCGTAGCAGTTGAAGCGGGCATCGCTGACTACTGGTTCAAATACGTGGGCCTGAACGGCGCTATCGTCGGCATGACTACCTTCGGCGAATCTGCTCCGGCAGAGCTGCTGTTTGAAGAGTTTGGCTTCACCGTTGAGAACGTGGTCGCCAAAGCGAAAGCACTGCTGTAGTCCTTTCACCTCTCCCGGGCTACAGGGCCTACGTGGTCGGTAGCCCGGACAGGTGCGCAGCATCGCCTCCGGGAGCTTTTAATACTGTTTTTATTCACAAAAAAGCAACATTGTGACTAACGAGGCATTATCAAATATTCATTTGTGGCATGTTCCTTAACTCAGGTAACAGAGAAGGAATATAACCATGGCCACTGAGTATGTTGACTACCTTATCCTCGGCGACGAACATCACGGCGAAACCTACCGCGACATCAAAACCCACTCTCTCCAGGTCCGTTCGAAATACTCAGCGCCGGTTCAGCGTTACGCCGCCAATGCAGACTCCGCCTCCGCGCAGCCCAAAATGGTGAACTACAACGTACATGAATACCCGGCGCAAGATGGCCGATTTTATCTGGTGGCGACCAACTACCCGCTGGCGGATTTTGACGTTGAGGAAGCATTGGTTAAATCAAGGATTCATCCGCTAAGAGCGTAACCCTTCACTATAGCCACAACTGGCTGAAATCGGGCCAGCGGGGTAAATTCAGCGCCGCTTGCGCGTCCATAGCCAGGTGGCCAGAAAGGTACAGAAGCCGATAAGCACCGCCCATAGCGGAGCAATTTTGTGCAGTGAGAAGCCGCCGTGACTTAAGAACAGACACAGGGCCTGATAAAAGAGGTTGGCTATCGTCATGGCCAGCGTGAACTTCAGCGCATAGCGCCAGCGGGTGGTGAAGCAGAAACACCAGGTGAAGGCCATAAACGCCATTATCCAGAAGAGAAAGCCGAGCGGGTGGCCGGGCAAATCGTTCTTGTGGGGCGAGTCCGATGGAGCATACCAGGTGAGCGGCGGCGTGGGTTGTTGTAATAGCGCCGCCTGTAATACGTCCAGCGCGGTATTGAGCCCCTGAAACCACAGGCCATGCTGCCAGTAGGCGAGGGTGTGATTCTCAATGATTAAGGCCGCGTGACTAGCTTGCAGACGCGGCAGCGCTTTCGGGTCCGCAATCAGCTCAATCTGGCGGCTATCGGTGGTGATAATCAGCAGCAGGAAGCCCTGATTTTCGTCAGCCAGTCGTTTTGCCGATTGCAGCAGCAGCGCTTTTTTCGCCAGTAAAATATTTTCTTGCTGAGTCAGCAGAATAAACGGCGTTATTCCGGTTTGCTTTTTGAAATTCTCAACACGCTGGATAATATCGCGCTTACTGGAAACCGTATTGGTGGTATCAGTAAAGTATCCTTCGATATCAGGCGTTGACGCTGCACAGGCGGAATGGCTGAGAGAAAGACAGAACAGGCCGCAGAGCAGGATAATGAATTTTCTCATTGGACTATTCTCCGTTTCTTTTTAGAGGAAGGGCGAATAAGCAGGCTGGCAGCGGTAAAAACGATGCCAATCAAACCTAAAAACCCCCATTTAAAAAAATTCGTCCATGGGCTATGGATCCTGGCCTGATGCGGTTGTCCGGGAGGGTAAATAACATCGACGGTTTCTCCCTCGCTGTTTTCATAAAGGGAATTTCCGCTCTTTGATTTAAAAATGAGCGTGTAATCCGGCGTCGGGCGGAAGGCGACAACGGGACGCCAGGTGGCTTTGTTGCGTTTTGTCCCTTTGGCGTTGGGGTTGCTTCTGCGTAATTCGGTATCAACGATAATACCGGTGGTATGGATAACGTTGCTGTTGGCACGATACTGATAATAAAAAATAGCAGCGGAGATGAGCATCATCACGATGCCAATGCTGAGGAAGATATAATAAAGAACTTTGCCGTCTTGTTTCATGTGTACTTATCCTTGTAACACATTAATACCCATCATACTTCAAGCTGCATCTTTGTTGGCCGCCTGCACTTACCCCGGTCACGTACTGTTTGTACGCTCCCGGGGATGCGTTTAGTTGCCGCCGTGATGCAACTCGAATTATTTTGGGTATTAAACTTAACCGAAGCCCGGCAGGCTGGTGCGATTAACGACCCGCTTTCAGTTTCTGATAATACTCTTCATAAAGCGTGCTGGCGCTGCCAACGTCGTTTTGCCATTCGCCTTTTTGAATCGTGTCGGCGTCCGGGTAGAGTGATTTATCGTTAGCGACTTCCGGGCTTAGCATCTTACGCGCAGCGAGGTTTGGCGTCGGGTAGCCGATGGTTTCCGCAACCTGTTTGGCGACTTCCGGGCGCAGCAGGAAGTTAATCAGCTTCAGCGCGCCGTCAACGTTTTTGGCGTTTGCCGGGATCGACAGGCTATCCATCCAGAAGATGCCGCCTTCTTTCGGCCATACCACTTGCAGCGGCGTACCGGCCTGGCGTGCCACCCATGCAGAGCCGTTCCACACCATACCGAGGTTTACTTCACCTTCCATATACGGGTTCGCCGGGTTATCGGAGTTGAACGCCGCCACGTTTGGCATCAGCTTTTTCAGCTCGTTATACGCCGCTTCAATCTCTTTCGGATCGGTGGTATTGCCGGAGTAGCCCAGTTTACGCAACGCGACCTGGAACACTTCACGCGCGTCGTCGGTCAGCAGCAGGCTGCTCTTATACTCGGGCTTCCACAAATCAGCCCAACTGGTGACGCTCTTTGGAGCGATTTCGTCGCTATTGACGCCAATCGCCGTCGCGCCCCAGATGTAGGGGATCGAGTAGTCGTTATTTGGATCGAACGGTTTATTGAGCATCTCAGGATCGAGATTGCCGAAGTTGGTCAACTTGCTCTTGTCGATCTTCTGCAGCATGCCCTCTTTGCGCATTTTATCGACGAAATAGGTGGACGGCACCACCAGATCGTAGGCACCGTCTTTATAGGTTTTGAGCTTGGCGTACATGGTTTCGTTCGACTCGTAGGTCGAATAGATAACCTTGATGCCGGTCTCTTTGGTGAACTGCTCCAGCAGGCCTGGTGGAACATACTCGGTCCAGTTGTAGAAATAGAGCGTTTTGCTATCGTCCGCGTGCGCGGCGCTCATACCTACTGCCAGAGCACCCGCAGCGAGCAGGTGGCGTGACCATTTTTTCATTTTAACGTCCCCTGAGTTTTATCACGTGCTATTAACTGGCTGGCAATCACCATCACCAGCGACAGAACCAACAAAATGGTCGCCAGCGCATTAACCTCTGGCGATACCCCAACTTTGACCATCGAATAAATTTTCAGCGGCAGGATCTCATAGCCTGGACCGGTAACGAATGACGAGACCACCACGTCATCCATCGACAGAGTAAAGCTCAGCAGCCAGCCTGCAGCCACTGCGGGCAGCGCCAGCGGCAGAATAATCTTGCGCAGAATGGTTATCTCACTGGCACCGAGATCTTTCGCCGCTTCCAGCATCCGCACGTCGAAGCCCTTCAGGCGCGAGAATACTGTGACAACCACGAAGGGCAGGCAGAAAGTGATATGCGAAAACAGCAGCGACCAGAAGCCGAGCTGAATACCGATCAGCATAAACAGCACCAGCAGCGAAATCGCCATCACGATATCTGGCGACATCATCACCACAAACAGCATCCCGCTGACAAACGGCTTACCGCGAAAGCGATAGCGATACAGCGCGACGGCGGTCAGTGAACCGATAAGCGTGGCGAAAGTCGCCGACAGCACCGCCATGGTCAGCGAGTGCTGCGCTGCCTGCAGCAGGCTGTCGTTGTTCATCAACAGGCTATACCACTTGGTAGTGAAGCCTTGCCAGTTGATGCCGAAGCGTGAACTGTTAAACGAGTTGACGATCAGAATAATTATGGGGATATAGAGGTACGCGTAAATGGCGGTCATAAAGCCGCCGCGCAGCAGTCGACCGATCATTCCAGCTCCACCTTTTTATTCAGTAAACGTGCCGCGCGCCAGTAAATCAGCAGCATCAGGCCCATCACCAACGTGAGCGTAATACTCGTCGCCGCGCCGAATGGCCAGTCGCGAATGTTGAGGAACTGGCTCTTAATCACGTTACCGATAAGCAGGTTTTTCGCGCCGCCCATCAGGTCAGAAACATAGAACAGCCCCATCGCCGGGAGCATCACCAACAGGCAGCCAGCAATAATGCCCGGCATGGTCAGCGGAATGATGATGCGGATAAAGGTTTGTAGCTTGTTGGCACCCAGATCTTTCGCCGCTTCCAGCAGCGGGCGGTCGAGCTTCTCGATGCTGGAGTAGAGCGGCATTACCATAAACGGCAGCAGAATATAGACCAGGCCGATAATCACCGCCGAGGGGGTGTACATGATGCGCAGCGGCGTATCGATAACGCCTGACCACAGTAGAAACTCGTTGAGATAACCTTTGGTGCTGAGAAAGATCTTCAGTCCATAGATACGAATCAGTGAATTGGTCCAGAAGGGCACGATCAGCAGAAACAGCAGCAGCGGGCGCACTTTCTCTGGCAATCTCGCCAGAAACCAGGCAAAGGGATAGCCGAGCGCCAGGCAGGCCAGCGTCGCCAGCAGCGCCATATTCAGCGAGTGCAGAAGCACATCGTAGTAGAGCGGGTCGAGCAGGCGCGCGTAGTTATCCAGCGTAAAGACCAGCTTGACGAAATTGGTATCGTCGCGGGTCAGGAAGCTGGTGCCAATAATCATCAGGTTGGGCAGAAAGACAAACAGCACAAGCCAGCCCACGATGGTGGCAATCACCACATTTTGGAATCTACTTGTGTTCTTCATCAGCCAGCACAACCTCCCAGCTTTCTACCCAGTTAATGGCCATTTTCTGGTCGAGAGAGTGGTCAAAGTCAGGATCGTCTTCATTAAAGAATTCACTGACCATCACCATCTTGCCGTTTTCCAGCTCAACCACCGACTCCAGCGTCATGCCTTTATAGTTGCGTTCACGGATATAGCCTATCAGGCCATCTGCCTCGTTACTGTGGTGAATCTCATCGACGCGCAGATCTTCCGGGCGCAGTAACACATTGAGCCGCTGGCCTTTTTCGACGGCAAAGTTGACATAGATATTGCATTCACGGCCTTCAACGTTAGCGCGCACTCGCTGTTCATCGATACGTTCGATAACCGTGGCATTGAAGAGGTTGATTTCGCCGATAAAGCTGGCGACAAACAGGTTTTTCGGCTCTTCGTAGATTTCTCGCGGCGTGCCGTCCTGCTCGATTTTTCCGTCGCGCATCACCACGATGCGATCGGACATGGTTAGCGCTTCTTCCTGATCGTGTGTGACGAACACGAAAGTAATACCGAGCTTACGCTGGAGGGCTTTCAGCTCGTTCTGCATCTGCTTGCGCAGTTTGTAGTCCAGCGCGGAGAGAGATTCATCAAGCAGCAGCAGACGCGGTTTATTAACCACAGCTCGGGCAATCGCTACGCGCTGCTGTTGCCCGCCGGAAAGCTGATGCGGCTTACGTTGGGCAAACTCTTCGAGCTGCACCATGCGCAAAGCGTCATGGACGCGGGGGGTAATTTCCGCCGCCGGGGTTTTTTGCATGCGCAGGCCAAAGGCGACGTTCTCAAATACCGTCATGTGCGGAAAGAGCGCATAGCTTTGAAAAACGGTGTTAACGTGACGGTTTTCCGCCGGGATATGGGTGATGTCGTGATCTTCGAGATGGATATGGCCGCTATCGACGTTTTCCAGTCCGGCGATAAGACGAAGAACGGTTGTTTTACCGCAGCCAGAGGGGCCAAGCAGGGTGAGAAACTCACCGTTGTTGATGGTCAGATTGAGGTCGGATATTACCGTTTTACCATCAAAGCTTTTGCGAATTCCCGCCAGTTGAACCAGCGGCGAACGCGAACGCGGTTGTATATTCAATTTTTGACTCTGTCCCATGTAGACGCAGCGGAAAGCTTACCGATGCGGGGTTTGTGGTTAACCACCTTTGGGCTTGCACATGAAATAATAAGGGCAAGCATTCTACGGCAAACGATTGTAATCGCCAATGATTGATGCGCCACGATGAACTACCTTTACAACATTATCGTTCGAAATGTATTAAATTCTCATTTGCCGGGCTAAAAATGACCTGACGCAATATTTGTCTTTTCCGGCTTATCAATAATGTTGTCACAAAAGAAGAGGGTGGCTACATGGATAAATTGCTTGAGCGTTTTTTGCAGTACGTTTCTTTGGACACGCAATCGAAGCCTGGCGTGCGTCAGGTTCCGAGCACCGAAGGGCAGTGGAAGCTGTTACGCCTGCTCCAGGCGCAGCTGGAAGAAATGGGACTCGTCAATGTGACGCTAAGTGAGAAAGGGACAGTCATGGGCACCCTGCCGGCTAACGTCGCGGGCGATATTCCGGCCATTGGCTTTATTTCTCACGTTGATACGTCGCCAGACTTCAGCGGCAAGAACGTCAATCCGCAGATTGTTGAAAACTACCGCGGCGGCGATATTGCTCTTGGTATTGGTGACGAGGTGCTTTCTCCGGTGATGTTTCCGGTGCTTCACCAGCTGCTTGGACAGACGTTAATTACCACTGATGGTAAAACCCTGCTCGGCGCTGATGATAAAGCGGGTATTGCCGAGATTATGACCGCCCTGGCAACACTAAAGGCGAAGAACATTCCCCACGGCGATATTCGCGTGGCCTTTACCCCAGATGAAGAGGTCGGAAAAGGGGCGAAGCATTTTGACGTCGCCGCTTTTGACGCCCGCTGGGCCTATACCGTCGATGGCGGCGGCGTGGGTGAGCTGGAGTTTGAAAACTTTAACGCCGCATCGGTGACGATTAAGATCGTCGGCAATAACGTGCATCCCGGCACCGCAAAGGGCGTGATGGTCAATGCGCTGTCGCTGGCGGCACGAATTCATGCCGAAGTGCCCGCCGATGAAGCACCGGAAACTACCGAAGGCTACGAGGGCTTCTACCATCTGGCCAGTATCAAAGGTACGGTCGATCGTGCGGATATGCACTATATCATCCGCGATTTTGACCGTAAGCAGTTTGAAGCCCGCAAACGCAAAATGATGGAGATCGCCAAGAAGGTTGGCAAAGGGCTGCACCCGGATTGCTATATTGAGCTGATCATTGAGGACAGCTATTACAATATGCATGAGAAGGTGATGGCGCACCCGCACGTGGTCGAGATTGCTCGTCAGGCGATGGTTGATTGCCATATTGAGCCGGAAATGAAGCCGATTCGTGGCGGCACCGACGGCGCGCAGCTCTCTTTTATGGGCTTACCGTGCCCGAATCTGTTTACCGGCGGCTATAACTACCACGGCAAGCATGAGTTCGTAACTCTCGAAGGCATGGAAAAAGCGGTGAAGGTGATTGTGCGTATCGCCGAGCTGACGGCAAAACGCTAAACCCAGAGCCCGCTCCTGTAGGCCCGGTAAGGCGTTAGCCGCCACCGGGCAAACTGAGGGATCAGTCCTCGAAGAACCAGTAACCACTGTTGACCAGCGCCGCCAGCAGGGCGAGGAATGATGGGTCTTCCAGCGCATCGCCGAAATGGTCTGCCTTGAGCGAAAGGTGCGTTGCCATGGCATCCAGCGCCGGGCGGTGCGGGGAGTTAATTTGCTCGCCGTTGACGAACACCTCGCCATCGATACGCAGCACGCGCAGGCCACCGAGGCGCGCCAGCTTATCCCCCTGCTGCAGGGCGTCGTAAATCTCATCGGGCTGATACGGCGGCTCCGGCGGCGCGACGTCCAGCTCGTGACGGGACTGAGTAATAAACTCGCCAAACCACTGCTTAAAATGCTCCGGCTGGTTAATCAGCCCGAGCATCATTTCGCGCAGGCGATCCAGCTCGGCAGGCAAAATATCCGCCGGATGATCCCGCGACGGCACGTCCGGATCGGCGTAACGCTGGCTACCTAACTCGCGCTGTAAAACATAATCAGCAAAGCCGCTAAACAGTTCGCGGGCGTTAGGGGCGCGATAGCCAACGGAATAGTTGAGCGAGTTTTCCAGCGAATAGCCCTCATGCGGGAATCCCGGTGGAATATAGAGAATATCGCCTGGCTCCATCTCTTCATCAATAATCGCGTCAAACGGATCAACCTGCAGCAGATCCGGGTGCGGGCAGTGCTGCTTCATCGGCACCTTTTCGCCCACGCGCCAGCGACGACGACCGGTGCCCTGAATGATAAATACGTCGTATTGATCGAGATGGGGACCGACGCCGCCGCCAGGAACGGAAAATGAGATCATGAGATCGTCGATGCGCCAGTCGGGCAGGGCGCGGAACGGAGCCATCAGCGCCGCTGATGGCTCGTGCCAGTTGTTTACCGCCTGTACCAACAGCGACCAGTTATTCTCGCTCAGGTGATCGTAGCTCTCAAACGGACCGTGGCTGACCTGCCATTTGCCGTCCTGGTGGCTAACCAGGCGGCTGTCTACTTCGCTCTCCATGGCCAGTCCAGCCAGCTCATCCGGGCTTAAAGGATCGACGAAATTAGCAAAGCCACGTTTCAGTACTACCGGGCGTTTTTGCCAGTAGCGCTCGATAAAGTCGGGCCAGTTTAGCGTTAATTGATAATCCATAATTATATTCCACAGCAGGTGTTTGTTAGGGATTATAACGGATGCGGCACCTGCATGATGCAGGCGCCGTTAAAAAACTGACTGTTTTAGCTCTCTTTATCTTCTGGGTGCTGGCGACCAAAAATGACTTCCATGCAGGCTCCGCCGAGTAAGCTGTCCTCAGTCAGGATGCGGCCATCATACTGTTCAACGATATCGCGGGCGACGGCGAGGCCTACACCTTGTCCGGGGCGCAGGGTATCGGCGCGCTGACCGCGATCGAACACCGCGTTACGCATACTCTGGGGGATCCCTGGACCATCATCTTCAACCAGAATATGCAGGTGGTTGTCGTTGGACTGACGCACGGAGACTTCCACAAACTCCAGGCAATACTTGCAGGCGTTGTCGAGCACGTTGCCCATGACTTCCATAAAATCATTCTGTTCGCCGACGAAGCTGATTTCCGGTGAAATATCGAGGGTGATATTCACGCCTTTACGCTGATAGACCTTGTTTAGCGCCGAGGTCAGGCTATCAAGCAGTGGGGCAATTGGGTGAAGTTCGCGACTGAGGAGAGAACCGCCGCTGCGCATGCTGGCGCGATGGAGATAGTAACCAATCTGCTGCGAGATACGACTAATCTGTTCCAGCATCACCGGTTCGGCTTCATTGACGTTGAGCTTCCCGCCGCGCATCGAGCGCAGGGTGCTTTGCATCACCGCCAGCGGCGTTTTCAGGCTATGGGTCAGGTCGGTCAGGGTGGTGCGGTATTTGTCGTAGCGCTCGCGTTCACTTTTCAGCAGGCGGTTAAGGTTGCTGACCAGCCGGGTGAGCTCGCGGGTGGTGTTCGGATTGAGCATCTCACGGTGATGCTCTTCCAGTTCACGCACCTCTTTTGCCAGCGACTCGATAGGTCGCAGGCTCCACCATGCTGCTACCCATAGTAACGGGATCACCAGCAGCAGGTTGGCCGCCAGCACGTAGATAAACCAGCTCCACACCATATAGGAACGCTTAAGTTCCACCGGAATGGTATCGACGACCACGATACTCAACTGCGGCATCGTGCTGGTGGCGGGGTAAAGATTGATCGCCACCGAGTGGGTCATCTCGGAGTCGTCATCCTCTTCACGGATAGCGTCCAGCTGTTGCTGCACTTCCAGGTTATTGTGTTGCAGCATGCTACTGCTGTCGACATCGGCCTCAATCTCATGAAAACCGTTGTTTTTCAGCCACTCCGGCTGAATGCGTTTGGTGAGCCACGGCACGTCGTGCTGTGCCCATAAGAGTTTGCCGTTGGCGTCGTAAATCAGCGTCACTGTGGGGCTTTGCATATTGAGGTTTTCGGGAATATCGACCTCAATGGTGTTGTTTTCCCACTTTGCCAGCATATAGAACAGGTTGCTCTCGCCACGTAGCAGGCGAAAAGTGGTTTTATCGAAGCTTACGCTATAGCCGACCAGCGCCACCATTCCGTAAGACAGCGACAGCACCAGCACCACAGCGGCTGTCGCCAGCAGAAAGCGGACGCGAAGCGACAGCGGCAGAATATGCCGTAGCACGCCTTTCATCCGCGAAGTTCGAACAGATAGCCCTGGCCGCGGACCGTCGTAATCACATCCTGCGGATGCTCAGCCTGGATTTTCTTGCGCAGTCTTCCCATCAGTACATCAATGGTGTGGCTTTCGCGCAGTTCGGCGTCGGGATAGAGTTGCAGCATCAGCGAGTCTTTACTGACCACTTTGCCCCGGTTACGGATCAGCGTTTCCATAATGGTGTATTCGAAAGCGGTAAGCTTGATCGGTTGGCTGTTGACCGACAGTTCGCGGCGCGACAAATCAACCTGGAAAGGCGGGATGGAGATAACCTGTGAGGCCAGGCCGCTGTTACGCCGCAGCAGAGCCTGCATGCGGGCGGCGACCTCTTCGATATGAAATGGTTTGGTGACGTAGTCATCGGCCCCGGCGCTGAGAACTTCGACCTTGTCCTGCCACCCTTCACGTGCGGTGAGCACCAGAATCGGCACCGAGACGTCGTGACCGCGCCAGCGGCGAATCAGCGACAGGCCGTCCTCATCCGGCAGGCCAAGATCAACAATAGCGATGTCCGGAACGTGTTCACCCAGATAGTAATCTGCTTCCTTCGCATCTTCCGCCGCATCTACCTGATGGCCCAATTCCTGCAACTGAACTTTCAGGTGATGGCGCAGCAGAGCATTGTCCTCAACCACGAGTACGCGCATGCCAGTTCTCCATTTTATTTTCGATTTGAATAGTTTAACGCTGATTATGTTGCCGTGTGGATAAACATTGGGTAAACCGCTCAGGAGAGCACTCGTTTTCCGTCAGCGCACTCCTTCAGATAACAGTGAGGATAGGCTCAATACTCATCATCCATCTTTCCACGAGGTAACCTTCCGATATGATACGGCGTAGAGCAAAAAGAGAGAGAAACAGTGTTTAAATATCAGGCAGGGAACGCAATTTTAAAGCCCTCTCTCGCGGTGGAAAGAGGGCGGAGGGCTTATTTCAGTTCGTCAACCATGGTGGTCGCGCGGCCGATATAGTTGGCCGGAGTCATCGCCTTCAGGCGAACTTTCTCATCTTCCGGCAGCGCCAGGCTGTCGATGAACTGCTGCATGCCTTCAGCGTCAACGCGCTTGCCGCGGGTCAGTTCTTTGAGCTTCTCGTACGGCTTTTCGATGCCGTAGCGGCGCATGACGGTCTGAATCGGTTCGGCCAGAACTTCCCAGTTGTGATCCAGCTCGTCCAGAAGACGGTCCTGATTCAGCTCCAGCTTGCTCACGCCTTTTAGGGTGGACTGATAGGCGATCAGCGCGTAGCCGATACCCACGCCGAGGTTACGCAACACGGTGGAGTCGGTCAGATCGCGCTGCCAGCGGGAAACCGGTAGCTTGCTCGCCAGGTGCTGCATCATCGCATTAGCCAGACCGAGGTTGCCTTCGGAGTTCTCGAAGTCAATCGGGTTCACTTTATGCGGCATGGTTGAAGAGCCGATTTCGCCAGCAATGGTTTTCTGCTTGAAATGGTTGAGCGCGATATAGCCCCACACGTCGCGATCGAAATCGATCAGGATGGTGTTGAAGCGTGCCATGCAGTCGAACAGCTCGGCGATGTAGTCATGTGGCTCAATCTGGGTGGTATACGGGTTCCACTGGATGCCCAACGAGGTCACAAACTCTTCGCTGAACTGGTGCCAGTCCACTTCGGGGTAGGCGACAATGTGGGCGTTGTAGTTACCGACCGCGCCGTTGATTTTACCGAGGATTTCAACCTGGTTTAGCTGACGATACTGGCGTTCCATACGGTAAGCAACGTTCGCCATCTCTTTACCCATGGTGGACGGCGTGGCCGGCTGACCGTGGGTACGGGAGAGCAGCGGAATATCGCGATACTGTACCGCGAGGTCTTTGACCGCGTCGATAAGCTTACGCCAGTAGGGCAGGATCACTTCGTCGCGTGCGGTTTTCAGCATCAGCGCGTGGGACAGATTGTTGATGTCCTCAGAGGTGCAGGCGAAGTGGATAAACTCGGAGACTGCGTGCAGCTCGGCCACATCAGCGACCTTTTCCTTGAGGAAATACTCAACCGCTTTAACGTCGTGGTTGGTGGTGCGCTCGATAGTTTTGATGCGCTCTGCATCTTCTACGCTGAAATCGGTGACAATTTTATCAAGGTAACCGATTGCGTCGGCAGCAAAAGCAGGAACTTCCTTGATCGCTGCGTGCGTGGCCAGTTTTTGCAGCCAACGAACTTCTACCTGAACACGGAATTTCAGCAAACCGAATTCGCTGAAGATACCGCGCAGCGCGCTGACTTTATCGCCGTAGCGTCCGTCGACTGGGGAAACGGCGGTCAGTGAGGATAATTCCATAGATCATAACTCCGGGGTTAAATGAGCAAGAATTTGTTTTGCCTGGTTAACCAGACGATTACGAGAAAACATCAGCTGCAGCCGTCCACCGCCTACCTGGTGCCAGAGCACGGCGGCGCGAATGCCCGCCAGCAGGGTGGAGCGAACTTTGGCCTGTACCTGTGGGCTTTGCAGCACGGCAGGGGAGCCGGTTACCTGAATCCGCGGGCCCAGCGGGCTAATCACATCAACGTAGATGCCCGCCATCGCGCTGAGCAGGGTTTCAGATTGCAGATCGAAATGTTCCAGCTGACGGCGCAGGCCGCCAATGCGGTCACCGAGGGTATTCATCGCCCCTTTGCTGGCAGCAAGCTTACGCTCCAGCACCATCAGGCTTAAAGTATAGCGGGTGAGTTCGGCATTCAGTCCCTGACGGCTGCTGGTGTTCAGCACGCCGATGAGGGTTTCTAGTCCGAGGCGAAGATTGGCTTCACTGCCACCGAACACCGCCAGAGTCGAATCCGGGTCGAGGTCGATGATGCTGTTCAGCGACACATGCAGGGCATCGCCATCGCAATGTCCCTGGTGCGCCAGTTCCTGAACCAGACGCGCGGCCTGGCAAACTCCGGCCAGCGCCAGCGTAATGTCATAATAATTCTTCGCCACACATTCTCCTTGTAAACCACCGGACGCCCGATTGGTACATCCAGCGGCAAAAACGTCTGTCAGGCCTGCAGCGGCAAGCGTTGTTCAATAATACCGCCACCGAGGCAGATTTCGCCGCTGTAGAAGACCGCTGACTGGCCAGGCGTAACGGCCGCGACCGGTTCGTCAAAGATAACTTCGATACGTTCGTCATCCAGCGCCTTCACGGTGCAGGGGATATCGGTCTGGCGATAGCGGGTTTTTACCGTGCAGCGCAGGGTGCCCGTTACCGGCTCGCGGTCGACCCAGTGCAGCTGTTGGGCAATCAGGCCAACTGACATCAGACGCGGATGCTCGTGGCCCTGAGCCACGATAAGAATATTATTCTCGACATCTTTATCGACCACGTACCACGGGTCTTCGCCACCGTCTTTGATGCCGCCAATACCCAGGCCTTTACGTTGCCCAAGCGTGTGGTACATCAAACCCTGATGCTCGCCGACTTCATCACCGTCAACGGTGATGATTTTGCCCGGCTGAGCAGGCAGGTAGCGGCCAAGGAACTCGCGGAATTTACGTTCGCCGATAAAGCAGATGCCGGTGGAGTCTTTTTTCTTCGCGGTGATTAAATCCAGCTCTTCAGCGATTTTGCGCACCTGCGGTTTTTCCAGCTCACCCACCGGGAACAGGCTTTGCGCGATCTGCTCGTGACCCAGAGTATAAAGGAAGTAGCTCTGGTCTTTATTGCCGTCGAGGCCGCGCAGCAGCTGACTCTTACCGTTGACATCGGCGCGGCGCACGTAGTGACCGGTGGCGATGTAGTCAGCACCGAGGTCTTCAGCGGCAAATTCGAGGAAGGCTTTAAATTTAATTTCTTTGTTACACAGAATATCCGGGTTCGGCGTGCGTCCGGCTTTATATTCTTCAAGGAACAGTTCGAACACGTTGTCCCAATATTCTGCGGCAAAGTTAACGGTGTGAAGCTCAATGCCGAGCTTATCGCAGACGGCTTGCGCGTCCGCCAGATCTGCTGCTGCGGTGCAATATTCCTCGCCGTCGTCTTCTTCCCAGTTCTTCATGAACAGGCCTTCCACCTTATAACCTTGCTGGAGAAGCAGGTAAGCGGAAACTGAGGAATCAACCCCGCCGGACATGCCGACGATCACTTTTTTCTGGCTTTCTGACATTGGAATACTCACTACATTGAACTTCGAGGCGGCGTATTCTAGCACGCGTCTCCCGTTCAGGCACCCCCTGTGAACGGCCAGTTAAATTCGCCAATTAACGACAGAGGGTAACGTGGATCTTGCTGGTAGCTGCGGATGCTCTCGGCAACTAATTGAGAACGCAGGTTTGCCGCGTTAAGGATTTCCTCAGCACTAAGCCACAGGCAGCGGTCAATATCGCTGTCATGAGGTTCAGTGGCGCACGTATCGTTAAGCTCAATGGCGAACAAAAAACGCAAAAAAGGCGTGCGATCCGGGGCTATCCACTGATGCATGCGGATAAAATGCTGTGGTGTCGCGCGGATGCCGGTCTCTTCCCACAGTTCGCGTTCTGCGGCCTGCACCAGCGTTTCATCGGCCTCCAGATGCCCCGCAGGCTGGTTCCATAACGCTTTGCCATTGATCGTTTCTTCAACAACCAAAAATTTGCCTTTCGCGTGAACTACGCAGGCGACGGTGACGTGCGGTTTAAACATATTGCATCCTTATTATGGTTCGAACCCTTCTGCGACATCCGGCCAGCGAATTTCGCCGCTGAGCTTATCAACGCTTATATAAGCCACCGCCGGCGATGTTTCCGGGTCGCCTGCGCCGCGACACTGCGCGGACTGGTGATCTTCACGCACAATCATCTGGATCTCTTTTTCCGTATTCCAGCTTTCATAAAATATACAGCTATAGTCGTGACGTAAATTAAGCGTTACCAGGCGCGATGCTTTGTCCGTTGATAAGGGATTGATATCCTCACGGTAGCTATCGCCACGGTTTAGGGGCGTGAGCCGGGATTTTTTCAGCCAGCCGCGCACGATATGGCGATCGGCGGTGTAATAAACGGCCTCGATAAAATCATCGTTGGATTGTTCCTGGATGGAAACAGTATCCCCGCGCAGGAGGAAAACGCTGCTGCTGCGACACTGTTGGTTCGGCACGGAGTAGAACCACGCCCGGCCGGAGCCTTGTATTTGATAGTGGTTATCCTGAGCCGGAGCGAGACTTTCGCGCTGTCGCATCGCTTTATTTGCCCATTTCTGACACTGGCTGCTGACGGGCAGGGGATGATTCTCTGGTGCCAATCCGCCAGCATTTACCCAGCCGGTGGCGAATTGTCCTTTGGCATCGCGAAAACGTACGTATCGATACTGCTGATCCGCAGAGTCACCCAGCGCAATACTGCGGAGTATCTCGACGTTGTCGCCAGCAATCAGAAACGCCGGGAGCGAACATTTGGTTGCGGGAGCCGAGTAGAAATGCAGTCGACCCCCGGTTTTTACCTGGGCTGAATCATAGAGGTAATTGGCCTCTCCGGCGGCGATACCGGCAAGGGTATCGCAGTTATCCTCTGCAAAACAAAGTGATGAGATGCAGCAGAGACCTAATGTACCAAGAAGGGCTAAACGCATATTTTTCTTCCCTGAAATGAACTTATGCTGCTTTTGGATTGGATTATTCGACCTTTCGCCATTCGCCGTTGGTCAGTCCATCCAGCGTATAGCCGCCCATCGCATAACGAATCAGGCGCAGCGTGGGATAGCCGACGTGTGCGGTCATTCTGCGAACCTGACGGTTGCGCCCCTCATAAAGCGTGATTTTTAGCCAGCTGGTGGGGATCGACTTGCGCTCGCGGATTGGTGGATTTCGCGGCCATAGCCACGCGGGTTCCTCAACCAGCTCAACGCAAGCGGGCAGGGTCGGGCCATCATTTAATGTGACGCCGTCTCGCAGGGCGACCAGTGCCTCCTGCGTCGGCTCACCTTCAATCTGAACATAATATATCTTGCCGGTGCGTTTGCCTGGCTGAGTCAGCGCCGCCTGTAGCGCGCCGTCGTTGGTCAGTACCAGCAGGCCTTCGCTATCCCGGTCCAGCCGACCAGCAGCATAGACTCCAGCAACCGGAATAAAATCTTTTAGCGTGCTGCGCCCGGATTCATCGGTAAATTGTGGCAACACATCATATGGTTTATTGAACAAGATCACAGTTTTTGGTTGGTGTTCTTTACGTTGTCTGGTGACTTGTTGCTTGCTGAATCGCTCAACGCGATGTTTTCTAAATGAAGTTTTTTGCATGGTATTTTCAGACTCTATCAATTGCCGCATTATAGCCTAATTACGAATGCCTTTCATGGACGCAAACATTCAGGTAGTATTGACATGCTCATTACAACTTATTAACAAAAAGGTTGCTCAAACCGATTCGCATTACAGGAAGGCGACACGGACGCGAAATCTCCGGTTAACGGGATATTCCGATGACGGGAGTGGGCGAATAAAGCCAACGCCCGGCTAGCGTGAAGAGGGAAGAGCAGAACCAGAAGCGCTCGAAGGAGAGGTTAATGGAAAGCAAAGTAGTAGTTCCGGCGGAAGGTCAAAAAATCACCCTGCAAAACGGCAAACTGAACGTCCCTCATAACCCGATTATCCCGTTCATCGAAGGCGATGGTATCGGTGTTGACGTAACCCCAGCAATGCTGAAAGTGGTTGATGCTGCCGTTGAGAAAGCCTATAAGGGCGAGCGTAAAATTTCCTGGATGGAAGTTTACACCGGCGAAAAATCGACCCAGGTTTATGGCCAGGATGTCTGGCTGCCTGCCGAAACTCTTGATCTGATTCGTGATTATCGTGTTGCTATCAAAGGCCCTCTGACCACGCCAGTTGGCGGCGGTATTCGTTCTCTGAACGTTGCTTTGCGTCAGGAACTGGACCTCTACGTTTGCCTGCGCCCGGTACGTTACTACCAGGGTACGCCGAGCCCGGTTAAACATCCTGAACTGACCGACATGGTTATCTTCCGCGAAAACTCAGAAGACATCTATGCAGGTATCGAGTGGAAAGCTGACTCAGCAGAAGCCGATAAAGTGATCAAATTCCTGCGTGATGAAATGGGCGTGAAGAAAATTCGCTTCCCGGAACATTGCGGTATTGGTATCAAGCCATGCTCTGAAGAAGGCACCAAACGCCTGGTTCGTGCAGCTCTTGAATACGCTATTACTAACGATCGCGATTCCCTGACCCTGGTGCACAAGGGCAACATCATGAAGTTCACCGAAGGCGCGTTTAAAGACTGGGGTTACCAGCTGGCACGCGAAGAGTTCGGCGGTGAACTGATTGACGGCGGCCCGTGGCTGAAGATCAAAAACCCGAACACCGGGAAAGAGATCGTAGTTAAAGACGTGATCGCTGACGCCTTCCTGCAGCAGATCCTGCTGCGTCCGGCGGAATACGACGTTATCGCGTGTATGAACCTGAACGGTGACTACATCTCTGACGCCCTGGCGGCGCAGGTTGGCGGTATCGGTATCGCTCCGGGCGCGAACATCGGCGACGAGTGTGCACTGTTCGAAGCGACCCACGGCACTGCACCGAAATATGCAGGCCAGGATAAAGTGAACCCAGGTTCTATTATTCTGTCCGCTGAGATGATGCTGCGCCACATGCAGTGGTTTGAAGCCGCAGACTTAATCGTTAAAGGCACTGAAGGCGCAATTGCTGCCAAGACCGTGACCTATGACTTTGAGCGTCTGATGGAAGGCGCTAAGCTGCTGAAATGTTCAGAGTTTGGCGACGCGATTATCGCGAACATGTAATCCAGACTTTGGGTTAAAATAAATATCCTCCGGCATAGCCGGAGGTTTTTCATATGCGCCTATAAGGCTCTGTTGCCAGCCGCGCCCTAACAGGCGCATCGCGATCTGACATTTGCATTTATGGATTACTTACGGCCCGTAAACGGGCTGCCCGGATAGGGGATCGAGAGTTGCTCACCCATTTTATCCTCTTCCAACTGGTGCTTTATGTATTCTTGTATCCTGGCTGTATTTTTCCCAACCGTATCAACGTAATACCCTCGGCACCAGAATTCCCTGTTACGGTATTTGAACTTCAAATCGCCAAACTGCTCATAAAGCATCAGGCTGCTCTTTCCCTTCAGGTATCCCATAAAGCCCGACACACTCATTTTGGGCGGGATTTCCAAAAGCATATGGATGTGATCCACACAGCATTCTGCTTCCAAAATATTCACGTTTTTCCATTCGCACAGCTTTCTTAAGATACTGCCTATCGCTTTGCGCTTTTCCCCGTAGAACACCTTTCTTCGGTACTTCGGCGCAAAAACTATGTGATATTTACAGTTCCATCGCGTGTGCGCTAAGCTCTTTTCGTCCCTCATTGGGACCCCCTTTTGATTTCTTGTTGAACGTTTGCAGTTGCCAGACCGCAAACTGTTTTAACAAATCAAAAGGGGTTTTTATAACTGGCTCAAAGCTGAAAGCTTTACAGAACCTCCAGCCTAGCTGGAGGTTTTCTGTGCACAACAAAGAAACAGCGGACCAGCCGCTGTTTCTTTTTGTTTATAATAAGAACGGGAGCCGATGGGCTCCCGTTTTTTATTAGCATCAGTGTTTCTTCCCCAAAATTCTTATCCAAAAACCGACGAACAGCATCCACGGGGAAACATCCGAGACTTTGATTTCCAGGCCAAAGGGATCTAACAAAACTACATACCCGTTTATCAACATGAGCTGATCTTCTTTTTCCTCAAGGAACATCCCTGATATAAAATATTTACATTTTGAAATGTGTCCCGTATGTTTACTTTGATTTTGGATGTATTTCAACTTTTTACAGGAGTTAAAGTGAAAGATTTATTGGGTTTTGACCATCTGATTACACCTAAAGTGTTGGTGTTTTTATACTGGTTACTTATGGTGCTTATACTCGTTGGTGGCGTTTTCTCGATGTTTAGCGGGCAATTGATCACAGGATTTTTCGGTACAATTTTTAGTCTGATTGGTTGCCGGGTAATGTTCGAACTCATCATGGTCGCTTTCAAAAATAATGAATATCTGCGTCGCATTGCAGAGAGCTCAGAACAGTCAAAGTAACTATTCAGTTGCTTGAGCAATATCGCTCATGACAGGTCTTCCAGAACGGACACACTGTTATGAGCGAAATTATTCAACCCCGCATTCGCGAGATGATTCACTCTTCCTCACGTTAAAAAAACTCATCGAGCATCATGTGAAACTGCAATTTTTTCCTGTCGGGATGAGTAATGCCATATGTTTGAAAAAGTCTTTCCTGTAATGAAGGTGAAAACTCACCGAGACAGTTCCAGAGGATAGCAAGATCCTGATATCGATCCGCGATGCCCACTCGTCCAACATCAATACAACCAATCACTTCACCCTCACAAAAAATAAGGTTATCAAGTGAGAAGTCACCATGTGTCACTACGGGATCGGGTGAAAAGGGTAAAAGGCTATGCATTTCTTTCCAGACTTGTTCAACAGACCAGCCGCTGCGTTCATCATCAAAATCACTGGCATCAACCAGATCGTTATTCATTCGTTCTTGTGCCAATGCGAGCCGAAATAGGTGATCGCTGTTAAAAGGGCAGTGACTTACAGGGATCATATGTAACCGACGCAGGAATACCGCCAGTGCATCAACAATATCAGTACGGGCATCAGGGTATTCTTCTAACATCTGGAATGCCGTCTTTCCTGGTATCGCCGTTGTTAGTAACCAGGCCTCATTAGAGGTACGGGTAAAATGCTTAATGGTCGGAAGGGGTAAATAGGCCGCCAGCCAGTTGAGTCTGACCATTTCATCGGTAATATCATCAGCAACGGTACCTGCGCCATGCTTCAGATACAATTCCGGTGCATCAGGCTTACCATACAATCGATATATTGCCGCACCTGATTGGCCGACATTATCGCGTGCCCATTTATATCCATGCAACTCAGCATCAAGATCTGGATTTAATCGCATGGCTGGGCAGGACGTTTCCCGCTGAATATGACTCATAACACTCCGTTGTTTTACTAATTATGAAAGCCGACTGTATTATTGTTCATGATGATATAATTTAATCTATTGCATTATCAATTACCAGTCACTAAGGATACTGTCACTAGCACCCATGTTGTGATAGCTTACAGGCCACTGTTCACCTGTACTGAGGTCATTATGGATTCTGATTTACTACATCAAGCAATTGAATTGAGGAAACAGGGTAAAATTGAAGAAAGCAGGCAGTTTTTGTTGTCGCTGGTTGATTCAATTGGATCTAAGGGTTCGGTTTATCTGAATATAGCCTGGTCATATGATAACCAGGGGATGGAAAAAGAAGCGCTTAATTATTATATTTTATCTTTGGGTGAAAAGCTCTCAGGTGAAGATAAGTTTGAGGCGACTTTTGGTTTAGCCTGTACGTATAGATGTCTTGGTGAATTACAGAAAGCAGAATCTATTTTTAATCAATTACGCCGCGAGTATCCTGATGCATCAGAAGTGATACCTTTCTATGCTTTATGCTTATCTTCTCTTGGCCGGAAAGATGATGCGATTAGGCTTCTTTTTGATCTGATGCTTGAAAACCCACCTACAGAGGCAATACGGTCCTATAGTAGGGCTCTCTCAGAGTATATTAATGCTGAATGTTCGAAGCCGATATGAATCTCAATCGCTTCTGTTATTTGCTCCTGGCTATCGCGGCGGTTGGAAGCCTATTTACCCCGTATTCCTGTGCCATATGGCTTCTGCTCGTTAACATCCTGACGCTGGTCGTTTACGGCGTGGATAAAATGGCGGCACGCAAGGCTTGGCGCAGAGTACCGGAACTCACCTTGCTGGTATTTGGGGTTATGGGAGGGTGGCCTGGCGCGATAGTGGGTCAACAGCTCTTTCGCCATAAAACGCAAAAGCAGCCATTTAAAACCTACTTTATCATCAGCGTGATATTGAATATCTCAGCGATGGTGGCGGTTTACCAGTTTGATCTGTTTTCTCCTTTTTCCGCTCCCTGAATATTCACGGAGTTTTCTTTCACAGCGGTAGCCGCACGATAAACGTTTCAGATATTCCCGGTTATCTCAGGCAGTAATTGTTCGATCACACTAATAATGCTTCTGACCCTTTGCGGGATAAAACGGGCATCGGGATAGACGGCATAGAGGAAACGGTCAGGTAACCGCCAGGCGGGTAATACCGGAACCAGTGTACCGGATCGTAAAGCCCTGGCCGCGAGCGGTCGCTGCATGCCGCCGATACCGATGCCTGACTCCAGTGCCAGTAACAGCGCTTCACTGGTGTTGGCACGAAAAACGGTATTGACCTTCACATCGATAGTCTCATCAGCAGAAATTAAGCGTAGCGGTGCTTCCTGTGCGATGCCGCTGAACCGTACATGAGGAAGTCCAGTCAACTTGCTCACAGTATCCACGGGTTTAAAACCGGGGGCAGCAAAAAGCGCCGTTTCAATGCGCGCCAGCACGCGCGCCGCATGTGCCTGCGGGGGCTCACTGCTGAGGCGCAGCGCGATATCAACCCCTTCAGTCACAAGGTCAGCAACGCGGTCATCAAGTGAGATCGTAAGATGCAGCTCTGGATTCGTGGTCTGAAGCGCCAGCAGATGTGGCAAAAAGATCTGGCCCAGACCGCTCGGCAACTGCATATGTACCTTGCCTTGCCATAGATGGTCGGGGTTCAGTCGCCTCTCTGCTTCCCGCATGGCCTCCAACAAAAGCTGCATATCACGTCGATAAATTTCTCCCTGTTCAGTCAGCGCCATTACTCGCGTTGTTCGATGCAGCAACACCACGCCGAGCTCTTCCTCAAGCGCGGCAATCTGCTGGCTGACCGCCGATTGTTTGATACCGCTCTGACGGGCTGCCGCAGAAAAGGAGCCTGCTTCAGCCACGCGCAAGAAGGTGGCAATCGCATTGAGCTTATTGTTCATTTAATGATTTTTCTTATAAGTGTCATCAGTTTCATGGGATATGTGTGAAAAAAATAATATATCACACTGTATCTGTCACCTTCTCTGGAGAAACACCATGAATAAGATGCAGCAACAAAAGGTCGCGCTGGTTGCCGGCGCCAGCGGGATTGTCGGTAGGCAACTTGTCAAAACGCTCCTGCACAATAAGTGGGAGGTTATCGGCTTGAGCCGCCAGGCGTCATCCCACCCTGATGGCATTCCGATAATCAACGTCGACTTATTGGATGCACAGCACAGCGCCCAAAGACTGCAATCCCTCAGCGGCATCACCCATATTTTTTACAGCGCCTGGATGAATGCCGCGAACTGGACAGAAATGGTTGAACCGAATGTCACCATGCTGCGCAACCTGGTGAGTAACATTGAGAAAACGGCCCCGCTACAGACCGTAAGCCTGATGCAGGGCTACAAAGTCTACGGCGCGCATCTTGGGCCATTCAAAACCCCAGCGCGCGAAAGCGATCCTGGCGTACCTGGCGCGGAATTTAACGCTGCTCAACTCGCATGGCTTAGCGATTTTCAGCATGGAAAAACGTGGCACTGGAATGCCATCAGGCCGGGCGTGGTGGGTAGCGCAGTGCCCGGTAATGTTATGAACCTCGCTTTGAGCATCGCACTGTATGCGTCTTTGTGTAAGGCGCAGAATTTACCTTTGCGCTTTCCCGGCTCGGAACAAACCTGGCACAGCATCGTTGATCATACTGATGCCGGATTGTTGGCGGAGGCGACGCTGTGGGCAGCAACCTCACCGATGGCAGAGAATCAGGCATTCAACGTGAATAACGGTGACGTCTGGCGTTGGAGTGAGTTGTGGCCGCATATCGCGCGCTGGTTTGAGCTGGAATGCGCCCCGCCGGTCAGACTGTCATTTCACCAGTTATTTAAGGACTATCGCGCACAATGGCGCGAACTTGCCGGGAGCAGACTGGTGGAAGCGGACATCTTGCAGCTAAACGACGGGAAGTTTGCCGATTTTGTGTTTAGCTGGAATTACGACATGTTTGGTGACGGTAGCAAATTGCGCCGGGCAGGCTTTACTCGCATGCAGGCAACCGACGACATGTTTTTCAGCCTGTTCGCGCAATTGAGATCCGCGTGTATTATCCCCTGACAAGGTATTACGCAGCAGATTGCAGATAATGCAGGCCCTCGCTGAGATGGGGGCCTGAATGTGTCCGGACGGCGCAGTGAGGGGGGAGAAAATGACAATAAG